>JAKMCW010000025.1 GCA_022428205.1 Flavobacteriales bacterium
CCAGTTAAGTCCGTTACGCCGAGGGCACCAACGAGAATACCTATGTCTTCGTTGACGACCTCGAGTTCGAGATCATAGCCTTCTGGGGCCGGAGCAGAATTGACAGCGATTTGCTGAATCTGGGAGAATGACGTTGCCCAACAAGCAAAGAGGGCAAAAATGAGAGATGTGAGACGCATCACAAGTGAATTGGTTCCTTTGGTTTTTCCTGCCTAAAACAGGTTGTAGCAAGTTCTCAATTCTTCCCTCTCCCCCCAATTTCTTGAGCGCCACTTCGTCGAATTATACCCTTCTGAAGGGGCTATGACCAAACAACCCAAAAACAGGCCTTCGACGAAATACGTGTAATACCAAACAAGAGATATATTAATGGGGTCAGAAACACACTTTTTAAGTCAGACTGACCATGGCTACGTCTACAAATTTCTGTCAGATTTGTCCGTCAGAGGAAGCCGACCTACTTCTCGGAAGGACCCGTCACCAATACGGCGCGCGACCTGACAAACAATCTGTATATCAGCGCTTTAAGATGTCCTCGTAGCGTCAAAAAACCGCATTGAACACAACATCTGGGTCAGGAGGCTGCAAAACAGATAATCCCACGCATCTCAGCCCCTACAACAAAAAAAAGGGCCAGCTCTGCGCTGACCCTTTCTAAAAGTTGCCTCCACATTATGAGGCTTTTGTTGCGGTGGCAGGACTCGAACCTGCGACCTTCGGGTTATGAGCCCGACGAGCTACCAACTGCTCCACACCGCGATCCGTTTTCCCGAATCGGGACGGCGAAGATAGGCGGGTCCTGTTTCTTTGCAATAGAAAATCGACGCCAGTGTCCACAACGAATGCAAATACCCCCCACCGAGCGGGGTTCGTGAACATCATAGGTTCACCCAACGTGGGCAAGTCCACGCTCATGAACCGCCTTGTAGGTGAGCGGCTTAGCATCATCAACTCCAAAGCGCAAACGACACGGCACCGCATCATGGGGATTGTCTCCGATGATGATTGGCAAATCGTTTATTCCGACACACCAGGCGTACTCGACCCCGCATACAAGCTACAGGAAGGCATGATGAAGTTCGTTCGGACCGCCCTCCGGGATGCCGATGTGCTCCTGATTGTCACTACACCTGACGAGAATACCCTGGCCCATCCCGACACTTTAGAAAAGGTGCAGCGCATGGACATTCCAGTATTGCTGCTCGTTAATAAGATTGACCTTGGAGAACAAGAAGCCATCAAGGGGCACATCGAACATTGGCAAGGACTCATTCCTCGGGCAGAGATACACCCCATCAGTGCCCTGCACGGATTCAACTTGGACCACCTGCTAGAACGTATTGTTGCCCTGCTTCCCTCCTCTCCCCCATTTTTCCCAAAGGATGAAATGACGGACAAGCCCATGCGTTTCTTCGTCGCCGAAATCATCCGGGAGAAGATCCTCACCCATTGTCGCCAAGAGGTACCCTACAGCAGTGAAGTTGTTGTCGACAGCTTCAAGGAAGACCGCACCAAAGAAGGCAAGCTGCTCAGGCGCATCGAAGCCCACATTCACGTGGCCCGGGATTCTCAAAAGGCCATATTGATCGGAGCTGGAGGAAGCATGATCAAACGCTTGGCCACAGACGCCCGAAAAGACCTCGAAAGCTTTCTGCAGGAAAAGGTCTTTTTGGAACTGCGCATCAAAGTGGACAAGGACTGGAGAGATGACGAACGCAAGCTGAAACAGTACGGCTACTTCAATGGCTGAGTCCAATTCAGAGCCATGACCGCCACCACCCGAATCGCCTTTCCCAACGCCAAAATCAACCTCGGTCTGCAGGTTAGAAAGCGCAGAGAAGATGGTTTCCATGCCATCGAGAGCCTGTTTTTGCCCATCGGGTGGTGCGACACCCTCGAAATTGAAACCCTCGACAATGGGGCGGCATGTAGCATGCACAGCCATGGCCTGCCCATTCCAGGACAAGGCCATGACAACCTCATCCTTCGCGCCTACCGCCTGCTTTCAGAAAACTTCGACCTGCCGCCCGTTCAGTTCCATTTGATCAAAGCCATCCCCATGGGCGCAGGTCTTGGCGGGGGAAGTGCAGATGGTGCATTCGCACTCAACCTACTCAACACCCACTTCAACCTCGGGCTCAGTAATTCCGAACGCGAAGCCCTAGCCGCGCAGCTCGGGTCAGATTGCCCGTTTTTCATCCAAAACACCCCGGCCCATGTTTCGGGACGTGGAGAGCAAATCCGTCCCATCGCGCTCCAACTTTCAGGCTGGTGGCTGGTGGTATTGCATCCCGGGGTGCACATCTCAACGCCTCAAGCCTTTGGATGGGTCACGCCAAATGACGACCGACCCGGCCTCCAAACGTGGGAAAACAGCGCTCCAGACGACTGGACCAACAAGCTTCACAACGACTTTACTGCGCCAATCGCCACGCGGGTGCCAGAAGTCGCTGAAGCCCTCCGCATGCTTGGGCATTGGGGTGCCACCTATGCCGATATGAGCGGCAGTGGCTCTGCTGTGTTTGGATGCTTCCGTGAGGAGCCAGACCCCCAATGGATCCATTCTCTGCCTCAGGGATGGACAGGCTGGAGTGGCCCCTTGCACCTCCGCTAAACGAAAGGTTCACTTTGGGGCCCTGCGGTACAGCAAAATGCCCAGCAGCCCGAAGAGGACGTTCGGTGTCCAAGCCGCCACCATCGGCGGAATCCCCGCATGGGTCGCAGAAACCGACATCAACTTGGCACTAAAGACGTAGACGAACCCGATCACCACACCGATCAATATGTGGATGCCCGTGCCACCTCGTTGCCTCCTGCTGGCAACACTCACCCCAATGAGTGCCATGACATAGATGGCAAATGCATTCGAGGTGCGGGTATGGGATTCCAATTGCAGCAAACGTTCCCCACCCGAACCCTTGGCCTTTTCCCGCTCAATGGCAGCCCTCAATTCACGCCAATCCAGAGTGGACATGGCTTGCGATCGCTGGCCAAAGTCTTCAATAGACATGACCAGTGCCGTATCCAACACGGCGATCCGCTCGAAACTTTCCAGTCCCTCTGCGTCCCAACTGCGGCGTCTCAGGTTGGAAATACGCCAGGTCTCGGCCTCCGGGACCCATTTGGCCTTGCTCGCCATCCATTTCTCTGCCAAGCGTTCTCCTTCCCACTGCTCCAAAACAAAGCGGTACCCCACTTTTCTGCCCGCATTCACCGAACGGAAATACACCACTGTTCCGGGTTGGATCTCCCGGTACAAGTGCTGTTCAGCGATGTGAAATTCCTTGTGGATGTACTCGACCTCAAAATCCAACTTCCGCTCGTTGGACACGGGTAAAATGACATGGGCCAGCAACAAACTGCCCGCCACCAAAAAGGTCGAAGCGATGAAGTAAGGCCGCATCAGCCGTTGGAAGGAAATGCCCCCCGCAAGCACCGCGATGATTTCACTGCGCTGGGCCAAACGGCTGGTAAACAACAAGATTGTCAGGAACACGATAAAGGCACTCAGCATGTTGCCCAGGGCGAGACAGAAGCTCACATAGTAGGAACCGAGGACTTCCACCCAAGGCGCACCATTCTCGATGAGCCGCTCTAAATTTTCAGCGATATCAAAAACCACAGCCACCACACAGAACAGGGCCACCATTAAGAAGAAAGTGCCCAGGAAATTCCGGATGATATAGCGGTCTAGGATGCGCATATCTCAGCTTCAGCAGCGCTGTTCCAAAACGGGAATCAAGTTGTCCTTCCAACTGGTGAAGGTCCCGTCCGCTATGCGCTCGCGCGCCTCCCTCATCAAATCGAGATAGAAGACAAGGTTGTGCACGGTCGCAATCTGAAGCGCGAGCAACTCCCCCGCACGGAACAAATGCCGCACATAAGCCCTGCTGTAACGCTGGTCGACATCCGCAGTACCCGTCGGATCCAAGGGAGAGAAGTCCTTCTCCCATTTCCTGTTGCGCATGTTGACTGTGCCTTGGCGGGTAAACAGCATGCCATTGCGCGCATTCCGGGTCGGCATGACGCAGTCGAACATGTCGACCCCCAAAGCGATATTCTCAAGCAGGTTTGCCGGAGTGCCCACCCCCATGAGGTAACGCGGCTTGTCTTCCGGGAGAATCTCCGTGCACAAGGACACACTCGCATACATCTCCTCGTGGGGCTCCCCCACAGACAAGCCCCCAATGGCATTGCCCACTGCACCGCGCTCAGCGATGGCATGGGCGGAGGCCTTCCTCAACTCAGGATAGGTCGACCCCTGCACGATGGGAAAGAGCATTTGCTCATGACCATACAGGGGCTCCGTCTCCGCCATTCTCGCAATACAACGGTCCAGCCATCGGTGGGTCATCTCCATGGATTCCCTGGCATACTTGTAGTCACAGGGATAAGGCGGACATTCATCAAAAGCCATGATGATATCAGCACCTATCACCCGTTGTATGTCCACGGCCCGTTCGGGCGTGAACAGATGCGGGCTCCCATCAATGTGCGACCTGAAGGTGACGCCTTCCTCCTTGATTTTCCGATTGGCCGCCAAGCTATATACCTGATAGCCTCCTGAATCCGTGAGAATGGGCCGGTCCCAACCCATGAAACCATGCAGTCCACCTGCCGCGGACAGCACATCGAGTCCGGGACGCAAATAGAGGTGGTAGGTATTGCCCAAGATGATATCAGGGTCCACGACGCTGGCCAGCACATCCTGAGGCACAGACTTGACAGAACCCTGCGTACCCACCGGCATGAAAATCGGCGTTCGTATGGTCCCGTGCCCCGTCTGCAAAGTGCCAGAACGGGCGCGTGAAAGAGGGTCTTTGGCAACTACTTTAAAGGACATATTCAGCGTGTTCTCAAGAATGGGGATTACCGCGCGTCTGTCAAAAGTAACTTGGACCCATGTTGGGAACGTTGTTCAATACCGTCACCGTCGCTTTTGGGGCCGGATTGGGCCTCGCATTGAGGCAGCGGGTGCCCCAAAAACTGCGCGGCGTTGTGTTTTCGGCCATCGGCCTGTTCACCCTGTATATAGGTGTAGACCTCATGGGGGACATCCAAGAGCCGGTCGCCGTTTTTGTGGCGCTGGTGTTGGGTGCCGCCGTAGGCCACACATTGGGCATTGACCGGCGCATCCGAAGTGCCGCAGACCGTTTGGGCGAAGGAACCGGCGCCGCGTTGGTCCAGTCCACCTTGCTTTTTTGCGTTGGGGCCATGACCCTCGTTGGTTGCATGCGCGACGGTCTTGAAGGTGACCCTACCATCCTGTTCGCCAAGGGCACCATGGACCTCATCAGTTCCATCTTTTTGGCGGCGGCGCTCGGACGGGGCGTCCTCTACTCAGCAGGGGCTGTCTTGCTCATCCAAGGCAGTCTAACCTTGGCCTTCAGCGCTCTCGGCGCGGGCATCCCTGAAACGCTTGTGGGCGAACTATCAGGTTTGGGCGGCATCCTCCTGTTTGGTTTGGGCCTGGATTTACTGGACATCCGGCGTTTCCCCTTGTTGGACCTGTCTTGTGCACTGCCCCTGTTGCCTTTCATTCTGTGGTTGTTGGACCACGGCCTCAATTTTTGACCCATGCCCGCCAACAAATACGCCCTGTTGCGATACCGGATCATCGACCGCTGCCTGACCAACAACATGCGGCCCTTCCCCACCAAGGAAGACCTGCGACACGCCTGTGAGGAAGCCCTGTATGGGAGTGCCGGTGAGCGCATTAGCATTTCCACGATTGAAAAAGACCTCTGGGCCATGCGCAATGAAAGCGAACTGGGGTACCACGCCCCCATCGCTTACAATGCAGAGCATCGCGGCTATCATTATGAAGACCCCGACTACAGCATCAGCGGCCTAAATCTTCAGGACCAAGACCTACAGGCCCTGCGGTTTGCGACCTTGACCCTGCTTCAATTTCGCGACATGCCGGTGTTCGAGCAGTACCATGCGGCGATTGGCCGAATTTTTGACCGGGTCCATGCCTCCGGTCCGGGCCAACTGGCTGACCAGTTCATCCAATTCGAGCAAGCCCCCCGCACCTTGGGTACGGAGCACATTTCCGCCCTGATGACCGGCATCTCTGAGCGGCGTGTGGTGAGGTTCAAATACCGCAAATTCGATGCCGCCGATACAGGCGAAACAGAGCGGGCCATAGAACCTTATTTGCTCAAGGAGTACCGCAACCGATGGTATTTGATCGGCAAACCCGAAGGGGCGGACGCTGTGCGAACTTTTGCGCTGGACAGGATGCACAGTGTCGCCATCGACAATGCGCGCTTCGTGCGAGATGACCGCTTCGACGCAGACCGATATTTCAAACACAGCCTGGGCATCACCTCGGGTTCCGGAGGCGTGACCACCTTTCAGTGGGCAGCAGCCCCTGTATTGTCACATTACCTCAACAGTCAGCCCCTCCACGGCAGTCAGCGAATATTGGACGTCCCCGCTCCTTTTCCGGGTTGGACTACCTATGCCATGGACGTGCACCCGACCTACGAATTAAACCAGCTCATGCTCGGCTTCGGCGCGGATGTCCGCCCGCTGTCTCCAGCATCCTGGGTCGCAGAAATGGAGGCCATTCACCGCAAGGCCCTGGACGCCCTGTCCCACCAGAATCAGACCGGAACAGCGACCAAATAGGGCCTATCCGCACATTTTTTTGGGGTACGTAATTCCTTTACGGACCTACCCGGGAACGTTGCATCATGAACGCTTCCCACATGGTTTCTTACACTCCTTCTTCAGCGGTACGAACCGCAGCTTTTCAGCGCAACCCACTCCAGCGCACCCCTCGCCCTCAGTCTCCGCATCGCCGTCCTGCTGGCCGGGCGTTTCCCCACCCGATCCAAGCCTTGACCATAGAGTCCATCGCCTATGCTGGCGTGGATATGCCGGTTCACCTCGTGGTCCGCTCAGCAGGCGCCCAAGACCGCGCACCACGGCTGATGGTGGTGGACTACCCCCAATTCAGTCGCCTCCTTAGAAACCAAGCTCCACGCGCCGCTGCCATCGCCGTATTGGCCGCCCTTGGCGCCCAAGAAACGACAGACGCTTCCACAGGTTGTCGCAGCTGGGGTTGCCTTCAAACACGCCGCATCCTCGGCGCGCCGCTCCACCTCGGAATCACCGTTTCATCTACAGCATCAACAATCGCCGCATGATCCCCTCTATCTCCTTTCCGCTGCACATTTCCGACCTGGATACTGCCCGCGCCTATATCCAAGCTTTCCCTTGCCCCAAAGGGTTCAGCACCTTTGCTTGGAAACAACTCCAGCACACTGCACTCTCCGTGTGGCACGCCTACCTCAAGGGCACCACCTACCGGGGGTCACTGCACTTCTGTAGGCCAGAGTTCTACGGGATGTTGATCCAGCCCGATGGACAGCCCATCATTCCTGCAGGTCAAATTCGCGGTTTCAAGGCAGCCTAAAGCTATCTCGGGTGTGGAAAATTCAGCGTTAAAGCTGTCATTTCCATTGGGTTCTGCTTCTATCTTGGTCAGACGCTGCAAATTTTTCGGACGATAAAGTGGGAAATACGTCGATTAATTGCGTAAATTAGTAGAACCAAAACCGAGGTATGTCGAAATACGGGTCCCAAAATCTCCGAATCCTGCAACGCGAGTTGCGGACGGTCTTGCAGAAAGACCATGGTTCTGAGGACCAGTACGGCACGTTGCTCTCCTACATAGGGCCTGTAGATTCTGCAGGCATGGAAGGATTGCTCGCCTTGGCAGAGAAGAGCGCTTCGGCCGCTGGAGGTCGAACCATTATGAAGCGAATCGGCAATGTGCTGATCGAGTGTCTTCAAAATGTGATGCGCCACGGACTCATCGAAGAAAGTGGATTCACGCAATTGTACTTGACACTGGAGGCCACTCCGGTTGGATTTCAAGTCCAGTGTGGCAACATGGTAGACAAGGAGATGCGCAGCATCCTCAGCGAGCGTTTGGCCGAGATCAACGGCATGGAAGAAGAGACGCTGCGCAAGACTTACATCGAAACGTTGTGTAACGGCGAGATGTCGGGCAAGGGTGGCGCAGGACTTGGTCTCCTCAGCCTTGCCAAAAAGGCCAACGGCCCCATCGAACACCGCTTCGAGTCACAAGATGACGAACGCGAGCTCTTCACCTTGATCGTCACGATCAAGAAGGACTGAATCCCCTTACGTTTTTCTTTTCTTCTCCCGCGATGCCGGGAACAATATGTTGTTCAGAATCAACCTGTATCCAGGGGAATTGGGGTGCAGGTTTAAGTCGGTGGGCGGGTCGTTGACCAAATGCCGATAGTCTTCCGGATCGTGCCCCCCATAGTAACTCCACTGTCCTTCACCCAAAGTCCCGTGGAGGTATTTCACGGACCCCACTCCTCTGCTTTCACCCAGTATCGTAGCATCGGGACGGACGAACTTCTTGCGGAAAGCTGTGGTTTGTCCCATGAAACCATGGATGACCTGCTCGTGACTTTGGGTCAACATGGTGGGGATGACGTCCCATTTGGCAGAGAAGTCAAACAGGGTGAAAAAGTCCTTGATTTCCTTGAGTTTACCGTGCTCTTCCGTGGCGTCGATGTCGCTGAACTCATACACCATCGGGTCGCGCACCAACCTGTAATTCCAAAAGGCAAACCCCTGTTCGAAGTCGAGTTTTTGTTGGGCCAACGGATCCGAGGCATCCCCGTCAAACATGGGCTCGCAGATATCGGTTTCCTGAGCCGAGAGCGCGATGTCGAAGCTGTCCGTCCCCGAGCACATGGTAAAGAGGAACCCACCGCCCAACACGAAGTTCCGCATCTCCAATGCCACAGCCCGCTTCATTTCACTCACCTTGGAGAATCCCAATGAGGCCGCACTGGCTTCTTGCTTGGCTTGCTCCTCCTGGTACCACGCAGCGTTGCGGTACGAACGGTAAAATTTGCCGTATTGGCCTGTAAAGTCCTCGTGGTGCAGGTGCAGCCAATCGTAATCAATCAGCTTGCCTTCCATCACCTCAGCATCGTAGACGATGTCATAAGGGATTTCCGCATAGGTCAAGACCAAGGTTACCGCGTCATCCCAAGGCAACTTACTCTTGGGACTGTACACAGCCACACGCGGAGCTACCTCCAGTTTGACCCGCTGTTGGTTCACCTCCGGGTCGGCAATGCCCTGCAGCATCCGCTGGACCTGAACATCGGCCATCGGCTCAAAGTCCACCCCGCGGATGGTACACTCTCCTGAAATGGAAGGGGCGGAAGGGATCAAGAAACTCCCACCGCGGTAATTCAACAACCACTCAACTTCCAAGCCCTGCTCCAGCACCCAGTAGGCGATGCCGTAGGCCTTCAAGTGATTTGCCTGCCCGTCGTCCATGGGAATCAGGAGTCTACTGGCCTGAAGCCCCCCAGTAAACAGGGACAGCATCAACAGAAGGGAGACCAAACAGCGCGGTTTCAACATGACGCCAAGATACTTCCAGACCGGCGCTCTCATGGGCCACTGTCCGCAAAGGAATCAGAAAGGCGGCGGCTCTTTGTCCTGCTCGTTCATCCGGGATCCCACCGTCATGGTTTTAGCCCCTGCGTTGGCGAAATTCTCATTGGGCGACAACCCGCCGCCCGAGTCAAACGGGCTGTCAGCAAAGGCGTCGTAATCCGAGAACTTGGCCAAGTGCTTGGTGAACTTGAGTTTCACTGTATCCAGTCCACCGTTTCGGTGCTTGGCCACAATCAACTCTCCCATGTTCTCCGTGTCTATACCATCGGCATCTTCCGTGATGCCATAGTATTCCGGACGATAAATGAAGCAGACAATGTCCGCGTCTTGCTCAATCGCCCCGGACTCCCTCAAATCTGAAAGGATGGGCCGCTTATCTCCTCCCCTCGTCTCCACAGAACGCGACAGCTGAGACAAGGCAATAACCGGCACATCGAGCTCCTTGGCGATACTCTTGATCGAGCGACTGATCGTCGAGATCTCCTGTTCGCGGTTTCCTTTGCTGCTGTTCTCGCCTCCGGCCGTCATGAGCTGCAGGTAATCGATGATGACCATGCTGATGCCGTGCTTTTGCTTGAGGCGGCGGCACTTGGCGCGCAACTCAAAAACACTCAATGCCGGTGTGTCATCGATGAACAACTTGGCCTTGGCCAACTTGGTGATGCGGCTCTGGAGTTGCTGGTACTCGTATTCTTCTAGGTCGCCCTTCCTGAATTTCTCTGCACTCAACTCGGATTCTGCGGCCACCAATCGCTGTACCAATTGCGCGGAACTCATCTCCAAGGAGAAGACCGCTACGGGGACATCGTGGTCCACCGCCATATTGCGGGCCATGGACAAGACGAAGGCCGTCTTTCCCATACCCGGACGCGCGGCCAAGACCACCATGTCCGAGCGCTGCCAACCTCCAGTCAGCTTATCCAAAGCGTTGAAACCGGTGGGTACGCCGCTCACACCGTCCTTGTTGAGGCGGGCCTGATCGATGCCCTCAATAACCTGACGGATGACCGCTCCCATCTCTTGGTAGCCCTGACGAATGTTGCCTTCGGCCACCTCGAACAGCTGCTGCTCAGATCGGTCCAACAGATCGAACACATCCGTGGTGTCTTCAAATGCGGCTTCGATGGTTTCTCCCGAAATCCGAATCAACTCCCGCTGAATAAACTTCTGGGCCACAATGCGGGCGTGTGCTTCCACGTTGGCACTGCTCGCGACGCGGTCGGTAAGCCCGGCGACGTAAGCTGGACCGCCACAAAATCCCAGGACACCTTCCTTGCGAAGTTGCTCCGTTACCGTGAGCAAGTCGATGGGCTCCGAACGACCAAAAAGCTCCTTTACGGCCTTGTATATCTCACCGTGGGCATCCTTGTAAAACGCCTGCGGCTCAAGGATGTCAATGACCGCATTGACGGCCGTCGATTCGAGCATGCAGGCACCGAGCACGGCTTCCTCCAGCTCAATGGCCTGCGGCGGCTTCTTGCCAATTCCAGTCATACCGGGGGCAACAACAGGGGCCTTGATGGCAGATTTACGCTTGTTGCTGAAGGATTTGTTATCGGCCACGGTAAAAAAGGTTGAAGGACCAAATTAGGCCCCACAATGGGGTTGGGCCGCATCCGCTGTCCACCGCGATTCAACACCCGTATTCACAAAGTACCTTTCCAACATGTTTCAACCGAGGGTAACGGCCTGTGGCGCTGTGGTTTCGGCCCTGTTGATCACCGGGTGTGCGACCGAGAAAGCACCACCGGAAATAACGTGGCTATCCCCCACCTCCAACATCACTGTGGCTGGAGGCGATGCGGTCGCACTGAGATTTAGAGTATTGGACCCCGTTCCCGAGCGAGGTTCCAGCGAAGTCGCCACGTGGCGCATCAATGTGGGACCGGACAACGGTGCCATATGGTGGACCCAATCCGGCGTATTGTCCTCCGCCCCCTCGTCAGGCGGCGTGGAAGACACGGTTCAGGTCACCTGGCACGTGGCAGAAAACCTTCCTGGAACAGGACCTCTCCCTTTGCTGCTCACCGCTAAAACCACCGATGGGGTCGGTCAGACTGCCGCTGACTTTACCACGGCAACGTGGAACGGAACACCACTAATATCCAGTGGATTGTGGTGGTCAGGTGGCAGCAACGATTCAGGCTTTGGTTACGCCGATGCCGCTGCATCCTCTGCCGCATTGGAATTCGCAGGCCCCTCTTCACCCGAGCACATGACCGCCCTCGATGGACAAGACCTCATTGTCACGGGACTGAACACCCTAAAAGGGTGGCCCATCACATCGGGAACGCCCGCCTCCATGCCAACCTGGGAGCACACCCCCACCCTAACCTCAGCAGGAGAAATCCGCTACATCAGAAGGGCCCCCTTCGCACACACGTCAGCGGCATGGGCAGAAGTGGGCTGGCCAGACCGCTGCGCCTGGCACAATGCAGAAGGACAAGTTCAACGCAGTTGGATGCTAGAAAACGAAGAACTGCTCATCGACGCAGGGGTCATCGGGGAAGAAATGGTGGCTTTGGCGCGCACCAATGGTCAGGAGCTCCGACTTATCCGGTTCAACCTTTCCTCTGGAGCTAGGTTGGAGTCCCTCACTTGGACCCCAGAAGCGCCAGGGTCCACAGGGCCCAATGGTGCGGCATGGTTGCTGGATATCGGAGGCCATCCTGCCGCCCTGGAGTCAGATGGTACCACCCGCGTATGGAACGGAACCGGGGGCGCGACACCTCTGTCCAGTGGCCAAATCCCTGGAGAGGGCGCCATCCTGCGTGCCGGACGTACTGAGGATGGTACGAATTGGGCACAGCGTAACACTTCCATTTTGTTCTCAACCGAAATGGAAGAACTCACCACTTGGGAAGGTGACTTGCGCACCACCGCCCTTGACCGCGCCAATGGCATCCTCTGGGTGCTGACCAACAACAACGAAGGGCCGGCGTGGATCGGATTAGATCGCAATTCGTTTGCTGCACTGACCCCATCGTTTGCTGCAGGAGAAGACACCTTCTCAGGAGCTGTGATGCACAACCAACCGGGAATTCCTTGAGAACTAATAGCGGTCCTACACGGTTATCTTTATTACGCTTTCAACTTTGTTGACCATGTCCGAAATGCTGAAGTTTCCCCAAGACAATCCCGACTTCAACGTGGCTTTGAGCACGAGTTTGGTCTTGTTCGGTTTTGACGGAGCCCAGCTTCAACTGTTGCTGGCCCGCAGTCAGCGGGACCCATTCAAAGACGCCTTGTTCCTGCCCAGTCGATATTTGGAGGCCCAAGATGAGCTCATGCTCAGCGCCCGCAGCATGTTCCACGGCTTGTTTGGCTATGACGAACCCGAGATCATCGAGCAACTCAAGGCCTTCGGAGGTGTCTTCCGTCACCCACTCGGTAGGGTCACCAACATCGCTTTCTATGCGCTGGTCAGAAAGGAGGATTTCCTGGCCGAAAAGTGGGAGCAATTCGGCATGCAATGGAGCCCCATCGACCGCATTCCAGACCTGGCTTTCGACCACAACGAGATTGTCAATTACGCCAAGGAGAGGCTGAAGCGGAGGGTCAAGCGCCGTCCTGTAGGATTTCACCTCTTGCCAGAAGAATTCACCCTGGGACAACTGCAGACCCTTTACGAGCAGGCCTTGGGCAAGACCTTTGACAAACGGAATTTCCGCAAAAAGCTCTTCAAGAGCCCATTGCTCACTGATCTTGAACGCAAAGCGTCAGGACGAGAGGTGGGACAGCACAAAGGCAGTGGCCTCTTCACCTTCGACCGAGAGCGTTATCAACGCATGAAGAGCGAAGGCTACGACTTCCTCTTCTGACCCAAGAAACGGGGATTCAGCAGCCGAACTCGGCCTTCAAGGCATCCACGCAGTCCAACGCTTCCCA
>JAKMCW010000028.1 GCA_022428205.1 Flavobacteriales bacterium
GTTGCGGTTCAGGCTGTGATACGCGGCTTTGGATCTACGACTACTGCAACATGAACAACTTCGACGACACCAACGAAGGGTCCATTTACTATGATGACAATCAGGGCAGTTGCGAAGACAACGAGGAGAGTGCTCAGCTCTATGTGTTACTCGAAGGCGGCGTGACTTACTGGGTGCGCTTCGCCAACCTTGCAGGCGATTGCGGTGGTTTTGATTGGACGCTCGCCTATGGCGGCCCCGCAGAGGGGTGCATGGATGAGACCGCATGTAACTACAATCCTGCCGCAGAAGTCGACAACGGCAGCTGCATCTATCCGGGCGACCCGCTGTGCACTGGTCCGGACCTCTTGGTGGTCGAAAGCGCCATCGAGAACAGCCTGCAGGCCGAAACGATGATGGTGGACGAGGACAACTGCTACATCGTAGAGGGGTGTCTCAACGGCTATGGCGAGCGTGAGCTCGTCCGCTTCACGACCCACATCAAAAACATCGGCGACATCGATTACTACATCGGCACCACCGCCCAAAGCGATACGACCGAGCAGTTCGAGTGGGGCGATTGCCACAACCACTGGCACTACAAGGGCTATGCGAAGTATGACCTGTTCACCATGGACGGCCAGATGCTGCCCATTGGCTTCAAAAATGGCTTCTGCGTGATGGACTTGGAATGCAGCGATGGCGGTACTTTCCAATACGGCTGTAGCAACATGGGCATTTCCGCCCATTGTGGCGACATCTATGGGGCGGGCCTTTCTTGTCAGTGGATTGATGTCACGGGCATTCCAGACGGGGTCTACCACCTGGTGGTGCGGGTCAATTGGGATTACAGCCCCGACGCGCTCGGGCGACAGGAAAACGATTACGAAAACAACTGGGGGGTCGTCTGCATCCAAATGGACCGCTCCTCAGGAGAATTGGCGGTCGAAGTCTGGGACGATTGTGACCAACTCGTGGATTGCACAGGAGAAGCTTACGGCACAGCCCAAATGGACTGCATGGGGGACTGCGGGGGAACAGCCTTGATGGGCGACCTCGACCTGGACGCCGACCAGGATTTGACCGATGCCGAAGCCTATGTAGACGGGATCTTGGGCAACGACTTGACCCCCATGCCTTGCAACGACCTGGACCAGGATGGCGAACTGACAGTATCAGACGCGGCCTTGATGGCCCAGTGCCAATTCTGGGACATGGCGCATGACCATCCGGACAGCAGTGGTTTTCACGACAAGTGTCAATTCCCCGCACCACATGTGATCAATCCCTTCGATAGCGTTTGGTTTTCCTTGGGGGAGGTCAACTGGGAGCAGGGCTTTTTTGATGTCCACGTCTTGAATCCCCACAACCGCATTTTGGGGTACCAGTTCGATGTGAGCTGTGGCATTCAACAGGTGGTCAGTATGGTCGACCCCGTCGAGTACATGATTCAACCTGAGTTCGCTTTGGGGGGCAACACTGTCATCGGTTTGAGCTACGAAAACGCATCCATGTCCAAGCATTACGAGTGGACGACACTTTGCCGCATATACTGGACTGAAGCCCCCGCGACGGAGCTTTGCATCAACGGTATCACGGAGGTGGTCAACAGCATGTACCAGAATGCCGTGCCGTACCTCGTCGATCCATGCACCACGGTCAATGGCATCGGTGGCGTGTTCGCAGGTTCTGTGTTCCAGGTCAGCCCCAATCCGGTCCAAGCGGGTGAGTCCCTCGCTTTGAGTTTCTCCGGTGGATCCCTTACCGGTGCCGAAGTGCGTTGGTTGGACCTGACCGGGCGCTTGCTGGAACAGGCACGTTGGACAGGTGCCGAGCGCTTCATGCTGGGAACCGAAGGGCGTCCCGCGGGCAGTTATTTGATACAGGTGGTTCAACGCACCCCAGGGGGCGACATCCTGCACACCCGTCGGGTCACAGTGCGCTGATCTTCTTGCGGCCGGCGATGGCATTGGCGGTGACGGCCGCCAGCACGATGCCGATGCCGACCAGCGCCCACCCTGTGATTTTTTCGTCGAAGAGGAACCAGGCCATGCCGAGGGCGAGAATGGCGCCGAAATATTTGAAGGGCATCACACGGGCCGCGTCTTCCAAGTGCAAGGCCTTGGTCATCGCCACTTGAGCCAAGAGGGATAGCACCCCGATGCCGAGGGCCATCATCCATTGTGAAGCGGTCATAGGGTGCCAAACGGTGGCGCTCCACGTACCCATAATGGGCGTGGCAATCATGTGGAAGTAGGTGACCACACCCACAGGTGTGTCTGTCTCCCGGCATTTGATGGTCGCCAGATAGGCCACGGCGGCCAGCAAAGCACTGCCGAGGCCCATGCCGAGGTAGAGCCATGAAACACGTGGGTCGAACCCCTTGACCACCAAGATGCCGCCAAAGGCAGCTGCGAAGTACAGCCAGCGGTGCGGTCGGATGCGTTGACCGTCAAAGAGAATGGCCAGCAGCACCGTAAAAATGGGAGAGAGGTATTGAATGACGGTTGCGCTGGCCAGCGGGATGTGCCGGATCGTATGAAAGAACAGCGTCAAAGCAATCATGCCGGACACACCGCGCAACACGAGCCACTTTCTGTTGTGCCCAAGCAATGGATCCCCTTGGCGCCAAATCCACACAGCACAAAAGACAAAGCTGATGGCACTCCGGAGAAAGACCAGTTGTGGGGTGGGAAGGACAGCCAAGGCCTTCACCAAAAGGTTGGCCGAGGTGTAGAGCACCACCGACTGCAACATAAAGACCAAACCGCGCGACATCGGCGCGAAGGTCGGTGCTGCGAGCATTAACAGGTTCCGGTCAGCGAATGGGCTTGAACTTCAACGCCAGTTTCCATCCCAGCCAGCCCACGGGCAGGTATCCCAGGATGTCGATAGCGAGGAACAGGGGTGGTTGTCCGGGCAACATGAAGGCATTGGCAATGCCACCAACCAGCACAAAGCCGGCCACCAACAAGGGGACGCGCGGCCCCCGGTTGGCTGCCAGGAGGCCGGCCACCAAAGCCCCGATGAACGCGCCATTCCAATGGGCGACGAGCGGACCGAGCATGTGCACGGGTTCCAGCGTGGCGAAATAGGCGCGCCATACCTCCGCCATGGCTTCTGCCGCGGCAGTAGGATCGTAGGGAGGGGCCGGGGGGGCTTGGGTCAGCTTGGCCATGGGCCCGAGCAAAAACATGTTGGCGGGCATACTGGCGATGGCTCCTGCCACACCAGCGAGAATGTTGCGAAGGGTGGGGTTCATGATGTGAAATTCTGGGGCAAATTAGGCGGATTGCAGAGATTCAAAACGGCAGCGCAACCGCCGTGTCGAGGATGAAGTCGTCGTAGCGCTGCTGAAGCTGCGTGGTCACAGGCCCCTTGTTGCCGGCAGCGATGCGGCGTCCATCGACAGCGATGATGTGGGCGAGGGCGCCCATGGTACCCGTGGTAAAGGCCTCGTCAGCGGTGTACAGTTCGGTCAAGGTCAGATCGGCTTCCCGGACAGTGATTCCAGCTTCTGAAGCGGTGTCTAGCACGAACTTCCTCGTCAGACCAGGCAGGCAAGCGTGGGCAAAAGGCGTGAGCAATTCACCGCCGCGCACAAGGAAGAGGTTGGTCGCATTGGTCTCCGCCAGAAAGCCCCGGTCATCCAGCATGACAGCGTCATCCATGCCGGCGACATTGGCTTCGATTTTGGCGAGGATGTTGTTGAGCAGGTTGTTGTGGTGAATGTGACTGTCGAGGAATTGAGGGCTGTTGCGGCGGATGGCGCTTGTGATGAGCCTGATACCTTCATCACCGTAGACCATCCCTTTGTATTCGGGCACCACGATGAGGGTGGGACCATACACGTTGAGCCTTGGGTCCATACCGCTGGTCGATTTGAGTCCCCGACTGAGCGTAATGCGGCAATGCACGCCGTCCCGCATGCCATTGGCTTCGAGCGTCGAGAAGATGGCGTTTCTCACGGCGTCGCGTTCCGGAATGTCTGCAAATGCGAGGGCATGGGCAGAGGCGAGCAGGCGGTCGAGGTGCTCCTCGAGCTGTATGGCTTTGCCCTCTGTGATCCGAAGACCCTCCCACACGGCGTCGCCACCTTGCACCACGCTGTCGAGTACGTGCACTTTGGCCTCATCGCGGGCTACGAGCCCATCGACCCAGCACTGTGTGCTGGCATTACGGGGGTCAGGTTGATTGAATTTGGCCATCAGATCGCGTGTTGGAGCAAGGTGTGATATGCGGCCTTGCAGTCCTGGTGAAGTTCGGACAAATGCGCTGGAACGTCATGCTCACGGGGTGTGCGTGGCTCCCAGCCCGAAGAAGCATGGACGCCGGCGTACCACCATGGCGCCCAAGGGCCGTCCTCTGGCCGTGGTCCAGGGGACCAGTGCATCATCATGGCATCCCACTCCAAGCCCAATGCCGCGCACATGGCGCGCAAGGTGGGCTCCGGTGCGGCTTGCAATCGGTCACTGCACACCACGACAGGAGGATACCCGGATGCCGTCAGCCGCTCCAAGAGCTGACATTGCAGGGCATACCCCACGTCCTGCATGGTGGGTCGGTTGATGTGGGCGCCGTAGGAAGCCATCACAGCGGCGGGATTGCGGAAGAGCAAAATATGCTTGTCCTCGGCAAAAGCCGTCCAGGGGAGCCCCTCGAAATGATTGGCGATGTGCTTGCAGAAGAGGACCCTGTCGCCGTCTCGTTCCACAGGGGCAGGGGCCATGTGTTGCAGCGCGGCCTCTGCTGTGGAGGGCCAAAGGGCCAGGGTGGCTTCGCGGTCTGGGCGTTCAGCGCCTGTGCGTGCCAGGAAATACCCGTAGAGAGGCTCGTCCAAAACCCGGGTGTCCGGTCGTTGGGCAAAGCTGTACATGAGCGCTGTGCTCATGGAGCGGGGGCCAGACCACAGGTGGATGACCACAGCTCACATGTTGCGGCGATACGCACCGCCCACCTCGAACAAGGCCTCTGTCAATTGGCCCAAAGAGCAAGACTTCACGGCCTGCATCAATTCCACAAATAGGTTGCCATGCGCAACCGCTGTGGACTTCACCCGCCCAACAGCTTTGTCGGAGCTGGATTCAAACGCGCCGTGCAAGGCTTGCAACCCATCAATTTGGGATTGCTTTTCCTCCGCCGTGGCCCGGATGACTTCACCTGGCACAAGGGTGGGGGACCCCTCCTTGGACAAGAAGGTGTTCACTCCAATGATGGGGTATTCACCGGTGTGCTTCAGGGTCTCGTAGTGCAAGGATTCCTCTTGAATCCGACTGCGTTGGTACATCGTTTCCATGGCGCCAAGGACACCGCCGCGTTCGGTCAAACGGTCGAATTCCACCATCACGGCTTCTTCCACGAGATCCGTCAGCTCTTCAATGATAAACGCGCCTTGCAACGGGTTTTCATTTTTGGCGAGGCCGAGTTCGCGGTTGATAATCAACTGGATGGCAATGGCCCTGCGAACGCTGCCTTCGGTTGGCGTCGTGATCGCTTCATCGAATGCGTTGGTGTGCAATGAATTGCAGTTGTCATAGATGGCGTACAAGGCCTGAAGCGTCGTCCGGATGTCGTTGAAGTCGATCTCCTGTGCGTGCAGGGACCGGCCGCTTGTTTGGATGTGGTACTTCAATTTCTGGGCCCGCTCATCGGCGCCGTACTTCCGGTCGAGGGCCTTGGCCCAAATCCGGCGAGCGACCCTGCCAATCACGGCATACTCCGGATCGATGCCGTTGGAAAAGAAAAAGCTGAGGTTGGGGCCGAACGCATTGATGTCCATCCCGCGGCTCAGATAGTACTCCACGTAGGTAAAGCCGTTGGCGAGGGTAAAGGCCAGTTGGGTGATTGGATTTGCACCGGCCTCGGCAATGTGATAGCCACTGATGGACACCGAGTAGAAGTTCCGGACGTTGTGCTCGATGAAATAGGCTTGCACATCCCCCATCAACCTCAAGGCAAATTCCGTGGAGAAGATGCAGGTGTTCTGGGCCTGGTCCTCCTTGAGGATGTCGGCTTGCACGGTCCCGCGCACCTGAGACAATGCCTCGGCGGCCAATTGCTGATAGGTGCCGGGATCGAGGACTTCGTCCCCGGTGCAGCCGAGCAGCAACAGTCCAAGGCCATCGTTGCCGTCGGGCAACTCTCCGCGATAGACGGGCCGCTCCAGTCCACGGTCATCCCATCGCGCCTTGAGTACTTTTTCGACGGCGCCTTCCAGTTTGTGGGTGCGGATGTGCTTTTCACATCGCTGGTCAATGGCTGCATTCAGGAAAAACGCGAGGACCATGGGCGCAGGGCCGTTGATGGTCATGGATACGCTCGTCGAAGGATCGCACAAGTCAAACCCGCTGTACAACCGCTTGGCGTCATCGAGACACGACACGCTGACCCCTGAGTTTCCGACTTTGCCATGAATGTCCGGCCGCAAATCGGGATCGCGCCCGTAGAGTGTGACCGAGTCAAACGCAGTGGACAGCCGCTTGGCCGGCATGTCCGAGCTGACGTAGTGGAACCTGCGGTTGGTCCGCTCCGGTCCGCCTTCGCCGGCAAACATCCGGGTTGGGTCTTCGCCTTCGCGTTTGAA
Organism: Flavobacteriales bacterium; assembly: GCA_022428205.1. Taxonomy (GTDB): domain Bacteria; phylum Bacteroidota; class Bacteroidia; order Flavobacteriales_D; family Sanyastnellaceae; genus UBA8752. The sequence goes on from JAKMCW010000028.1 coordinate 6,563, forward strand.
CGGATAAATGCCCGCGGTAAATGGGAAGGAGCCGGGTAGGTTTTCCTGCAGGCCCCAGCGCAACAAATCTTGCCATCCTTGGAGCCGGGGCACACTGACCTTGGGAATGGCCTGATGACTCAGGCTCTGAGAAGTCGTGGGAATGCGGATCTCTCGCCCCCTCACTTCGAAGATGTACTCCTCCTGGCGGTATCTGTCAGCCTCGGCAGGCCAAGATTCCAACCAATGCAGGTTTTTGGGGTCGAGCTCCCGGGTGAGGGCTTCGGCCTTGGCTTGCAAGGCTTCTTGGGCTTGAGGTGCATCGGACAGCTCTCCGGCAGCCTTTTGGACCGCTTGAAGCCTCCCGGCCACCTCTGCCTGAGCCGCTGTCCAATCGTTGTAACCGCGGACGGTGTCGGCGATTTCGCTCAAGTAGCGCGTGCGTTTGGGGGGGATGACGTGCACCTTTTCACTGTCTCCCGCCTCAGCGCCAAAAGTGCTGGCCAAATCGGCACCGGTCTGCTCCGCGAGGGCATTCATCAAAGTGCGGTACAGCCTGTGGGTGCCCGGGTCGTTGAACTGTGACGCAATCGTCCCAAAGATGGGCAGGCTGCCATCTTCGGCGTCCCACAATTCGTGGTTGCGCTTGTATTGCTTGCGCACGTCGCGCAAGGCGTCTGCGCCGCCGCGCTTGTCAAACTTGTTGATGGCCACCACGTCGGCAAAATCCAGCATGTCGATCTTCTCGAGCTGTGTTGCCGCACCGAATTCCGGCGTCATCACATACAGGGCCACATCGCTGTGGTCCATGATTTCAGTGTCGCTTTGGCCGATGCCTGAAGTCTCCAAGACGATGAGGTCAAAGCCCGCCACCTTGAGGATGTCGAGGGCGTCTCCCACATGGCGGCTGAGTGCGAGGTTGGATTGACGCGTCGCCAAAGACCGCATGTACACGCGGTCTGAGGCAATGGCATTCATTCTGATCCGGTCACCCAACAGGGCGCCCCCCGTTTTGCGCTTGGACGGATCTACGGACACAATGGCCATCCGCTTGTCTGTGAAGTCGAGAAGAAAACGGCGGACCAACTCATCGACCAGGGAGCTCTTGCCGGCACCGCCAGTGCCGGTGATGCCCAAAACCGGGACTTGGGCCGTTTGGGCGCCTTTGCGGATGCCCTCAAGGATGCCCGCGTAACTCTCGGCTGCGACTTCAGCCGCGGTGATCAGCCGAGCCAGGTCGCCAGGCTGCTGTTGCGGGAGGCGGTCGGCTTCACCTGATGGTTGGTCCACAACGGGGAAGTCACAGCGACGAATGACATCGTCAATCATCCCCTGCAGGCCAAGCTCACGGCCATCGTCGGGATGATAAATGCGCTCGATGCCGTACTCCTGAAGCGCTTTGATTTCTTCTGGGAGGATGGTGCCGCCGCCTCCGCCAAAAATGCGGATGTGTCCTGCGCCGCGTTCGTCGAGCAGGTCCTTCATGTATTTGAAGTACTCCATGTGCCCCCCTTGGTAGGAGGTCATCGCAATGGCTTGCACGTCTTCTTCGATGGCGCAGTTGACCACTTCATCCACGGAACGGTCATGTCCAAGGTGGATGATCTCGCAGCCGGAGCGCTGAAGGATGCGCCGCATGATGTTGATGGCTGCATCGTGCCCGTCAAAGAGGGAGGCGGCGGTGACAATGCGAATGGGGTGACCGGACCGCGTAGCAGCGGAGGTCGGTACGTCTTGTGGTTGCGAGGATTCCATGCGCGTTTCAATGGAGCACCCCAAAGTTAGCCCAGGCGGTGGGGCCAAGGCACGGCTTCAATGGGGGCAATACAGCGGATTATTGACAGGGGTCTCCAAACAAACCGAGCATGATCAGCAAGTCGTTGACGCTCACGATTCCATCGGCGTCGACGTCGGCCGGTCCGCAATCCGCAACGCAACCGAAGACGCTCAATGCGATGAGCAAGTCGCCCACATCGTGGATGCCGTTGTCGTTGGCATCTCCCAAGCAGAAGCCACTCGGGGAGACGCAGCCAGATCCCATGGCGGTTGCGTTGTGGCGGTCCTCATTGGTGACTTCAGCCGTTGCAGAGAGACAGATGTCTTCGCCGGCTTCTGTGAAGTGCAAGCGCGCCAGGGGCTGTGGCAGGGTGCTTTTGTGGATGAGGCTATCCTGCAGCGCCACACCGAAGGCCATGCCATCGGCAGACAGGTGGAAGTAATGATGGTAGCCGGTCGTGTCGAAGAGGGGAGTGATCTCGGTAAATGTGGCACCGTCCAATTGCACCGACCATCCACTCAGCCAAGTCTGGGGATTTTGGACATACAGATCGACAAAGCCCGAGTCTTCGTGCATCATCATGAGTGTGAAATCCACTTGCTGGTCAGGTACGACCAAGGTGCCGTTCCAATCGCAGTGGTCCTCAATGCCGTTGTCTCCGAGGTGATTGTGCCCGTAGTGGGCGCAATCGGCGGCCAAGGCCACATCGGTGACGCTCAAAGTGCCGTCACTGTTGAGGTCGACGCAAGGCGCATCGGTTTCCACACCATCGATGACCAAGTCCGCATAGAGCAAGGGGTCGTCCGCATCGACTTCTCCGTCTAGATTGAGGTCGCCTTTGGTCAGGAACCCAGGACAGTTGCCTGCGCAATCGGGCTCCTCGTCCCCGTACGGATGTCCGAGGCAATCAACAGGGACGTCACAGTCCTCGTATTTCTCGAAGTTGATGGCTTGCCCATCTCCGTCCCGTTCAAAGGAGAAACACACGGCAACGGCGTTGTTGGCGTAGTTCAATTCGAAGCTCCCATTGGCATCTGGACTGTAGTCCCAATTGACACGGATGACCAAGGTGTAGTTGCCCCCCGGCAGGTCCGTGATGTCGACCCATTGGCAGTCGAGGTAACGCGAGTAGATGTCTTGACAGCCTGCCGTGATGCCCATGTTGGAGCAGGTGTATTTCTGTGGGCCTCCGCCATAGTTGCAGCCGCCGAGGTCCAGTACGCAGAAGCCGTTTTTGAACCCGATGGTCGGCAGCGGAGAGCCGCTGTCATCGAAAAGGGCGTATTCGGCATAGCCTTCGTAGTGATAGTGGTTGTGACAGGCGTCCCACTCAAACTGGTCGGGCTGGTTTGAGGGCGCCCCGATGAAATAGTCTTCGGTGCCAATGTTGGCGATTTCAGTATCGAAGCGTACGATTTCACGGGAGCCATATCCTTGAATGCACCCTTCTGCAATCATGCAGGCATCGCTGTTGCTCTCGGTGGTCATCTCGAGCGTGCTGTAAGCCCGCAAGCCATTGATGATGAGGTCCGGACCGATGTTGGGACATTCTGGATCTCCGGCGAGATAGCACGTGTCCGGGGCCGTAGCGATGGGGAGGTAGTTGCAGGCCTCGATGTTCATACAACCCGGGACACCTCCGAGATACTCCACTTCGAAGGGGATGCCACCCGCTCCGTTGTTGCAGTCTCCGTCACCTTCGACCCGGATATAGATGGTCTCACCCGCGATGAGCACGGGGGTCACTTCGCTCTGCAAGCCGCAGTCGTTGTCCGACATGGTGATGAAGGCCTCCGAAGAGGTCTCAAAGACGGCCATGTCGCAGTAGTCGTAGAGGTGGATTCGGGTGTCACAGGAGGTCAATCCACAGGTGGAGAACCGATACTGTCCTGTCGTGTCGACCGGGAGGTAATACCATGTGTCGGCGAGGGGGGCAACCAGCGACTGCACCCCGCCTTGGGCCGAAACCTCGAGGTCAATCGGCGCATCGCAGCCACTGCCTTCTGGACATCCGGTCAGCGTGAGTTGGGCTGCATCGAAGTGTTCTCCGTCGCGGAGAATGTTGCCGTCGTATCGGATTTGATAGGTGCCTCCGATGGAGAAGCCATCGGCGCCAGCATCGAACAGCCAGACAGAGAGGCATCCTGTGGGCACGCAGACGTCCAAGCCCTCTGCTCCCCCGGAATACAGGGTGTCTCCTTCTTCGGTGGTGACTGCAAATGAGGTCTCTTGGGGGAAGCTGTCCGGAGTGATGTCGATTTCCAGCCGGTGCAGGTTTTCTCCGACGTCGAGGCTCGCCATGTTGATGGATGTCGAACCGAACCCGTCTCCCACGGTGAGGGTGATCTCATAGGTGCCGGCTTCTTCCCAAGTGACAACGGGGCTGGCTGAAGCACTCGTGGCTGGGGTGCCACCTTCAAAGGTCCATGCGTAGGTGACCACGTTGCCGATGCTGAGGTCAGAGAATTGGGCCGTCAGTGGTAGGCCGCAATTGGAGGACCAGTCAAACCCGGCTGAGAGCGCGGGGTAATCGCAGCTTCCGTCATCGGCCATGGCGCAAGCGTCGAAATTCAACGCCGCGGGGTCGGTACACCCCGGGTTGTCCCCTTCTGCGCAAGGTCCGATGAGGTCCAGGGTCATGCCATAGTCACTCAAACCACCCGAATTCCAGGCATTCATGACCTCCACGAGCCAGCATCCCGATCCCGAAAGGCCATAGCCGTCGAGGTCAGTAATGGAGGCAGAGTAGGTGCCGTCAGCGGAGGTGTTCCATGAGGGGGGCCAACCTCCGGCCTCCACGTAGCCAAAATTGACATTGTACCCTCCAACTTCGATGCGGTTGCCGTTGGGCGCCGTGATGGCGAGCGCCATGTCGCCGGGCCAGTTGCTGCCTGGCGCTTCGAACTCGAGGATGATGTCAAAGGCTTCCAGTGCGCAACCTGCGGTAAAGTCAATGCTGGCCATTTGCGAGCCAGAAAGGCTTCCTGCCCACACAATTTGTGTGGTGTCCTGGGCCGCCACGCGACCGCTGGTCAAGGTGGCCCAAGACGCGGCAAACAAAAGAAGGCCGAGGCGGCCGCAAGAACCGAGAGTCTGCATAACCTGTAATTTAAGGTCTTCAGCCCAACTCTCGGTTACGGTTGGTCGCGAACCGGAACAATTCCACCTGTTTTTGGAGGTTGAGGCGGATGTTGTCCCAAAAGAGGTTGTAGTCCGCCACATGCCAGTTCTTCATGGCAAACATGCCTGCTCCGAGCACCCGTAACGGCTTGATCCACAGCATGCCTTGGTGCAGGGCGCCGGAAAGTGCGCCTTGGTGGCGGAGTTTGAATCCGCGCGTGATGATGCCTTGGTGGGCATCCCAATGGTTCCATTGGCCTTCCTCAGGAGTCCAGAGAATGGGGTGGACCATTTTGGTGTTCTGCATGTGAGAAGCGTGGAATTCCGGAACAAACGATTCTGCAAACGTCATCCACCCATGGACCGCGCCGACGTGCGCTTCTCGGTCTGCATAGGGGATGTGGTGCAGGCTGTCTCCAGGGATGGGGTAGCCGGGCAGGTAAGCCGCCACCAGGCGTGGTTGCAAGCCGGAACCGTCGAAGAACTCCTGTAGAATGCGCCAGCCATGGTGGGAGCCTTGGCTGTGACCGGCCACAATGATGCCTGCCCGATCATCGATGCTTTGCAAGAAATGAATAAACGCCCTTCGGATGTCCGAATACGCGAGCTCAAGGGCCGCTTGGCTGTCGGCCCCCCTCAGAAAGAATGTGCGCAAGTGGGCTTGGCGGTATCGGGGCGCTGAAACACGCCCCACTGCACGAAACAGGCTCGCTTGATGGCGAAGAGGCCATTCATCGGTAATGGCGGCAATGGCGGGGTCGTCCCATGCAGCATTCCATCCGGTGTCCAGTCCGCGAAAGGTGGTGGGGTGGATGAAAAAAGTGTGGACGGGGTCGGGAACCCGCTCCGGCGAGACGGGCAGTGAGGGGACACGTGAAGGCCAACTGCGGATGGGCCCGTGGTGGGGGTGGGCAGCCCAAGCTTTGGGTTGCGCATAATCGGGAGCAGCAGGTTCGGGGAAGTCAGCAAAGGGCCCCGGGTGCGCTGTTTTGTCGCGGTGATCACTTCCAAATATCATGGGTGCTCCTCATTGGCTGTTGTGCGGATGACGCTGTGTTCATTGTACGCGTCCAATGTCCATCCGGTTGCGTCGCAGATGCGTTGCCAACGAGGGGGCAAAGCGGCCGAGATGTCCAAGGAGCCGCCGTCGGGGTGAGAAAATGCAAACCGCCGCGCATGCAGCAATAAGCCGCTCACTCCCGAGTGTGCCGCAAAAGCCCTGTTTTGGTGTTTGTCTCCGTGTTGTGAGTCGCCAATGATGGGGTGCCTAAAGTGGCGCATGTGGAGGCGGATTTGGTGGTATCGCCCGGTATGCGGGACGCAGCGCAGCATCGAAAAGCGGGCAGTGGGATACCGCGAGACGGCATATGGCAATTCACATCGGAACAGCGGCTCGAATTCGGTCCTCGCCATTCGCGGGGGGCCGTCCATGCCTTTGGGCAGGGGTTTGGCAATTCCACCAGCGTGGTGCACATGGCCCCTGACGAGGCAGAGGTATTCTTTGGCGGTCTCGCGCGCTTCGAATTGACGCTTGCAATTGTCGATGGCCGCTTTGTCCTTTCCAAATACAATGACGCCACTCGTGGGCTTATCGAGTCGGTGGACAGGGTCGATTTTGCCTTCGGTGTGGCTGCGCAAAATGTCCCTTAGGTTCTCGTTTTCGTAGGCGTCTATGGGGGTTTTGTGTACCAGCAAGCCCGCAGGCTTGTGGACAACGAGATAACGATCATCCTCAAAAAGCAACGGTATCTCCCCTTGGCGCGATGTTCCAATAGTCTTTGCCGGCATCAATTGCATTAATTTGCGCGACCTATCGTGGTAGGACAAGATTCATAAAAGCCGCGCAAAGTACCGGACCGAACGCCATGGGAGCACTACGCAGCATTCTCTTACTGACACTGACTGTCGCATTCTGTTTGGATGGACAGGCGCAAAACAACATCAACTTCGATTTGGAAGTGGACGTTGTACTCGATACCGTGTTGTACGACGGTTACATCGATGTTCCCGAAGGGTTCCGTCGTTATAACCTCTACGCCATCCTGCCTTCACCAGACCACTATATGTTGGGGCCTGCGGCAGACAATGCGAGTGACCCCATCATTCCGGGCTTCATGTACAACTCGCCGTGCGGTTGCTACAACTACGAAGACCCCTTGTTTGCACCCAATGGGTACAACAACGGCGCCAATGTCAGCGCGGCCATTCTGGGCATCGAGCCTCAGCTGGCCTACGACACCTGGTGGACGACCCACGTGAATCAAGGCACTCCAGGCACCACAGTGTTTGAGACTTCAGGCATGTTCCCCGTGGGGTTCAACAGTTGTTCCGACATGGTGGGGCAGGGGGGAATCGTGGTCACGAATGCAGACCCGATTCACGCCACGGTACAAAATGGACGTGCCCTTATCGGCCAGATCACCACGTGTGAAACATTTTCTTTTCAGGTGTGTGTGGCCATGCAGCTCGGCACGGATGTGACCAGCTACTGTACAGACGGCTTGGTGGAAGTGGAGGATTTCTGCTTGCCCATGGCCGATCCTCAGTTTTCTGTGGTGGAGTCGATCGATTGTTTTGGAGAAACCGCTTCCGTGGAGGTGGTTCCAAACGATCCCACTGCCGCATTTAATGCCACAGTGGAGTACAGCCTGTTTCAGTTTGATGGGACAGACACCACGCTTGTTCAGCAGCAGGTTGGGGACCCCACATTTACAGGCATCGAAGACGGCAACTACTTCGTGGCCTTGGTGGATACAGCGAGGACCATTGCCTTTTCTTCAAACACTTGTCGGGACACTACGGGCGTTTTTGCCTTCACCTCTCCTGATGAAATCCTGCTTGAGGCGACCTTGACCCAAGACAACATCTGCGGCGATGTCGTGGAAGCCACGATTTGCGCAACCACCAGTGGTGGGTCCGGCGCCATCACGGAAGAGGCCTCGCACAACTTGGGCTTCACGGTGAGCCCTGATGCTTCTGGTTGTTTCGGCCCACTGGAGTGCTTTGGTGGCGATGGTGCTTACACCATCTCCGCGACGGATGAGCAGGGCTGCACTACCGATACGACCATCACGGTGTCTTGTCCCGAACCATTGGCTTTTGACGCGGACGCTTCAGAGGTCAGCTGCACAGGCTATTCTGATGCGGCACTGAGCGCTTCCGCTTCAGGAGGAACGGGGACGGTCGTTTTTGAGGTGCCCGAAATCAACGTGACCATCGAGTTTGACGGCAGCATTGATTTCGATCAAGACAGCCTGCCCAGTGGCACCTACACCTTCACCATTACCGATGCAAATGGATGCACCTACAGCGAGCCATTGGTCATTGAAGAGCCCGAAGGCCTGGAAGTCACTTATGCTGTCACCGATGTGGCGTGTGCTGGAGATTGCAATG
>JAKMCW010000034.1 GCA_022428205.1 Flavobacteriales bacterium
ATCCTGCAGATTTCCATGGGTTCAGCATATCCATTTAAGATACGACACCGTGGCAAAAGCCGGCGAACAGCTTTCCCGACAATCATCATCAGATGAGGTTGGCTTGGCCCGAGATGAATGGTCAAACGAAGCTGTCGCTCAAGTCAGAGCTGCGGGCCCCATTCGGTTCGGTCTGTGGTCACGAAATTGGTCCGGAAATTGTACTTCGGGAAGACAGACGCTCAAGTTCATGTTCAAGATTCATTCGACACTTCTCGTTCTCCTTTGCGGATTGACGGTGCACTCTCAAGCACAGGACGGTCCCATTGTCCGAACCAACTTGACCGACTTGGTCGTTGGTCGCTACTCCCTCGGCGCTGAATTCAAGTTCAAACCGCAGCTGTCCGTTGGACTTGACGTTGACTATATCGCTCGGGATGTGTTCGTGGGGTCGAATCATCCGTGGTACCCCGGGGGAGACGCCGACAAGCGGGGCATCATTCTAGAACCTCAGGTGCGGTGGTATCCGGGTGCTGAGGTCGGTCGTGGTACCTACACTGCCTTGTCTGGATTTTTCGGCTATGCCCGGTACCATCGGGTCGATGAAGCATCGTGGGGTGTGGCTCCGCCTGAGTGGATGGTCGGGGGCGCGTCCCTGCATGTGGGACATCAATTGATACTCGGTCACTTCGTGCTCGACGGATACCTGGGCGGCACCTGGACTTCGGAAGACGGTATGGGCATTTTTTACGAGGATCTTCCGCTGTTCCCCCAAGCGTCCGGACTGCGGGTCTCAGGCGGTCTTCGTCTGGGGATCAGTCCAGGCGGCCGGCGATGAAGCCGGTGGTCCAAAACGGCCTGAATATGCGCCGCAGCTGACCGCTGACCGCTGACCGTTTGCCTTGTCGACGGGCTTACTCCCGATCGCCGAGGATGCACTTCTCGACGCTGCCGTCGGAGTAGATCAGGAAGACCAACTGCTCGGTGGCGCGCTCGACCTCTCGGCCGGTCACATCGATCATCTTCACGAGTTCGTGCTCGCCCGCGCCGGTCATCTCTTCAATACCGTTGACATCCTCCACTGTGACGGTGAATTCCGTGCGTGCAGATAGGCAGGCGTCTGCGGAGGACATCTTCCAATTGTAGTAGAAGTAGTAATACGTGTATTGGTTTTCACCAGTGATGGTGGTGCTGGTGATGCTGGCTAGCCCGCCGATGTCATACGGGTAGTTCACTGCTGCGCCGTTGTCGTCGCGCCACAGCAGCGGCTCTTGATTCCCGGAGCGGATTTGATAACCGTCTCCTGCGGGAAGCTCGGCGTTGAGGACGAAGACGTTGAGTCCAGCCGTCAAGACTTGGGTGAAGCTCTCGAAAAGGTTGCCGTCAGGCCCCAGGATTTCGATGGTTTGCACGCTGCCGCCTTCGGAATACACTTCTACCGACTCAAAGAGCACGTCCTCATGGACGTCGAAAATGAGCCAGTTTGCATTGTTCGTGTGGTGCTGGCCGTTGGCGAAATCTGGGGCCGACTTTCCGCCGGTCAGGTCGTATTCGCCATTGGAGTTGGCCACCCAGATGGACTGGTCGAGGGGTGCAAGTGGCACGATGTATTCTGGGCCGATGAACAAGGGGTTTGGTGCGGTTTCGGACTCGAACCAGTGGGCTTCGGTGGAGACGGCAAAGGTGATGGGCTCTGTGGTTTGAATGGCGGATTGGGGCAGGGGCGCCTCAATCTCAAAGCAGGAGCCGTCGTCGATGGTGGCCACGTCGGAGTAGTTGCACGAAGCGTCATCTGTGCAGCCGATGCAGAACAGGTCGTCGCCTTCACAGCCCCCGCATTCATTGAAGCCCAGGCAGGAGCCGTTGTCCTCAAGGGCTGTGGGGTCATAATTGCAGGCTTCGGGATCCATGCAGCCGGCATCGCTCATTTCGCCGGACAGCTGCAGCAGAAACAGGCCTTCTTCCATGTGAGAGACAGCGATGATGCCTGATGCGAAGTAGGGGTAGTTGGACCACGTGCCGCTGAATTGAGGCGCATCGCTGGCGGGGTCCACATCGAAAAAGGCCACTTCTTCGAGGGTGCCGGATGCGATGTCACCAGTACTGAGTACGCGCAGGCCAGCGCGGTAATTGGATTGGTACACGAGCGTGTCCAAGACGTACATGTTGTGGTCGATGGCGCTCGACGATGACACATAGGTACCGATGAGTTCAGGTGCACTTAAGTTGGTGACGTCCCAGATGAAAGAAGTGGTGCTGACTCCGATGTTTTGTTCGTCGAGCTCATCGTTGCTGATGAAATAGCGGTGGTCCTCAGTGAGCCATCCCTGGTGCGTATAGAAGGAGTTGTCATAGCCCGTTGCACTGATAAGGGTGGCGTCGAGGGGGTCCGTCACGTCCACGATGGTCACCGTGTTTTCGTTGCAACAAAAGGCGATTTCCTTGCCTGAATAGTTGGCGTCAGGTCCGATGTACGAGACGACCTGTGCGTCATGGGTGTACCCATCGCTGGAAAACTCTCCGATGAGCAATGGCGACAAGGGGTCGCTCAAGTCCAAGATGTGCAAGCCTCCATCAAAAGTGTTGGTGCCGACACCATAGGCGCGGCCGGTGCTTTCGTTGATGACGATGTTGTGGGCGTTGCCCCAACCGGTATAGAGGGCATCGGCTTCAATGGTTTGAGGCGGATTGGTGATGGCGCCGAGTTGGGTGAGGTCGACGACTTGCATGCCATGACCTCCGGCTTCAGCGACGATAAAGGCGTGGCTGTTGTGGACTTTGATGTCACGCCAGAGAGAGTTCGTTGTTTGTGTGGGCAAATTCGCCACCAAAACAGGATTGTAAGGATTTGAAATGTCGATGAATGCGGTGCCATTGGAGCGGCCCAAGAGCACGTATTCCGTGCTGTCTGCGGGGTCTGTCCATCCCCAAATGTCATTCATGTTGCTGCCGCCGCCCACTTCGCCTGTGCCCATGAGGGCGATGAGGTCGACGTTTTCGCAGGGGTACCCTGCGGCCATGCCGTTGACACACGGGGTTTGTCCAAAGGCAGTGATGCCCACCAAAATGAGGAGGAAAAGGGCAGTGGTGGCTTGTCGCAGCATGGCGCGAAAATAGGGGGAGACATCATCGGCTGTGGCAGAGGGGGCACGGACCCTATACTTTACGGTGTTCATGGGCGATGTGGTCTGTAACTTATCCGCCTGTATTTAACCTCACTGGGATGAAATTGGGAAAGTGTCTTGTCATCGGGGGATGGCTCTTATCGATTGGTGCAGCGTTTGCACAGCCGCTTCAGGTGGAGTTGGACTTGTCTGCGACCGAAGTGATCAGCCAAGGTCAAACAGGAACGTGTTGGAGTTTTTGCACCACCAGTTTCTTGGAGTCCGAGGCTTTGCGCCTGACGGGTGAGCGTCATGATTTCAGCGAAATGGCGCAGGTCCGGGTGATATATCCTGAAAAGGTCGAACGCTACGTGCGCTACCAGGGGAACCATCAATTTGGTCCGGGTGGGCTGTCACATGATGTCACCCATTCAGCCGCGGTGTATGGGCTCGTGCCACAATCGGTGTACAGTGGTGGTGAAGGTGCTTTAGGCCACGATCACAAGGTCTTAGATCGTAAGATCAAGGGGCTTGCCGAGAAGATGGTCAAGGCTGAAAAGGGCCTTGAGGCCGCAAGCTTTGCGCAAGTGGATGCCCTCCTCGATGCTCACTTGGGCCCCTTGCCCGCTTCATTTGAATACCAAGGCAAGAGCTACACTCCAGCATCCTTTAGGGATGCTATGGGCATTGACCCTGACGCATATGTGGCACTCTCTTCCTTTGCGCATCACCCCTTTGGAGCGCCATTCATTTTGGAGGTGCCAGACAACCATGCCCAAGGTGCGTTTTGGAATGTGCCTCTGGATGAGTTGGAATCCGAGGTTCACCATGCGCTCGACAACGGGTTCACGGTGGCGTGGGACGCGGACGTCAGCAACGGGGGTTTTTCCTTTGTGGATGGCTGGGCCATTATGCCTGAAACAGCGGCCACCCGAGATCAATGGGAGGGGCTGGCGGCCATGCCGGAAGAGCCTGTAGTGAGCCAGGCCATGCGCCAAGCCGCATTTGACACCCAGGAAAACACCGATGACCACCTCATGCACATCGTGGGGCGGGCCACTGACGCTCAGGGCAGGCGCTATTTCGTGATTAAGAACTCCTGGGGACAGGGCAACCCCTTTGGTGGAAGGCAATTTGTCTCCATGTCATACTTCAGGCACCATACGATCGGGATTATGGTGCATGAGGATGGGCTTTCTCGCCCACTGCTCGAGGACATGGGGAGGTGATTTCCATTGGATGCCGCGTGGCTGAGCCCGGCTATCTTCGGTGGGTGAAGCGTAACGAAGTCAAGAAAGGGGAGGAGTTGCAGCGGGCGGGTGCTTGCCCGACGCATGTTTTTCATGTTGTTTCCGGCTTGTTGCGCGCCTACTTCGTGGACGATTCGGGCAAGGAACACACCTACTTGTTTGCCCCGGAAGGATGGATATTGGGCGATCTGGAGGCCACGGGATTCAGCCAATCGACCAGTTTGGTCATCGAGGCGTTGGAGCCCAGTGTCGTCGACGTGTTGCCGATTGCCGAAAATATTGACCACCCCGATTTCGACCCCCTGGCCGAGTTCAAGCGGATGCAGCGACGAGCGGGTGTGCTACAGCGCAGGGTCATGATGATGATGAGTTCGAGTGCACTGGAGCGCTATGAGTTCTTCCTCGAGACTTATCCCGAGCTGATCCATCGTGTGCCCCAGAAGCTGATCGCTTCCTATGTAGGCATCACGCCCCAGGCGCTGAGTATGATCCGTCGCCGCAGGGTGGAAGGGCGCGGAAGTTCATCTAGTTGAATGCACAGCGGAAAGGAGTGAAGGAGGTTCGCACTTCAACATTCCATTCTATGAAATACATCTCTTCTTTACTGACGGCCTTTCTCTTTGTGGGTACGTCTGTCTTTGGCCAAAGCGCCAACATCGACAAGGCCAACTCTTCCATTGTCTGGGAAGGTGGCAACATCACGGGTAAGCTGCACAACGGTTCCATAGGTCTTTCTTCTGGCACGCTGGAGGTCAGGGACGGTCGCATCAAGGGCGGCACATTCACCATCGACATGGCGAGCATGACCAACGCGGACCTGCCGCAAGGGCTTGGCGATCAGCTGATGGGACACCTCAAGTCCCCGGACTTCTTTGACGTCGAACAGTTCCCCGTTGCAAAGCTGGAAATCCGCTCGGCCACGGCCTTCAAGGGCGGCAAGGCCACAGTTTCCGCTGTTGCGACCATCAAAGGCAACGCGAATCCCGTTGAATTCGAGGTGGTTCAAAAGGGCAATTCCTATGCGGCTCAGTTGGTCATAGACCGGGCGAAATTCGATGTTCGCTATGGTTCAGGCTCGTTCTTCGAGAACCTTGGTGACAACGCCATCTTGGATGAGATTACTTTGAATGTCGTCATCGCAACGCTCTGATCATGGACAAGCCCAAATCGGCCGGTAAGGCCCCTGTGATGAAAGACCTCCTCGAGGGCACCACATATGCGTGGTGCTCCTGTGGCCGGTCTGAGAATCAACCCTGGTGCAATGGCGCCCACAAAGGGACTTCATTTGCACCCAAAGTGTTCGAGGCAGAAAGGACAGGAAAGGGCGCCATGTGCACCTGCAAGCTGACCAAAAACCCGCCTTATTGCGACGGTTCGCACATGCAGTAGCCCCCCTAGATTCACGGGTGTTCCTTAAATTTAAAGACAGTTTACAAGTCTTTAATCTACCGCATGCCTCGTTTGACGGTCATTTTTCTTTTGCTGTTTCCGGCGTTTTCATTTGGCCAAGAGCCTTGTGAATTGAACCATGACAGCAATGGTGATGGCACCGTTGGGGCGGCCGATTTGGTGGTGCTGTTGGGCGAGTACGGGTTGAGTTGCACAGAACCCGTCGGCTTTACTTGCGGGGATACTTTGTGGTACCACAACCATGGGTATCCTTCTCTGGAGATTGGCGGGCATTGCTGGCTGACCGAAAACTTGCGCAACGCGCTGTACGACAACGGAGACCCATTGTTGGCCAACCTTAGCGATGACGAGTGGAGCAATACGCAAGAGGGGGCAATGTCGGTGTTTGGAGAAGACGATGGGTGCCAAAGCCTCTCGCCGAGCATAGATGCCTGCGACGCTGTTGCGTCTTTGGAAGCTTATGGCCGCTTGTACAACGGATGGGCCATCACCGATGAGCGGGGACTTTGTCCCGCGGGGTGGCATGTGTCTACCGATCAAGATTGGATCGACATGGAGGTTGCGCTGGGCATGACAGAAGCCGAGGCCATGAGCACGGGCCTCCGGGGCACAGATCAAGCTGAGCAGATTAAGGTGGCCAGTGGTTGGTACAACGATGGCCAAGGCACGAATTCAAGCGGTTTCACGGCCGTGCCTGGAAGCTATCGCTCCACCAATGGGTATTTCGCCGCAGGCGGTGCTTATGCGTGGTTCTGGACCTCAACACCCACCGCTGAAGGCGATGAAATGTTCACGCGAGAGCTGAGCTGGAACCCTTTCATCGAGCGCAACAGTTACAGCCTTTGCTGTGCTGGATATTCGGTGCGTTGTGTGTTGGATGCTGATTGAGTTTCCTGACATCTTGTCCAGAATGCAACGGTTGGGATCCGATTGATGCACCGTACGTTCCAAGCTGCCGGGGCATGCGTATTTTAGACCGCAAGGGCCCGTTCCTGTTTGGCAACCTGCTGAAAAGGGCACGCTAACGGCATGGAAGGAAAGAAGAAAAAGGTGATTGTGGTCACCTACTATTGGCCACCAGCAGGCGGAATCGGTGTGTTACGCTGCCTGAAGCTGGCCAAGTATCTCACTCAGCATGGGTGGGAGCCGGTTATCTTCACTAGCTCTGAAGAGGCATACCAATTCTTGGACCCTAAGAACAATGATGAAGTGCCAGAGGGTACGGAAGTGATCCGGATTGGCGCCTTCAGTCCCCTCGAAGCGTTCAAGGCATTTTCCGGCCGAAATAAGGAGGTGCCGCTCATGGACATCATGGCCACTCCGGCCCAGAAGAACCGATGGTTGGACCACGTCGGGCTTTGGATTCGGGGGAACTTTTTCATCCCTGATGCCCGCTCGTTTTGGATGCGCCCGGCGGTTCGCCGGATTCGGGAATGGTTGAAACACAACCATGCGGACGCGATTTTTTCGGATGGTCCACCGCACACGAATACGGTGGTGGCCAACCGCATTGCGGAGGAGTTTGACCTCCCATGGGTGGCTGACTTCCAGGATCCGTGGACGCAGGTGGATTACTATGCGCACATGAAAATCGGCCGAAGAGCAGACCGCATTCACCGCCGGATGGAGCAGGACGCGTTCCGCCGTGCCGATGCCATCACCATCGCCAGTCCCACTTGGGCGGGTGACCTCGAGGCCATCGGAGCCCGGAATGTGGAAGTCTTGTACTACGGGTATGACGAGGCCGATTTTGAAGGTTACAGGGCCCAGTCTGTGGATCGCCCCATCCTTTTCCACGGAGGCCTCCTCGGGAATGACCGTTATCCCGCTCCGTTGGTGGAGGCCCTGAAACGGCTCAAGGAGGCGGGGGTTGCGGGCATGGAAGGGTTGGACATCCGCCTTGCCGGTGGGGTGTCTCCCGATGTGGTGTCCAACATCAAGGCAGCGGGATTGGAGGAAGAGCTGACCTTGATGGGCATGGTGTCTCGGGCGGACGTCTTGGGGGAGATTTCCATGGCGGGCCTGCTTTTGTTGCCCATCAACATTGCACCGAATTGCAAGGGAAGGGTTCCCGGAAAGTTGTTTGAACTCATGCGGAGCGGAAAGCCCATTCTGGCATTGGGCCCGGTGGACGGCGATGTCGCCCGCTTATTGAGGGAGACAGGGACTGGTGAAACCTTCGAATATGACGACGTGACCGGAGTCCAGTCCTTCCTCTTGCGGTATTTCTCGGGGAGTTTGGACTTGCCTCGGCAAAGCATGATGGACGTCCGTGCATTGAGCAATGAAAGAGGAGGCGCCAGATTGGCCGCATTGCTGGAGGAGGCCATGCAGGCCCGGTCCTCAGCGCCAGGAAGAGAACGTTGAACTTTGGCGATGGAGATGAAGCGGAACAAGACCTTGGGATTTGCCGTGGCGACGATGGAAGCCGGCTTGCTCGCAAACGAGACTTTCGTTCGGCAGTTGCGCGCTCTGCGGGAGCCGGTGGTCATTGTGAATCAATTCAAAGAGAAGGACATCGATTCCTCCGGTTTTGGCGATCATGTCCAGGTGCTCAACGTCCAAAGTCGCGGGCTGTCCTTGAGCCGGAATTTGGCCTTGGATGCACTGGCTGGGATGGGAGCAGATCACGTCGTGTTGTGCGACGATGACATCGAGTTGATTCCTGAGGGGGTGGAGGCGTTGCGGACTTTCCTTCAAGGGGAGGGCGGTGATGCCGCCATGGTGTTCACGCAGCTGCGCAAGTCCACAGGTGAGCCGTGGCGTGCCAACTACGAATTGGCCTCATTCCCGTTGAGTGGCCTCGGTTTCGAAGCCAAGCGTCGGGTACAGACCATCAACAGCATGGAGCAGGTCTACAACTTGGGCTTCCTCCGGTCCCATGGCCTTCAATTTGACCCTGATTTTGGTGCGGGATCGGGCCGCTACCAGATGGGGGAAGAGACCTTGATGTCTTGGTCGATTTTGGCCGCAGGGGGAACGCTGATTTATCTGCCCGTCGCTTGTCGGTCCCACCCTCCGTTGTGCTCAGGTTCAACCTATTCAGGGGCCTTGATGCGGGCCATCTTCGCAGTGCACCGCAGAATGTTCGGGGCCTTAAGCCCGGTCACCTTTGCTGTCTTCTTTGCGAAGAGCGTGGTGCGCGAGTTCCGGCGAAAAATCAGCGGAAGGACGGCCTGAGCAACCTCCTTCGATCAACGGCGAACGCCCACGATCCGGATGACCACGGGGTCATCATCGCCGTAAGGGGCGAGTCCTTTGGCCTCCTGCTGGTACAAAATGGAGAACCCGGCCTCTTCGACGCGTTGAACAAAGCTCTCGAACGTCACGAAGCGGCGGTAGTGCGTGGTCACGAACTCGTTTTCTCCGACTTGTTCTCCTTGGCCGCACAGGTCGTCCAAGACGCTGCGGATCTCGATGAACATCATGCCGCCTTCTTTGAGGGTGTCGAATGACCACTTGAGCGTTCGCCTCTCCTCTTCCAATGCCACGGAGTGGAGGGTGAAACGAGAATAGATGCACCCGACTTGATCGCGGTATCCCAAAGCGGTGAAGTCCCCAGCTTCAAAGGCCAAGTGGTCATTCGCTTTTTCCCCATTCAGGTAGGCGATTTCAGTGTCACATTGGTCAAAGGCCCGGACGTTGACGCCACGCTCAGCGAAATAAACGCTGTCGCGGCCGTTGCCGCAGCCCAGCTCATAGAGGCTGTCTCCCGGCTTGAGGAAGCCCGAAACGAAGCGTGCAAAAGGGGATTCTCCTGCGGGGTCGCGGTGGCTGCTGTAATAGCCTTCCCAGTATTCTTTTGATTCACTCATGGTGTCCATTCTTTGAAAGCCTTGTCGATGATGGCGGAATTCAAGGCTTGGGTGGGGGTGTACCAGTCTTTGACCGGGATATGGTAGTCGCCGTAAGTATCGCGCAACCGGCGGTCCGCATCTTGCGGGATGTGGACGTCGACCCCTTGCCATTCGATTTTCTTGAAGGTGTTGACGGCGGTGTAAAGTTCGCGTACCTGCCGTTCGTTTTTGTTGACAACAGGGAACAAATGGCAATACATCCCCGAGTCAGTCTTGGTAAAGTAGAACAGGTCTACACTGACCCCGTTCAGGACGTAGCTTTCCTCGAGTCCGTAACGGCCATCCTCAATCTCAAAACGGTGGGCGAGTGTGAATCCCGCCTGTTCAAAGGCCCGAGCGATGTCGTCCGAGCGGTCTTCGATGAAGACGCCGAAATCGATATCGGTGTCGTGGGCGATGAGCCGGCCGTCCCGTACCACACCCAAAAGGGTTCCGAATTCCAGCCAATGGAAAACGCCCGCCTCATTCAGTACGTTGCACGCTGCCTGCAGCACGTTGTCGCCTTCCTTGAGGAAGTTCCGGTTCTCTGACTTGTATTTCGCCGAAGCGAGCAAAGGGCGGTAGAGCGGCTTGAGCTTTTCCTTCAACCACCATCCTTCCGACTTCAACTCCAGCCACTTGAGCAGGCTCATCTTCCTCGATAGTCAATTGGGTTGACCAGCGTCGAGCCGTAAGCGCCGATTTGAATGCTGGCGTAGTCCATGTGGGGTGCGTGTTGGTGCTCGGGATCTGGCAACGTCATGTAGTCGCCATAAATATCCGACAAAATGCGGGAATGATCGCGGGGGATGGCGAACTCGGATTGCTCGAATGGAGCGCGTTTGGCGGGGAAGAAGGCGCTTTGGTCATACGCTTGATGCGCCTGGGTGTGGACGTTGTAGAATTTGAGCTTTCCCTGACCGGCGTCGTCCAACATGAAAATGTCCACGGCGATGCCGCGCTTCCCGTCCAGGCTGACCAGCGAGCCGCGGTCCATGAATTTGAAGAAATGCGGTCCCATGGGCAGCAAGAGGATCTCCTCGGGAATGTCCTTGGCGTGATCAAGGAGCGTGTGGAAATCCGACCGGGTCATGAACACGTCGATGTCATCGTCCCAGGGGATGAACCCTTGATGGCGGACAGCACCGATCAGCGTGCCATAGGCCAGAAACAACTGCAGGCCCAAGGAGTCGGCCATCTTATCGAGCAGGGTGAGAAGTCGCATTGAGATCGCCATCACCGCTTCCTTTCCTTGGAGGTCGTCCCTACGAGGGTCTGGGACACGGGTGTTCCATTCGGTCCCCTTGCCCGGTTGTTTGCGTGCCGCTTCAATGCGGCGCCGATACGCCGCGTTGGAAAAGGGGGTGCTCAGGGCGTTCCAATACTTGTCAAGGCGTCCTCCCATGGTGTTTTGAACGCGTGCATCACGCGAATTGGCGGGGTCGTTCGGAGTGGTTGCGGCAGTGGTTGACCGGGTGCGGAGGGCTCAACAGGGAGCGGGTTCCTTGGTCGGAACGTCCAATATACGAAGGGGGATCAGGACAGGCGGCCGGGGACGAAGCCGGTGGTCCAGGCGGCCTGAATTCTGGACCGCATCAATGATCAGCGGAACAGGGTGAGGGTCCCTTGCTTGACTTTGGGGAAGCCCAATTGGTCCCGATAGGTCACTTTCCAATGGTATACCCCGTCCGGCACGAAATGGCTGCCGTCCGCGACCTGACCGAGCCAAGGCTGGTTGGTATCTGCAGTGGACCAGACGAGGGCACCCCAACGGTTGCGGATTTCAAGGGCGTAGGAGGTGACACCCAGTGCAACAGGTTGCCAGGTGTCGTTGACTGTGTCGCCATTGGGCGTAAACGCTGAAGGGGCGTGGAAGATGGTGCCATTGACGATCACTTCTGCCGATGCCGTGGAAGTGCAGCCAGCCGGGCTGATGACCGTTTGAATGATGTCAAATGCGCCACCGTCATTGAAGATGTATTGCCCATCCGCTCCGCCCAGGCTGCCGCCATCACTCATCCAATAGCTCACTTCGTTGATGGCGTTGGTAAGGGAGGTGATGCTCACCACCGGTTCGAGAAGTTCGACGGTGGTTGGGGTGACTTCAAAGCCCGGTGTTGGGTTCGGAAAAACGGTCACCACTTGGGGCACATCGAAGCTGATGAAAGCGGGACAATTGCCCAATGAAACGGCCGATACGGTGATGGCATATGTGCCCACTTCCTCGTAGAGGTGGGAGGGCGCATCAGTCAGGCTTGAAGTGCCATCGCCAAAGGCCCAGCTGTAATCCAAGGGCAGGGCAGGGTTGGGGTCTGTGAAGTTTACGGTGAGCGGCACGCATCCGGTGTCCGGCCACACTTCGATGGGGAATGGAGACAAGACCGGGGGAAGCTCTATGAAAATGGAGTCCTCCATGCTCGCCGTGCACCCGATTTCATCCAAGGTCAGGCCCACATTGTGCCAGCCACCGGCATTGAATTGTACACCTTCGATGAAGTTGCCCGTGGAGGCACTGGGTGTGGCGTTTTGGAATGTCCAAGAATACTCAGCGCCCGCAAAGGCGGCCCCTTGGCCCGTGAAGTTGAACGCATTGTCATCGAGACATTGGTCTTCGGGGGGCGTGAAGTTGGGGGTCGGTACATGCACGTCAAGGGTGTAGGCGGCCGACGAGAGCAGGCATTCGAGTCCGGTGAAGGTGACCTCGAGGTTGTACAGACCGGCATTGACCTCTGCGGCGTCCGCGATAAAAGCCGAAGCCGTGTTGCCCGCATAATCGTCGGGCCCTGTCCACGTGTAATTGGCCAGGGATTCGGCCAGCGGGTTGTTGGCGAATTGGGGGACGGTCAAAGTGACATCATCGCCCAGGCAGGTGGTCCCTGTAGGCTCGATCACAACGGGCGGACAAACGCCGGTTTGCACGTCCAGCACGGTGACCTCCTGAACGGGACATCCGTTGGCGTCGGAGAGGCCGCTGGCGCCATTGTTGGTCTGTGCATTGCCTGAGATGTTGCCTTCACCATAGATGTTGGCCTCTCCGGTGAGCGTTCCGTCGCATTGGAGCAAGAGGCAATCGTCGGTCAGCTGAACCTGAAATTTGAAGGCCAAACTGTCCATGCCCAAGGGGTCGTTGCCCAATGTTCCGCCTGTGTTCATGTCGGCCCCTGCACCAGCGCGTACCCTGACCATCTGGTCATTGGCGATGAACTCGCCCGTGTCGTCGCCTTGGCCGTCTGTCATGCTTCCGGTCAGCGGACCGGAGACCCATTGCAGACTGCCGGACACAAAATCGGTGCGGAGGTCGAGCGTCTCGGTGATGTATACCCCCGATGCGGCATCCGACCCCAGGTTCTTGGCGACCACTGTATACTCCAGGATGTCACCGGGTTCGGCTACTCCGCCGTCCAAATCTTCGATGAATACCGTCGCCCTCAAATCGGGTTCATACACATCGATCACGGAGGAGATGACCTGCACGGTGATGGACTCGCCGCCGGTCGTCACCCGGATGGAAGCGTCTGTGGCGTTGTTGGGTAGGAAATCGAAATTGCTGTTGTCAGGAACGAAGATGTTGGCGTCATGTCCCAGGGTGTTGTTGAACGCGGGCAAGCGCCAGGGATTCATGATGCCATTGGTGCAGTGCGTGCTGTTGAAGCAGTTGTTGATGTCATGGGTGGCATCGGAGATGTACACGACGCTGCCGGTTCCATTGAACCCCAATTGATCCCCGCCCGATCCGCGGTCTCCGTCGTAAGCAGCCACGCCCAATTGCAGGTCTACGGGACCCACTGGCGGCGTCAAAAACCCAGAGATGGGCACGTCCACGACGTTGTTGCCTCCCGAACCGGTGATGATGGCCAAGCCATCGAACAGCGTCAGGTTGCGCATGGGGGCGAGGGCGTCTTCGTAGACGATGACCAAGACCCACCCTCCCCAACACGAGGATGCTTGACGTGAGACCACATTGGCCACGGTATACCGCGCATTGACAGGTTGCGCTTCCACCCACCCTGTGATGTCTGCAAAGCAACAGTAGTTGTCGACCTGCGAAGCATTGAACTCGATCTCTTCCTCTGCAACGATGTCGATATACGGATCGGTATCGCTGGCCCGGATTTTGACTTGGTCGCGCAAATTCTCATTGGGCACAGAGCCATTGCCCAGCCTTCCGGCCCAATAGAGACCGGCAAAACTGACCGTTGCGCATGGGCCCAGCGCCAGGCTGTCTGAAGAGGAACACCAGGTGTCGGGGTCGCTGTCCCCGTCGTAATACACCATGCTGTGGTCGTTGTTGTTGTCTTCAGGCCAACCCGTAATGGGCATGGCCTGTTGGGCTGCAGTGCAACTCGACCCCGTTCCACAAAACATGGTGGTGTTGGTGAGGAATTGGATGCCGCCGTTTTGCTGGGCTTGGTATCGGATTTCAAAATTCTCTACGACCTGAGCTTGCGCGCAAGGACACATTCCCGCCATCAAAAGCAGGAAGGACCAGGCGCGTGTATGAGCGTTGGCGCGCATCATGTGTTGAGCTGGCCGGCTACGTAGCCTGTGGTCCAGGCCGCTTGGAAATTGAAGCCGCCGGTGATGCCGTCCACGTCGAGGACCTCGCCCGCGAAGTGAAGACCGGGTACGACCCGGCTTTGCATGGTGGTGAAGTCGACCTCGCCGAGGGTCACGCCCCCACAGGTGACAAACTCTTCTTTGAAGGTGGTCTTGCCCGCCACGGAGTATGTGTCGTTGAGCAGGCCGTTGAGCAGGCGGTTGCGGGGCTTTTTGCCCAGCTCGCCCCATGTTGTGTCGGCATGGATACCCGCTTTTTCCAGAGCGTGGACCCAAAAGTTCTTGGGGAGTTCGAAGGGGCAGGCGTTGGCCATTTTCTTTTTGGGTGAGGCTGAAATGGCGTCTGCCATGAGGCGGGCGGCCTCTTCCTCGTTGGTGCGGCCGGTCCAATTGACCTGAATGGTGAATCCGTAGTCGCGCTCGGCCAGTTCGCGGGCGCCCCATGCGGAGAGCTTGAGGACGGCCGGGCCGCTCATGCCCCAGTGGGTGATGAGCACCGGGCCCTGGTGGGACAGCTTGGTGCCTTGGATGCGGACGATGGCGTCCTGGACGACAAGGCCCATGCGCTCGGTGATGGTTTCGCCCGGCATATTGAAGGTGAACAGCGACGGGACCGGTGTGCTGATGGTGTGGCCGAGGGCGATCAGCCAATCGAAGCCGGTGGCCTTGGGGCTGCCCCCGGTGGCGACGATGACCCGGTCGAACTGCTCTCCGTGGAGGTCAAATCCGCCACCATCAAGCGGTTGGATGGACTGGACGGGGGCCTTCATCCGGATGTCAATGCCGGCTTTGTGGGCCTCGTCGAGGAGGCAATCGATGACGGCTTCGGAGGTGTTGGCGACGGGGAACATGCGGCCGTCGTCTTCGGTCTTGAGCGGGACGCCACGTTCCGTGAACCAGTCGATGGTGTCCTGGGCGCTGAAGGTGCCAAACGCCTTCTTCAATTGACGCCCTCCGCGGGGGTAATGCTTGGCGAAGGCGCTGGGGGAGAAACAGGCGTGGGTGACGTTGCAGCGGCCGCCCCCGGAGACCTTGACCTTGGACAGCAGCTTGCTTGTCTTTTCGAAAAGGACGACGTTGTTGTTGGGGTGGTGATGCGCAGCAGACAAGGCTGCGAAGAAACCCGCAGCTCCGCCTCCAACCACCGCGACTTGGCCTGCGCTCTCCATGCTAGAAAGGTACGGTTTATGCCCGCCAACCGTTTTGCACGGAAGCCGAAGAAGCACGAGGTATGTACTTTTAGGGCATGCGACTTTTGCCGATTTCCTCGCCCGAAAATTTGCCTTTGAGCGGCGTGATGCACCGACTTGGATTCCTTCTGCTGTTGTTGTTCAGTGGGTTTTGGCTCCGTGCCCAACCCAATGCTGGGGAAGGAAACCCCTTGGAAGTGCTCATTCAACAGCAAATCGACCAGCTGTCTTGGGCCCAGAAGATTGACCAGATTCACCGCAATACTTTTTGGACGACACCAGACAACCTCAATCCGCCGATTCCCGGCTTTACCATGTCGGATGGGCCGCACGGCGTCCGTTTTGTGGACGCCACGTCTTTTCCTGTGGGCATCGGCATTGCGGCCTCTTGGAACCGTCAGCTTGCCCACGACGTGGGCTTCGCCATGGGCGCCGAATTTCACGCCTACGGCAAGCATCAGCAGCTTGGTCCGGCGGTCGATTTGTGCCGAGACCCGCGCAATGGACGCAGTCCTGAGACCGGGGGAGAGGACCCTTTTTTGACGGCCCACATGAACGTAGAAGTGGTGCGCGGCATCCAACAGCACCCGGTGATCGCTACGGTCAAGCACTTCAATGGGGTCAATCAGCAGGAGAACCGACACAATGTCAACCACAACATGACCCAGCGTCAGCTGATGGAGCACTATGGGTACAATTTCCGCCGGGTCATACAGGACGGGGGGGCGCTGTCCGTGATGAATGCCTACAACAAGGTCAACGGTGATAAATCCGCAGAAAGCGCGGACTTGCTCAATGGCATCCTCAAAGGGCGCTGGGGGTTCCCGTTTTACGTGGTCTCCGATTGGGGGTCGGTGTGGGACGCTAGCAAGGCACTCAAGGCGGGTTGCGACCTCGAGATGGATGTCGATGTGTCCGCCTTTGAAGAGCAGCTGACCAATGACTACGTCAATGGGTTCATCAACGACGCCGACCTCGATCGTGCGGTGCGGCGGGTGTTGCGGGTCAAGTACCTGACCGGCATGATGGACAACTTTCCCCAAGGCAATCCCATCACAGAGGCCAACACACCTGAGCACCAGGCGTTGTGCCTCGATGCAGGACGAGAAGCCATCGTGTTGCTCAAGAATGAAGCGGACATTCTGCCCTTGAATCCGTCGCAAACCGTGGCCATGGTGGGGCCGAGCGCGCACGTTGCGCAGCTGGATGGCTTTGGTTCCAGTTGGGTCGATCCGCCCTATGCCATCACGCCGTTGCAAGGTTTGCAAAACAAGATCCCACCGAGCCAGGTGGAATTCGCTACGGGTTGTGCGATCAACAGTGCGGACACCAGTGGTTTTGCTGCGGCCCGAGCTGCTGCTATGGCGGCTGATGTCGTGGTCTTTGTGGGGGGACTGGACCAGACCCAAGAGGGTGAGAATTATTACCCAGGGCCAGTGGACAGGACCAACGACAGTGTCGAGTTGCCCGGGATGCAACAGCTGCTCATTCAGGAACTTGCCGAAGTGAACCCCAATGTGATTGTGGTGCTCAAGAGTGGGGGCATTTGTTCCGTACCCCATGCCATCGATGACATACAGGGTTTTCTCTACGCCTTTTACCCCGGGATGGAAGGGGGCAATGCCATTGCAGACGTCCTCTTTGGCGATGTCAATCCAAGCGGAAAGTTGCCGGTGACCATGCCGGTAGATGACGCGCAGATGCCCGAATGGAATGCCGATTTCAGTGACGACTACAACACGGGATACCGCTATTACGACGAGTTGGACATCACGCCACAGTTCCCCTTTGGCTTCGGTTTGAGCTACACAGACTTTGCGTTGGGCGCCTTGCAGCTCGATGCCGCGAGCGTGGCGCAGGGGTCGCCCATCACTGCGACCGTGGATGTGACCAACACGGGAACCGTCGCGGGTGCGGAGGTCGTCCAATTGTACCTCGACAATCAGGCGGCACCGGTTTGGATGCCGGAAAAGGAGCTCAAAGGGTTTGAGAAGGTGTTCCTGGAGCCCGGGGAGACGGCCACAGTGTCCTTTACCCTCGGTGCCAATGAGCTGTATTATTTCGATGAGTCCCTCGACCGCTATGAGGTGGCGGTGGGCAGCTATGTGTTACATGTGGGCAGCAGTTCAGATGCGTTGGTGGCTTCGGTGCCGTTCTCGGTGACTTCAGGAGAGCCATCACCAGACTTTGAGATCACCCGGGTGTTCAGCGTTCCGCGTTACCCCGTAGAAGGTGACTCCTTGGTGTTGTGCGCATTGGTCAAGAACCCTGGCACCATGGGCTTGCTCATGGATGAATCGCTCGAGGTGTCCTTTTCTGTGGATGGTCAGGAGGTTGCGGCCTCCGAAATGCTCCTCGACACCCTCAACATAGGGGGGGCGACCATGCTGTGCGCGAGCACTGGGATGTGGACCGTTCAAGGTGAAGCTGATTTCTCGGTGCTGGCGACCGTTGATTCGGGCAATGCTTGGGAGGAGCTGGTCGAAGACAACAACACGTTGGTGCACCTCGTGGATGTGCAATCGGCAATGGATGTGGTGCCCAACCTCTGCTACCTCAAGCCCGCCAGTGCGACGTCTCAGGAGGCCGGGAATCTCGGGGCCGATCAAGCCGTGGACGGAGACTTTTCTACGCGCTGGAGCTCAGATTTTTCTGACCCTCAGACCATCACGGTGGACTTGTTGGATGTCTACACAGTCAACGAGATCGTTCTGGCGTGGGAAACGGCGTACAGCAGTGAGTACAAACTGAAGGTGTCCACGGATGGCGTGACCTATACCACCTTGGTCCACGAGACTGATGGAGATGGAGGGTTTGATCAGTTTTATCCCGATGTGGATGCCCGCTACATCCAGGTGGAAGGGTTGCAGCGCTCAACGCAGTGGGGGCACTCTTTGTGGGAAATCCAAGCGTTTGGAGAGCTGGTGGTGGCCGTTCCTGAACAGGAGGTGGCCGAGGTGAAGCTGATGCCCAACCCCACTCAAGGTGAGGTCCGTTTCGAGGGATTGCCCGGTGAGGTGCAGATGGCGCTGTTCAGCATGTCGGGCCAACGCATTTGGTCAGGTCCGGTTCGCAACGGCGCCGCGGTGAAGTTGCCGCGATTGCGCATGTCAAAAGGCGTGTATGTGGTGCGGCTAGAAGGGGAGAACTTCCGGCATTCGCTCAGCCTGGTTGTGGACTGAAGCGTTTTCCATCACTGGAACACCCTGACGTAGTCCACCGCCATGAATTGTGGAAAGGTGGTGGAGGCGTCGGGATAGCCCGGCCATTGACCGCCTACGGCGACGTTCAGGATGAAGAAGAAAGGGTTGTCGAAGGGGTAGGGCTGGCTACCGGTCACGCTCGCGTTCACGCTGTAGAACGGTACGTCATCCAATAGCCAGGTGATGCCGTTTTCATCCCAATCAATGGAGAATACGTGGAACTCATCCGCAAAGGTCTCTCCGGACGGTAGGTATGTACTCTGGCCGACGTAGTTGTGTTGGGTCCAGTCTGCTCCATAGTGGATGGTGCCATGCAAAATGTTGGGCGAAGAGCCAATCACTTCCATGATGTCGATTTCGCCACAGGCGGGCCAACCGGCATTTGGATAGTTGGCGCCGAGCATCCAGATGGCGGGCCAGATGCCTTGTCCATAGGGCAGCATGGCCCGGACGTCGATGCGGCCGTATTGAAACTCCTGGAGCCCGATGGACTTCATCCGTGCAGAGGAGTAATGAATGCCCTCTTGTTTGGCGACGATGAACAGTTTGCCATCGTTGACGTAGGCGTTGTCGCTGCTTGAAGTGTAGTTCTGCAGCTCTTGATTGCCCCAGCCGCTGGCCCCGAGGTCATAGGTCCAATGCCCAAGGTCTATGGCGTCGCCGCTGAATTCATCGGACCACACCAGCGATTTTCCCGGATAGCTGTCTGCAGAGACGTGCCCATTGTCCGATACGCCGATGAAGGTGTCGTCGTTGATGATGGTGCCGATCGCTTCTTGAATGCCGTCCACGAGGAAAGCCCCTTGCGTGCCGGTAATGACCAAGCGAAACTCCTCGTCTTCTTCGATGTATTCGTCCACCACGATTTCTACGGTGATGGTAGCCGATGCCGTACCGGCAGGTACGGTGAGTGAACCCTGGACGGGGATGTAGTCCACGTCGGCTTCAGCGGTCAGGGGTCTTGTTTCGTAAAAGATGGTGATGTCTCGGGTGGTGGATTGATCCAACACCACCGGGAATTCAAAGAACCGGTTCTCTTCGTTTTCCAGTCCGTTGATGTCAATGGGAAATTGAACATTCGGCGCTACAGCGGGGGGCTCGTCCTTCTGGCATCCGACGGAGACGAAGATGGCCGCAATGGCCGCGAAAAGAAAAACGCGTTGCATGAGGGGCATGAGTAGGAAATCCAAAATTAGCAGGCGTACACTCGGTAGGGTCGGGTTTTTTGGGTGTCTATCCCCTCAATTGAGCCCCCTGTATTTCACCGGCGCAGGATATAGTGTTCAAGTTACACTATCCCGTAAGAGCGAAGTACATTTAAGGCATGATTGATTGCCCTTTTTACTTGCGTTCGGGTCTCATCACACTGCTGCTTGCGGCAGTGCTCGGGCCTGTTCATCTGCTCGGTCAGCACAGGCTGTCGACAGAAGGTCCTGTGATTGTCAATGAGTCTGGCGAAGAGGTTTTGCTCAGGGGGATGGGGCTCGGCGGATGGATGCTGCAAGAAGGCTACATGCTGCAAACGGCAGGCTTTGCCAACGCCCAATATGAGATCCGCAATAAGATTGAGCAGCTCATTGGTGAAGAGGCCACAGCGGAGTTTTATGCGGCTTGGCTTCAAAACCACGTCACAAGGGCCGACATCGACGCCATGAAGTCATGGGGTTTCAATTCTGTGCGCTTGCCCATGCACTACAACCTGTTTACCCTGCCGATTGAGGAGGAGCCAGTTGCTGGAGAAAATACATGGTTGGACACGGGTTTTGAGTTGAGTGACAGCTTGATTTCTTGGTGCAAGCAAAACGAGATGTACGTCGTCCTCGACTTGCACGGAGCGCCAGGCGGGCAGGGGTATGATGCGGCCATTTCCGATTACGACCCCACCAAGCCTTCGCTTTGGGAAAGCGCTGAAAACCGCGACAAGATGGCGGCTCTCTGGGGGCGTCTGGCTGAGCACTATG
Source organism: Flavobacteriales bacterium (assembly GCA_022428205.1). Lineage (GTDB taxonomy): Bacteria > Bacteroidota > Bacteroidia > Flavobacteriales_D > Sanyastnellaceae > UBA8752. The sequence goes on from JAKMCW010000034.1 coordinate 20,491, forward strand.
TGGACGAGGACTGGGTGGCCGGTTACGACTTGCTCAACGAGCCCAATTGGGACCTGCCCGGGGGCACCGCTTTGCGTAACCTTTACGTGCAATGCACCGACAGCATCCGCGCGGTGGATCCGGACCACATCATTTTCATCGAAGGCAATTGGTGGGCCAACGACTTCTCCGGTTTGACGCCGCCTTGGGATGATCAGTTGGTATACTCCCCCCACAAGTACTGGAGCATCAATGATGTGGGCTCGATGCAGTTCGCCACCAGCCTGCGTGACGCCCACAATGTCCCGCTTTATCTGGGCGAGAGTGGAGAGAACTCAAATGTGTGGTTTCGCGATGCAATCCACCTGTTGGAGGACCTCAACATCGGTTGGGCTTGGTGGCCATTGAAGAAGATCGCGAGCATTTCTGCGCCCTTGTCCATCGAGAAGACGGATGGGTACCAGACCCTCCTCGATTACTGGAGCGGAGACGCCGCGCAGCCCACGCCGGAATTCGCTACCGAAGTCCTCATGGATTTGACCGAAAAGCTGAAGTTTGAACACTGCGTGAAGCAGCTCAACGTGGTGGATGCCATGTTCCGGCAAGTCCAGTCCCAAGAGAGCATCCCGTTCGACGCCGACCAACAGGTCCCGGGCATCGTACATGCCACTGATTTCGACATGGGGGTCGTGGGTTCGGCATACGGAGACATTCAAGTGGCCAACTACCATGTCAGTACGGGCAACTACACCGAGTGGAATTCTGGCTGGCAATACCGCAACGACGGTGTGGACATCACGTTTGCCACGGACCCCGTTCACAGCAATGGCTACAAGGTGAGCTGGCTGGCGACCGATGAATGGATGAAGTACACGGTAGACGTGCAGACCGGCGGCTTGTATGACATCCGCATGCGCGTATCGGTGGGAGATGCCCCTGGCCTGGTCCACTTTGAGACTGCAGGTGGTGATGTCTCCGGCTATGTAGAGATTCCATTGTCTGGGATCCCCGGAGGCTGGCAAACGGTAACGGTGGAAGATGTGTACCTGGAGGCCGGGCCTGTCGGCTTGGTGTTTTGGGCAGATGCAGGGGGCTTTGAAGTGAGTCATTTTGACTTCTCCTTTACCGGCACCCCCGCATCTGAAGTTGACTTTTCCCTCGTGAATGCCAAGACTCAGGGTCCACACCACGTAGCGGTGACGCTCAACAAGCCGATGCAGCTGCCTTTGTTGGATGCTGCAGGGGATTTCACCCTATACGCCGATGGCGACCCCCTGACGCTCCTGTCCAGCGAGGCCGACCCTGACGAGAATCGGGTGATCGTCTTAGAAGTCGAGGAGGGCATGGACGCCACCATGGACCTGACGCTTTCTTACAATGGCACCGCTGTTGTGGAGTCAGGTGGGAATGACCTGGTGGCTTTTGTCAATGAGGAGGTCTTCAACGACCTCGATTTCAGGTTTGCCATTCCCGGTTGGATTGAAGCAGAGTCCTTCAGCCAGCAGACAGGGGTGGAGTTGGAAGCGACCAGCGACAATGGGGGTGGACAGAATGTGGGCTTCTTGGATGAGGGTGATGTGATGGAATACGAGGTCAACGTGCGTTACTCAGGCGACTATGCGGTCAACATCCGCACCGCTTCTGAGAGTGCAGGTTCGCTCAGCATGGAACTTGTCGGGGAAAACGGACAGGTCACCGGACTGGGCATTTTCAACCTTCCGGCGACAGGTGGTTGGCAGACTTGGGCGACGTCCAGCAAGGATGTGGTGCTTGACGCCGGCATTTACAAGCTGAGGGTGACGGTGGAATCCGCGCCTTTCAATCTCAATTGGTACGAGTTCGAATACAAGGACGAGATCGTGGACGAAGGCGGTGTGACGTCGTTCCAAACCGTCCTCGCTTATCCCAACCCCGTGCAGGCAGGAGAGGTCACAGTCGCCTTCTCCGTGTTTTTTCCGCAGAACCTGACGCTCTCGGTTTACGATGCCCAGGGCCGCCCGGTATTTGGAGAGACCTATTACGATGTCGTGAGTATTCAGGAGACCTTGTCACTGCAGGGCTTGGCTGCCGGCGTCTACGAGGTGTTTGTGCACCGGGAGGATGGAACGATCAACACAGGACGTTTCCTCAAGCCCGTGAGATGATCTGAATCTCCTGCTTTTGCGGGAAAGGAAAACAAAAAAGGGAACCGGTCTAAGACCGATTCCCTTTTTCATTTTAGGGTTGACCTGAGCTTATTGGGCAATCAGGCGGAAGGTCCAATACGCCTCGCCGGGGTTGGCCCCGTAATCGATCGTAACAGTGACTTTCTCAACGCCGTCGATGTTGCTGTAGTCAAACACCTCGTAGGTGATGGTGCTCACGGGCGTTCCGGTGGCGTCGTTGGGCAACTCACCGCCATTGAAGGCTTTGTTGAAGCCAATGAAGGCGCCGAGGCCATTCACCGTGATTTCGGTGTCTGTCGCTGTGAAACTGTGAGTGCCGGCTCCGAAGACATCAAAAGGCACTGGGAGCAGTGTCTCATCGATGCACTCGTTGCCGCCAGCCATGTAGTTCTCAGACCAGACGAAACCTTCTGTGGTGTACTCCATGGTTCCGTCATCGTAGAATACCCACTGGTCGTCCAACTGGCAGGCACGCTCGATGACACCATTGGCGTCAATTCCGCCCCACCAATCACCACAACCTTGGCATGGTCCGACAATGTAGCTGGCTTCACCATCAAGGCTCCAAGCCTTACCATCGGCGTCTGACAAGGCGCTTGCGGTAAATGTGGCGGCACTGATGGGCACCTCGAGCGAGAAGTCGCTGCTGTTGCCGGCGTCATCACTGGCCGTCAAAGTCACCGTGTAGTTGCCTTCTGCAGCATACGTGTGGCTTGGGTTGGTCTCCGTGCTCATCGCGCCATCGCCGAAGTCCCAGCTGTAGGAAGTGGCGTTGGAGGAGGAGTTGGTGAAGCTCACCGTGTAGCCGTCCGTGATCGCTGAGAAGCTGGCCGTAGGCACGCTGGAAGGGATGGGGGGCAGGTTGGCTTCGTCGTGGTAGTGCACCAAGTAGAAGTTCCAAGCGCTTCCATCTGCGCGAACGAGGGCGAGGCCCATGCGATCGGCGATGTCGCCTTCTTCCATGCTGATGATGGTGTACATCTTGGTGCCAGCGGGAATGTAGCTGTCGCCATTTTCGGTTTTGTTGCACAATCCGATGTAGGCGCCAAAGCCGTCAATGGTGATGGTGTTGGTATTGGTGTTGAAGTCAAAAGTGTAAGCACCTCCGTCGGCAAATGCACTCAGATCTTCTCCGTTGGGTCCGGTGAATACGCCTGGCTCTGATTCGTCCATGCAGTTTTCATCGATGCCGAGCCAACCACCGTTGGCATCAGCGTCTATGAAGAGCGTGCCGTTTGTGTTCTTATCCCAAGTGCCGTCAGCATTGAAGGTATAGCTGTCGTCCAAGATGCACGGACGATCGCCCAGCGGAGTGACCCCACCGAATGACCACCAGCTGTTGTCGCCGATGGCAGGTCCGATGCCGAGTGCCACTTCTTCACGGTCCAAGTACCAAGTCTTGCTGTCTACACCTGAGAGGTAAAGACTCGCGGTATTGGGGTCTGTGATGATGATTGTCTCTGACTTGGAGGCTGAGCCGTCAAGTCCAGTGGCTGTCAACGTCACTTCGTATTGACCGCCGGCAGCAAAGGTGTGCACGGGGTTGGTTTCGGTGCTGGTGTTGCCATCGCCGAAATCCCAAGCGTGTGACGTTGCATTGACAGAGTAATTGGTGAAGGTGACTTCAGCCCAGTTGGTTTCACTCACTTCGTACTGGAAGCTGGCGATGACAGCGGCCGGTTCAGGCACGGGGTCCTTTTTGCAGCTGACGATGACGAGACTGACCAAGAGGAAAAGGCCCAGTCCTTGAATCGTTTTGTTCATGGTTTGATTGAATTATGAGGGTTAGTAAGGGGTATATGAAATGTCTGTTGTGCTCAATTGAACAACGAGGGGTCAGGGTAGGTGGTCAAACCCGTCGCAATCTGGGTCTCCTCTAAGGCGAGGGGCAACCACAGGTCGTCGGCATCAAAGTTGGCGGCTTTGTCACCGTCGCCTTCAAACAGAGAGGCATCGGCGCGTCCAGAGCGGACAAGGTCGAACCAACGGTCACCTTCGCAAGCCAATTCGGCCCGACGCTCGTACCAAATGAGGTCTTGGAGGTTCCAGCCTTCTTCGGTCATCACATCTGCTGCGGTGCGGAAGTTGCCAGTGTTGTCTCCGGGACCTGCGGCACGCTCGCGGACCATATCGATGTACATCATTGCTGTGCCGTCGTCTCCAGTGCCGCGGTGCAACGCCTCAGCCAACATCAACAGGACGTCTGCGTAACGGAACACGTGGGTGTTCTGTGCTTTGGTCAAGTGCTCGTTGCCGCCATTGACATTGGTGCCAGCGTAGGCCTTGAGGTTGGGGTACTTCTCCTGCCAGTAGCCAGTGTAGTCCACTGGGTTGTTTTGGGTCATGTCGATGATGGGGTCACAGCTTACGCCGGCGTCTGCCAATTGCTGTGCCAACTCATCCTCGGACAGGATGGCGACATCGCGGCGGTAGGTGTCGTCATCGAGGAAATGGTTGTACAAACCTTCTGTGACGGACATGAAGCCCCAGCCCGCCTCATAGTCGGGGTGCTCGGCGCACAGGCCACGGACACCGCACAATTGGATCATGCCGTTGCCGTCCACACCTTCAAACCATCCCCAGTCACTGGACCAAAGTGGGTTGTGTTGTATTTCAAATACAGACTCAGGCGTGTTCCGGTTGTCAAAGACGAACAGCTCCTGCATGTCGTCTTGCAACTGGTAAGCGCCGAGGTCCACGATGGACTGGAAAGCGTCTGCTGCGGATTGGAACAAGGCGGGGTCGTCGCCCTTGAGGTCTGCCCAGTACAAATAGGCCTTGCCCATGAGGGCATAAGCGGCCCCTTTGGTCACGCGTCCCTCTTGTCCACTGGGGGCCACCAAGGGCAAATGAGGCAGGGCTTCAGTGCAATCCGTGACAATCTGCTGCATCACTTCAGAAAGTGTGCTCCGCTCGAGGTTCATCTGGTCCGGCGTCAAGCTCGCATTGACCACAGGAATGGGACCGAAATGGCGGAAGAGCTCGAAGTGGTAGTATGCACGCAGCCACTGCGCTTGGGCCTTGTATTCACTCACTGCGTCGGACTCGATCTCGGTGAGGTCCAGCAGCGCGTTGGCCCGGCTGATGCCGATGTAGCCCTTGCGGTAGATGGGGTGGAGCACCACGTTCGAGTTGGTGTTGGTGAAGTCGTCCAACTCCTGCCAGCCGGGCTGGTCGTTGTTGGAGGGGTCACCACCAGCGTTGGCATTGTCGGAACGGATCTCACCCATCATGGTGGGGGAAATCCATTGACCGTAAGCCATGGACCACCCGATGGGGTCGTACACCCCGATCAGGGCGGCCGCCACTTGTTCTTCGGTTTGGTAGTAGTTGCTGGACAGGAACTCGTTGACCGGTTCCACGACCAGGCGGTCTTTGCTGCAAGCTGCCAAGACGAGGGTGAAGCCCGCGATGACAGTGAGGTTGCGATAGATCTTCTTCATCGTGATGCGCTATTAGAATGAGACGTTGAGGCCTGCTCCGAAGGAGCGGTTGTTCGGGTAGAATCCTTTGTCGATTCCAGTGTCGAGGATCCAGCCGCTCGTACCGATGTCGGGGTCGAATCCACGGTAGTTCGTAACGGTGAACAGGTTGTTTCCGGTCAAGTAGACCTTGACTTCCTTCATCTTGGCGCGGTGTGCCCACTCTTGAGGCAGGGACCAGCCGATCTGCAGGTTGCGCAAGCGCAGGAAGTTGCCCTTTTCTACATAGAAGCTGGAGGGGCGTTGGTTGTTGTTGGGGTCGGTTGAAGTGAGCCTTGGGAGCTCTTCGCTTGGTGCCTCGGGGGTCCAACGGTCGAGCCAGAAGGTCTGCATGTTGGAGAAGGTCACGTCGGAACGCTCATAGGTCCTGTAGATGTCGTGGCCAATCTGGGCATTGAAGATGGCGTTCACATAAAAGTCCCGGTAGGTCAAGTTGGCTGACAAACCAATGATGTGCTTGGGCCATGGGTTGCCGATGTCGGTGATGTCGTCTGAGTTGATGACGCCGTCGCCGTTGGAATCGAGGAAGCGGATGTCTCCGGGCTGTGCATTGGGCTGGAGTACATCGCCTTCTTGGTTGATGTGGCTGAAGATGTCGGCTTCGGTCTGGAAGATGCCGGCCGCTTCATACCCTACGAAGTGTCCAACGGCGTAGCCTTCGGTCATCCGGGTGATGGCGGTATTGCGCACGGGCCATCCCCATCCGTTCAAGTAGCCGGTTTCTCCAGCGACGCTGATGACTTCGTTCTTGAAGTGGGTGTAGTTCAATTGCGTGTTCAGGTTCCAGTCGCCTTTGCTCATGCGGTAGCCGATGCCGAGCTCTACACCGCGGTTGAGAATTTCGCCGAGGTTGGAGGTGGGGTTGTTGGTCGCACCGACATAGCCCGGGATCTGTTGGGTCATCAACAAGTCTTTCGTGCGCTTGCTGTAGACGTCGGCCTCGATGTTCAGTTTGTTGTCAAACAATCCGATTTCGATTCCGAGGTCGAGCTGTTCGCTCTCTTCCCACTTGACGTTGGGGTTGGGTGGAGCAGCGAGCGCTGTTCCGGTGTTGAGCACTTGCTCTTCGCTGCCAAAGGAGTAGGTGAAGGCATTCTGAATGCGCGCCACATAGCTCAGTGGGGAGATGCGGTCTGAGCCGTTGACACCCCACGAGGCGCGGACCTTCATGAAGCTGATCTTGTCCGAATCCTTCAAGAAGTCCTCCTTCGAGGCGACCCAGCCCACAGAGGCTGAAGGGAACACGCCATAGCGGTTGTTCTCGCCGAAATTGGAGGAACCGTCCCGACGGATGGTCGCAGAGAAGAGATACTTCTCGTCGAAGTTGTACAACAGACGAGAAAATGAGCTGATCAAGGCATAGTCCACTGAGGCGCCACCAAAGGCGAGATCGAGGGTGTCTTGGCCCGCATCGATGTAGTGGAAGTTGGGGTTGAATTCGGCGTCTTCAGGGATGTTGGAAGTTGAACCGCCCACTTGACGAAATTCATTGGCCCGGTAGGAGGTGCCCAACAGGAAATCGAAGTTGTGCTTCTCATCGATGTTGGTGGTGTAGTTCGCGGTGTTTTCCCATTGAATGCCCTGGAAGTTGCCTGAACCCTGTCCCACATCATTGGTCAGGTTTTGTGCAGCAGGGTGGAACTCGTAGCGTGGTGTGAAGTATCGGTAGTCGTACCAATTGAGGTCGAAGCCCACGTCGGTTTTGAGGCGCAGGCCTTTGATGGGCTGTGCTTCCATGAAGACGTTACCGAGCATTTGGTCGGACTTATTGTCGCCACCGGCGAGGTAGAGTCGGCTGAGTGGGTTGATGTACTCCTTCTGCACCCAAGGTGATTGGGCAAAACCGAACTGCCCTTCATCGTCATAGATGGGGGTGAGGGGGTCGTAGGCAAAGGCATCAGACTGGACGCCACCAAAAGCGCTGTTGGTACCAATGTTGTTGTTTTGAGTGCGGTTCAGGTAGAAGTTCTGGCCGATGGTCAGGAAGTCCTGAATCTTCTTGGTGGAGTTGTAACGCAGGGCGTAACGGGTGTAGTTGGACTTTTCGCCACCGATCACACCGTTTTGGTCCCAGTAGTCCATAGACATATAGGAGTTCTTCCCCGATGCGGTGATGCGGTGGTTGACGACCTGGGCAGAGTTGAAGATGGCCTCCATCCAGTTGGTGTTGCCGGTCAAGGGGTCGCCGAAATCAGGGAACCCGAGAACGTCCAATGCCGAAGTCTGGTTGCTGTTGGCAAACTTCTCGCGCATGAGCACCACGTAATCCTCGGCACCGAGCATTTCGGGGAGCTTCCAAGGATTAGAGTTGAGGTAACTGTTGGAGTAAGTGATGCTGCCGCCGTCTTTGCTGCCACTCTTTGTGGTGATGATGACAACACCGTTGGCTGCGCGGGCACCATAGATGGCGCTGGAGGCGGCGTCCTTCAGTACGTCAACAGACTCGACGTCACTGGGGTTGATGTTGTCGATGTTGCCGACTTGCAGTCCGTCGACCACATAAAGCGGGGAGTTGTCACCGTTGGTGCTGATGCCGCGGATGAGGATGCTCTTTCCGGATCCGGGCTGACCACTAGACTCATTGACGAGCAGGCCCGAAGTCAAGCCTTCGAGGCTGGAGGTCACGTCCGGTACAGCGATGCCCTCGATGTCCTTGGCGGTCACTTTGGAGATGGAGCCTGTCGACACCTTCTTTTTTTGGCGACCGTAACCCACCACCACGACTTCGCCGACCATTTCGGCATCTACATTGAGCTTGACCACAATGGGCGCTGCGTTCTCTATGGTGCGGGTGACCGTTTCGTACCCGATGAAGCTGAACTTCAGTGTAGCCGGTACCGTGGCCACTTTGATGGAGTATGATCCGTCGAGATTGGTGCTCACGCCATTGGTTCCGCCATTTTCGAAAACTGTAGCGCCTATGAGGGGGTCTCCGGATTCACCGTCGAGAACTGTTCCCGTCAAAGTGATCGTTTGTCCCATGATGGACGAAAAGCCCATGGCAAAGGTGACCATGAGCAAAATCCTCCCCCACAGGGAAGAACGATGAGGTTTGGTGTTCATGTTGTTGGTTTGCAAACAGTTGGAATCGTATTGGCGTGCTAAAAGCAGAGGCCAAGGCTCACATGTTTGGTAGTTGGTGTACAATGTACACATACCGCTTGGTTCCAATTCTCAAATCGGCATGAAAGTGGTAAAATTCGGTGCCGACCCTCAGTTTAGGAGAGCAGATTTGAAGGGGTGTGAAAGGGCAGCCAGTCTATTGCTGGCGTCAGCGATTCGATAGTGGCCGGATGGAGGCGACGGCGGTGGAGTGGGCCTCGATGTCGGCTCGGTCCATCCTCATCTTCCGGAATTCGCCCGCATGGTACAGCGGCGCCTGATTGTCGTAGAACGCGCTGAAGACGTTGCCGGATTGGCCAGTGGGTAGAATGCTTTCGCCGCCGTCCACATCGGCGAAGTCAATGCCGATCCGCATGGAGGGGCCAGAGAATATGCTATAATCGACGGCGTGTTTGAGTTTGAACTCGTACTTGCACAGGGCATCTTTGGCCGCCCCCAAGCCAAATGGCCCGACGCTGAGCCAATCACCGAGAAAGGGGACGTCTCCCATGGCGTGCTTGTGGGTCACAGTATGAAGTCGGTCATAACGCCAGGTCATAGGATCTGGTCCCAAGTTGGCCCTCAAGTCGTCCCAGGCGAGTTTGAAAGCCTCGCTCACAACATCCTCCGCGTTTTCCTTTTCGGAGGTGCTGACATTGTCCCACCATGGTGAATTGGGGTTGGCCAAGAGCTTTGGAAAGCTGTTTTCCGAGACGATGGTCCGGTGCCAGGTTGCAAATTTTTCCGCAGCGGCGCTGTCGCCGGCGGCTTTTTTGAATTCGTCGGCCATCGCCGCTTCAATGGTGCGGTACATCCATCGATAGTACAAGGTGGGTTCCACTTGGTCGCCGGAGTGGCTGCCGTCCCAATCGCTCATCTGCGCAGCCAACC
>JAKMCW010000043.1 GCA_022428205.1 Flavobacteriales bacterium
GCCCTATGGCAGAGAAAGATCAGCAAGCCAAGCCCCCTTCAAAGGAGGCTGAAAATGCCGAAGGCAATGGGCTCGGGTGGTTCCGTCGGATGAAGGAAGGCATCACGACCAAAACCGCGGAAAAGAAGGAGATCCCCGAGGGCAATTGGTACAAGTGCCCTTCCTGTAAGACGGTCATCGCCAGCGCTGAGCACGAGGGCAACCTATGGGTCTGCAACCATTGCGATCACCACGAACGTATCGGTTCCGCCGAATACTTCCAGTTGTTGTTCGACGGCGGCAAGTTTCGAGAGTTGCAAGCCAAGATGACGTCGGCCAACCCCTTGGAGTTCAAGGACACGAAAGACTACGAAGACCGCTTGGCCTCCTCTATGGAAAAGACGGGGCTCAAAGACGCCATCCGCACAGGAGTGGGTGAGGTCGCCGGTCGATCCATGGTCATCAGCTGTATGGACTTCGGCTTCATCGGTGGCTCTATGGGATCTGTGGTGGGAGAGAAGATCGCCCGCGCCATCGACTACGCCATCAAGAACGGCCTGCCCTTCGTGTGCATCACCAAGTCAGGAGGTGCCAGAATGATGGAAGCCGGCCTTTCCCTGATGCAAATGGCCAAGACCAGTGCCAAACTCAGCTTGTTGTCCAAAGCAGGTCTGCCGTACATCTGCATCTTGACCGACCCAACAACAGGAGGTGTGACCGCGTCCTTTGCGATGCTCGGTGATGTGCATTTGGCAGAGCCCAATGCCCTCATTGGATTTGCAGGGCCACGGGTGGTCAAGGAGACCATAGGCAAGGACCTTCCTTCAGGATTCCAGCGCTCCGAATTCCTCCTCGAGCACGGCTTCGTCGATAGAATCGTTCACCGAGAGCATTTGCAGCAAGAACTTTCTGACCTCGTCGGCATGCTGATGGACTGATTCTGTTGGCATAAGGCTTGGTCAATCGCCGGGCTCATCCTACTTTTGCACCCCTGAAAATCAGGCAGCATAACGAACATCCAAGAGATTTCCACATGTACCTCTCTCCCGAGAAAAAGCAAGAATTCTTCGCCAAGTATGGCAAGAACGCACAAGACACAGGCAGTGCCGAAGGGCAAATCGCCATGTTCTCCTTCCGGATTGCTCACTTAACCGAGCACCTCAAGCAGAACCGTAAGGACGCCAATACACAGCGTTCTCTCATCACCCTCGTTGGTAAGCGTCGCCGCTTGCTCGACTACCTGAAGCGCAAAGACATTGAGCGTTACCGCGCCATCGTCAAGGATCTCGGCTTGCGTCGTTGATTCCCTGCGGTCTTTCAAGAAATGCAGCCTCGCTGCGGCATGGGCATCCGGTCGCAGCGTCTATCACTGGATAAGCCTTGGGGAAACGCCCTGGGGTCATTACGGATGTCCGATTTGACAACTCCTTTATGGAACTGAACATTGTAACCAAGACCATCGATTTAGGCGATGGTCGTCCCGTGACCATTGAAACGGGTAAACTCGCCAAGCAAGCCCACGGAAGCGTGGTCGTGCGCCAAGGCGACACCATGTTGCTCGCCGCCGCGGTCAGCAACAACGACGCCTCAGAAGGTGTCGACTTTCTCCCCCTGACGGTAGACTACCGTGAGAAATACGCTTCGACCGGAAGGTTCCCAGGAGGATTCTTCAAGCGCGAAGCCCGTCCGAGTGACACAGAAGTGCTCGTCATGCGATTGGTGGACCGCGCCTTGCGTCCCACCTTCCCTGAAGACTATCACGCTGAGACACAGGTCATGATCCAACTCATGTCTGCCGACAAGGAGAACATGCCAGACAGCCTCGCTGGCTTGGCAGCCTCTGCTGCGCTGGCGGTGAGTGACATTCCTTTTGACGGCCCCATCTCAGAGGTGCGCGTGGCAAGGGTCAATGGCGCTTTCGTCATCAACCCTACATATGCCCAACTCGAAGAAGCGGACATCGACATGATGATCGCGGGTTCCATGGACAGTATTGTCATGGTGGAAGGCGAGATGATGGAGGTCTCCGAAGAGGAGATGGTCAGTGCCATTGAAGCCGCCCACGTGGCCATCAAGAAGCAGTGTCAAGCACAACTTGACATGGCCGCTGAAGTTCCTGGCTCATCACCAAAGCGTGAATACGAGCACGAGAAGAAGGACGAAAGCCTCAAGCAGGCCATCCACGACGCTTGCTACCAGAAGTACTACGATGCGGCCAAGAATGCCGGATCCAAAAAGGAGCGTGGCCAAACCTTCAAGTCCATCAAAGAGGATTTCCTCGCCACGATGAGCGATGAAGACAAGGCCGACAAGCAGTACATGCTCCGGGACTACTTCAAAGCGACCCAAAAGAAGGCCATCCGCGACCTGTTGCTCAATGAAGGCATCCGTCTCGACGGACGTGGGACAAAGGACATTCGCCCCATCTGGTGCGAAGTGGACTACCTCCCAGGACCACATGGCTCAGCCATCTTCACCAGGGGCGAGACGCAAAGCTTGACCACCCTCACCTTGGGCACCAAGGATGATGAGCAGTTGATCGACAACGCCCTCGTTCGCAAGACAGAGAAGTTCCTTCTTCACTACAACTTCCCGCCATTCTCCACCGGAGAGGCACGTCCCATCCGTGGCACAAGCCGCAGGGAGATTGGACACGGAAACCTCGCACTTCGGGCCATCAAGCCCATGCTACCTGCTGTCGAGGATTGCCCTTACACCATCCGTTTGGTCAGTGAGATCCTCGAGTCCAATGGCTCAAGCTCCATGGCTACGGTATGTGCTGGAACACTCGCCCTCATGGACGGAGGTGTGCCCATCAAGCGTCCGGTCAGCGGAATCGCCATGGGCCTCATCACCGACAAAGAGACCGGCAAGTACGCCGTCCTGAGCGACATTCTTGGTGACGAGGACCACCTCGGCGACATGGACTTCAAGGTAACCGGCACCACCGAAGGCATCACAGCTTGTCAGATGGACATCAAGATCAAGGGCTTGTCCTTTGCTCAGTTGACCGAAGCGCTGTTGCAAGCCAAGGAAGGCCGCGCCCACATCTTGAACGAGATGTTGAAGACGATGGACACCCACCGCGATGACTACAAGGACCACGCGCCACGCATCATCTCCTTTGAGGTGCCTGCAGAAGCCATTGGCCCTATCATCGGCCCAGGCGGTAAGATCATCAATGAGATTCAGGACACAACGGGTGCCAACGTCTCCATTGAGGACGCAGACGGCAAGGGCCTCGTGGAGGTCTCTGGAGACAACAAGCAGAAAATCGACGCTGCCGTTGCCCGCATACGTGCCATCGCATTCCCTCCAACCGTAGATGTAGGAGAGGTGTACGAAGGTCAGGTCAAGACCGTCATGCCATACGGCGCATTTGTGGAGATCATTCCCGGACAAGACGGCTTGCTGCACATCTCAGAACTGGAGCATCACCGTGTCAACCAGGTGACCGACGTCATCAATGAAGGCGACACCGTCAAGTTCAAGGTGACCGGACGCGACCCACGCTCTGGAAAGCTGAAACTCAGCAGAAAAGTGCTTCTTCCGAAGCCAGAGTGAAACGAATGACCGAAAATTACGTTTGATAGTGAGGTTGGAACCGCCAACCTCACGTCAAACACCGAAAAGCAGCGCCCATGAGACAGCTAAAAATCACGAAACAGGTCACCAACAGGGAGACCGCCTCACTTGATAAGTACCTGCAGGAAATCGGTCGTGTCGACCTGATCACAGCAGAGGAAGAAGTGGAATTGGCCCGACGCATCAAACAAGGCGACCAGGTCGCTTTGGAGAAGATGACCAAAGCCAACTTGCGTTTTGTGGTTTCTGTCTCCAAGCAATACCAAAACCAAGGCTTGTCCTTGCCTGACTTGATCAACGAGGGTAACCTCGGCCTGATCAAGGCTGCTCAGCGCTTTGACGAGACCCGTGGATTTAAGTTCATCTCGTATGCGGTGTGGTGGATCCGTCAAAGCATTCTCCAGGCGCTGGCCGAACAGAGCCGTATTGTGCGCTTGCCGCTCAATAAGATTGGCTCCATCAACAAAATCAACAAGGCCTTTGCCCGCCTCGAGCAGGAATTCGAACGTCCTCCCACGCCAGCAGAACTTGCTGAAGTACTGGACATGACCCTTGACGAGGTCAAGCAAAGCTTGAAGAATGCAGGTCGCCATGTTTCCATGGACGCACCGTTGAAGGACGGTGACGACAGCTCCAGCACGATGTACGACGTGTTGCAGACCAACGACACCCCTTCCCCTGACACGGTGTTGATCACCGAATCGTTGCGCAAGGAGATTGAACGGTCATTGCAAACCCTGACCAGTCGTGAGGCTGATGTAGTGCGCCTTTATTTCGGATTGGGCGGAGAACACCCGCTCACCCTCGAAGAGATTGGCGAGCGGTTCGACTTGACCCGTGAGCGTGTGCGCCAAATCAAGGAAAAGGCCATCCGCCGCTTGAAGCACACCAGCCGTAGCCGAATTCTGAAGTCCTACTTGGGCTAATTGTTCAGGCTGTCCCACAAAAAACGGCACGCAGCCGTGCGAAACGGGCCCCATATGCGGGCCCGTTTTGCGTAGGTCGATTTGGGAGAGTCTGCGGGGATGTCGAAAGCGCGTTCCATGGCCCGCCTTACTCCGAGGTCGTCCACGGCAAACACGTCTGAACGCTGCATTTGAAACATCAAGTGCATTTGAACCGTCCAAGCTCCCAACCCCTTTACCCGGGTCCAAGAATCAATGATGCCAGCATCAGAAACGTGGGCCACGTCGTCAAAAGAAGCAGGGTCATCCAAATAATGCCGGGCCAAATCTTGCAAGTAGCCATGTTTCTGACCGCTCACCCCGACACTGCGGTGTACGTCGGCCGTCGTTGACAACACCGCCTTCGGTGACAGCACATCACCATGCCATCCAACGAACCTTGACCAAATGGTGGCTGCCGCCTTGGTGCTCAGTTGCTGTCCAATGATGGCCCTTGCCAGGCTCTCGTATGCTGCGCATGGCAACGCATCCACTGGGTCGGCAAGGTCAGAGGCCAAAGCGTGCATGGCGGGATCCACCCGTTCAAAGTGTCCCCGGGCCTCGGTCCAAGTCCATTGGGCATACTGCACGTTTTCCATTGACGTTGTTGGATTGTTCAGCTTCTCTATAAAGGTAACAACGGCCATCACCGCCTTAGCTTCGCATCATGCTCCATCCCCGAGAAACAACAGCAAGTCAAGCCCCTTCATGGCGCACCACCTGTTGGACCCTGGCCCTCCTGACGGGCGCACTTGGCTTGCTGACCCTGGTGTCAGGATGCCAAGGTGACAAACTGTACCTCGGGGCAGACGCGCGCGTTTCGTTCAGTCAGGACACCCTTTGGTTTGACACTGTATTCACCTCCATAGGAAGCGCGACCCAAGCACTGCGCATAGTGAACCAAAGCCCGGGAAGAATTCGGCTGGAAGACATCACCTTGGAAGACGGTGTGCAAAGTGAGTTCCGCATGAATGTAGACGGCATTCCGGGGGCAAGCGTGAGCAATCTGTTCTTGGATGAGGGGGATTCGCTGTACGTCTTTGTGGAGGTCACAGTAGACCCTGAAGATGTGAATCTGCCATTCATCGTGAAAGACCGAATACGCGTCACAGTCAATGGCTTCAGTCAATACGCACAACTGCTCGCTTGGGGCCAAGACGCCTTTTTTCATGGCGCACCAGGGGGCTTATCCACCTTGCCATGCAACGACGTTTGGACCTCGGAACGGCCTCATGTCATCTATGGTGTCGTGGGTGTAGCGCCGGATTGCAACTTGACCATAGAGGCAGGCAGCCGCGTCCACGTTCATGCTGGAGGCGGCATTTATGTGGACCGGGGCATCCTCGAAGTCAATGGAGAGGCCGGACAAGAAGTCATCTTCGAAGGCGACCGCCTTGAAGCGGAATACGCGGACGTGCCCGGACAGTGGGGCATCCAAGTGGACACCCTGATCCAAACAGAGGTAGGGGTCGCCCAGGCCAGCATCCTCGGCGGCGGACTGTGGCTGTACAGCTCGCCAGGCAGCAGCATGCGGCACACCATTCTGCGCAACGGCACCATCGGCATACAGGTGGATTCCACCGGGACCTTGGGCGGAGCAGCCTTGACCATGGAAAACTGTATCGTCCACAACATGAGCGGCATTGGTTTGCTGGCTCAGGGCGCACACATCGACGGCACCAACCTGTTGATGTACGATTGCGCCCAGGCCTGTGCGGCCTTGACTTTGGGCGGCCGGTACAGGTTTACACACAGCACGTTTGCCAATTACTGGTCAGACGGTACGCGCACCACGCCCACAGTCTTGATCAACGACCATTACGAAGACGTCAATGGCAACCTCCAGATCCGGCCCTTGGTGGAATCGCAATTCCTGAACTGCATCATGTGGGGAAACAATGCGGGACTTGAAGATTTTGACGAATTGGTCGTCGACCTTGAGGGCGATGACAATGACCTGCTCATACGCGGCTGCGCTGTCGAGATGGACGATGTTGGGCCAGCCGAATGGATCGAAGAAAGTAGCCTCGATGCTGCCCCACCATTTGCCGATGTGTTCAACCGCGACTTCCACATCATCAGTGGGAACAACCAGTGGAACGGCGTTGGGGTGCCGGCTGGACTGCCATTCTTGGCCACCGATCTCGATGGACTCCCGCGCGTTGTGGGCTCAGCCCCGGACAAGGGCTGTTACGAGCGTCAGTAACCTCGGGGATCAACACTCCATTCACCCTTCATTGATTCCAGGATGAGCCGTCACATCCTCGATGCGCTGATGCGCCTCTTCGCCCTGATTACCTTGAGGGAAGAAGGCCTCGAAAAAGGCAGGGAAGTGGTGGCCCACTTTCTGCGCAGCCGACTTTCCAAGGAGTCAGTCACCCAATGGTTAGAGGTTTTCGAGCAGCACCTCGTGCAGCAAGGCGGCTCTGTCGAAGCGCGAGAAGTGGCCGGACTCAAACGCACAGCGCTCCGTTCCACCAAAGTCTTGAGGACATGCACAGACATCAACCGGGATTTGCAGGCCAGTGAAAAGGCGCTTGTGTTTTTGCGCATGCTCGAGTTTGAGCACGCCATACTGCCTGATAACGAAGAACAGGACACCTTAAGCAGAGAGTTGATCGACCTCGTGGCAGAGGTGTTTGGTATTCGCGAAGGGGAAAAGCGTTGTTATGAGACACTGGTGTTCGACACCCGTCATTGGCCCGTCATGACCCAGCGCTACCACGAAGCGTTCCTAATTGGCGATCAACCACAGCTCGGAGGGGTAGTCAAGCCCGGTTGGACCACGCCATTGGCCTGCTTTCGCCATCCTGAGTCACAAGTGGTATTTGTTCGGCCCCTCTCCGGCGGCGCCGTCCAACTCAACGGCGA
>JAKMCW010000051.1 GCA_022428205.1 Flavobacteriales bacterium
GTACCCACAATGCGCTCCTCGATTTTGGCGGACAGCAAGCCTTCCATGGCTTCCTTCATCTCCTCGATGGCCTGGTAGATGATGGAATACATCCGGATTTGGATGCCTTCCTTCTCGGCCAGCTTCCGGGCAGTACCACTTGGGCGTACCTGGAAACCGATGATGATGGCTTCAGAGGCTGATGCCAGCAAGACGTCGCTCTCGGAGATTTGACCCACCGCTTTGTGGATGACGTTGACCTGGACCTTTTCGGTGCTTTGCTTGAGCAAGGAGTCCGCCAAGGCTTCGGTAGAACCGTCCACGTCGCCCTTGATGATGAGGTTGAGCTCCTTGAACTCTCCCACCGCAATCCGGCGTCCGAGTTCCTCCAGCGTGACCTGCTTTTGCGTCCGGATGCCTTGCTCGCGCTGCAATTGCTGGCGCTTTTGAGCGATGGCCCGGGCTTCTTTTTCGTTTTCGAAGATGTGGAACTCGTCACCTGCGTTGGGGGCGCCATCCAGACCGAGGATGGAGACAGGTGTGGATGGTCCCGCTTCCTTGAGGGTTTCTCCGCGCTCGTTGGTCATGGCACGGACCTTTCCGCTGTACTGTCCGGCGAGCATGGGATCTCCCACGCTCAGGGTACCTGCAGAAACAATCAGGTTGGTGACATACCCTCGGCCTTTGTCGAGGCTCGATTCGATGATGGTACCTACCGCACGCTTCTCAGGGTTGGCCTTGAGTTCGAGCATCTCGGCCTCCAAGGTGACTTTCTCGAGCAGTTCGGAGATGCCCAACCCTGTCTTGGCGGAGATTTCTTGGCTTTGCGTCTTGCCGCCCCATTCCTCCACTTGGATGCCGAGTTCGGCAAGCTCCGTGCGGATTTTGTCGGGATTGGATTCTTCACGGTCGCACTTGTTGATGGCGACGATGAACGGAATCTCAGCAGATTGCGCGTGACTGATTGCCTCCTTGGTCTGCGGCATGACCGCGTCATCGGCGGCGACAATGATGATGGCGAGGTCAGTGACCTGAGCACCCCGCGCACGCATGGCCGTAAAGGCCTCGTGACCCGGTGTATCGATGAAGGTCATACGGGCACCGTCTTCGAGCTCTACGCTGTAAGAACCGATGTGCTGGGTGATGCCGCCCGCCTCACCGTCGATGACGTTGGTCTTGCGGATGTAGTCAAGCAGGGAGGTCTTACCGTGGTCAACGTGGCCCATCACGGTCACGATGGGCGGACGTGTGAGGAGGTCCTCCTCGCTGTCCTCTTCGACCTCAATGGCCTCTTGGACTTCGGCTGAGACAAAGTCAACACCGTAACCGAATTCCTCGGCGATGATGCCGATGGTTTCCTTGTCCAAGCGCTGGTTGATGGAGACCATCATGCCCAAAGACATGCAGGCGGAAATGATTTCGTTGACGGACACGTCCATCATCGTGGCCAGTTCGGAGGCCGTCACAAACTCAGTCAGCTCGAGCGTGTGTGCAGCCTCCATTTGAGCGAGTTGCTCGCGTTCGGCCCGCTCTTGCTTGGCATCGCGCTTGGCGCGGCGTGTCTTGGCACTGGCTTGGGTCTTTTTGCCCTTGCTCAACCGTGCCAATGTGTCTTTGATCTCCTTCTGTATGTCCTTTTCGGAGATTTCTTTCTTGGGGGCGCCAGTAACGGTGCGGCCGCGTTTTCCGGCTTGCTTTCCAGCAGCTTCGACGTCGACCTTGGTAATGCGCTTCCGCTTCCGCTTTTCGCCAGCTGTGGTGGGCTTCTTTTCGACGGGCAGCTCAATCTTACCGACCACGGTGGGACCCGTGAGCTTGTCTGCTTTGGCGCGCAAGATTTCAGCGGGCTTTGCAGGTTCAGCGGGTTTCGTGGCTGCGGGTGCTTCCTGGACTGGTGCCGTTTTTGGCGGCGTGGGAGTAGGCTTGACAGCGGCTTCTGCTTTCTTTTCTGCAGCTGTCTTTTTGGTCTTCTTCTTGGGGGCCATGGCCGCCAAATCGACCTTGCCCACCACCTTGACTGAAGAACCTTTGGGGGCAGGTGCGTCGGCTTTCTCTTCCTTCGCCTCAGGCGCAGGTGTTTCAGCAACAGGTGTCTCCTCAGCCTGAACTTCTGGTGCTTCCACAACAGGTTCGGCTTCAGCAACAGGCGCAACTTCCGCCTCAGGTTCAGGAACTTCAGGAGCAGGTTCTGCTACTGGTGGCGCAGGCTCTGGCTCAGGCGCAGGTTCAGCCACCGCGGCAGGCGCGGGCTCTGCAACGGCTTCTGGAGCTGGGACCTCTTCTTCAGGTTCGCCTGCTTTTCGCTTGGAGTCGACTGCCAGAGCCTCCATCTCCAGCAAGGTTTTCGACTTCTGCTTGGCCTTTTCCTTGGCCGCTTTTTCGTCGGCGAAGTTGGCACGCACCAAGGCGTATTGTTCCGGCTCCAACTTCGTGTTGGGCTTGCGTTCGACTTCGATTCCCTCGGAGGAGAGGAATTCGACGATCGAGTCGACACCGAGATTGAACTCTCGGGCGACTTTACTGAGGCGTACCGGTTTGGAAACTTCTGACATGTGCGGCTTTCCGGGGACTATCGTTGGCGGGTAATGGTGGGGTTCGGATCAGGAATCGAACTCGGACTTGAGGACTTTCATGACCTCTTCTACAGTCTCGACTTCAAGGTCTGTCCGGTTGGCAAGGTCCTCCACCGTGAGGTTGAGAACGCTGCGGGCCGTATCGCAACCAATTTTTTCGAGCTCCTCGATGATCCAAGCATCGATTTCGTCCTTGAACTCCTTGAGTTCGACGTCGTCGATTTCGGTCTCCCCTTCGCGGTAAACATCAATTTCATAACCAGTGAGGCGGCCGGCCAGCTTGATGTTGTGACCGCCTTTTCCGATGGCAAGGCTGACCTGATCAGGCTGCAGATACACCTCTGCGCGCTCCCCCTTGATGGTGATGGAAGAAATCTTCGCAGGGCTGAGGGCGCGGGCGATGAGCAACTGCTCATTGGCCGTGTAGTTGATGACGTCGATGTTTTCATTCTTCAACTCACGGACGATGCCGTGAATCCGAGAGCCCTTCATGCCGACGCAAGCGCCTACAGGATCGACGCGGTCATCGTAGGATTCCACGGCCACCTTGGCGCGGTCTCCAGGAGCGCGCACCACTTTTTTGATGGTGATGAGTCCGTCGTAGATCTCGGGCACCTCCTGTTCGAACAAGCGCGAGAGGAACTCAGGCGCCGTGCGGGACAGGATGATGCGGGGGTTGTTGTTGCGGATGTCGACCTCTGCGACGACCGCGCGGACAGCATCTCCTTTGCGGAAGAAGTCGCCGGGAATTTGCTGGTCCCGTGGCATGATGAGTTCGTTGTCGTCATCGTCGACGAGCAGAATTTCACGCTTCCAGATTTGGTACACCTCGGCGGAGATGATCTCGCCGACGCGGTCCTTGTACTTGCGGTACAGGGCGTCTTTCTCCAGCTCCATGATTTTGCCGGCCAGGTTCTGGCGCATGGAGAGCACATTGCGCCGGCCAAAGTCGACGAGCTTGATTTCCTCCGAGACTTCTTCGCCCACTTCGAAGTCGTCCTCAATCTTGAGGGCTTCGGCCAGGCCAATTTCCGCGACGGGGTCCTCGACTTCGCCATCTTCCACGATTTCGCGGTTGTGCCAAATTTCGAGGTCACCCTTTTCGGGGTTGATGATGATGTCGAAGTTGTCATCAGAACCGTACTTCTTGATGATCATATTCCGGAACACTTCCTCGAGAATACCCATCATGGTCTCGCGGTCGATGTTCTTCAACTCCTTGAACTCCCTAAAGGAGTCGATCAGGTTCACCGTATCCATTATTGCTTGAATGAGATCTTGACTTTCGTTGTGGCGATGGAATCCCAGCCCAGCTCGTGCCGGTCTGTGACCCATTCTTTGGCCTTCCGGCCTTCAATTCTTCTTTTTTCCTTGTGCTCGAGGACGATGCCCTCATCGCTGACCTCGGTCAGGGTGCCCTCCACCTTGTGACCGTCGTGTAGCTGCACGGCTACCACACGGCCGACATTCTTGTCGTACTGGGGGCGGATTTTGAGGGGCTGGTCCAAGCCTGGTGTAGAGACCTGGAGCGCAAAGTCTTGTATTTCCCGGTCCAATTGACCTTCGATCAACCGCGATATGGCGACACAGCGAGAGATGGGCATGCCTTCAGGGGCATCGACCAGAACCCGGATATCCGACCCTTCAGAGACGTGCAGGTCCACGAGGAAGCCGCCCTCCTCAGAGAGGTGGTTTTCAACCCATTGGCGGATTTCCTGTGCGTTAATCATCGTCGTCTTTGTCGCAATTTTGGGGGAAGAAGAAGGGGGGCTTTCGGCCCCCCTTTCCTTGTATCTCCCATCGTTGACAGTGCGAAAGTAGGCAAAATCCGGTGGATGCGCGAAGAACAGAAGAGGAGCAAGGCACATCTTTGCTTCATGTCGCACGTCCTTCGAATGATCGCGGAAGGGGAGCACCAGCAACAGGACTTCAAGACGCGCATCGACGATAGCCGCAAAATCGCGCGCACCCTCGTGGCGTTTGCCAACGCGGACGGAGGCCGATTGCTCATTGGTGTCAAGGACAACGGCACGGTGAGCGGCGTCCGCGTGGACGAGGAGCTGCACATGGTTGAGGCGGCTGCAGAGATGTACTGCCGGCCTGCCGTGGCTTTTCAATCGCAGGTGTGGAAGGCCGACATTCGGAGCGTTGTGGAGGTGGTCGTGGAGCCATCGCGCCAGCGGCCGCACCGCTGCGAGTCGGAAGACGGGAAATGGCAGGCCTACCTGCGCTTGGAGGATGAAAACATCAAGGTCAACGCCGTTTTGGCGCGGTGCTGGGACCATGGATTCCGAGCCGACCGTCCTGCCTTCGAGTATGACCGCAACGTGGGCCGGCTCTTCAAGTCTTGGCGCAATGGCAAGCTGCTCGGGTTTCGGCAGGTCATGCGCACGGTGCGCCGCCCACCTGCTGCCGTGGAAGACCTGCTGGCCCTTTTGGTGGGATGGGGCATCGTAGAAATGGTCCTTGGCGACCGCAACTTCATGTATGGCCTGGCCGATGAAGAGGCCTTGGTCAACCTCGAGACCCGAGGTCCGGCGCTGTTTGATTTGTCTGTATTGCCACCGTCACCATCGGTGCGCCGGCTCAAGCCGCGCGGGGTCCGTCCGGTAGACCCTCGCACGTTGCCCCCTGAATCATGACCTTCGCACCGTGGCTGCACACAATAAACCCCATCACAGGCGCGTCAGTCCGCTGGCACAACTTCTCTCCATGCAATTCGATTTAGTCCCAGCACACAGAGGCCGCGCATTGGCGAGGCACACCATGGCGCTCGCTGCGATGACCTTGTTTTTGATGGTCTGGTCTGCGGGAGCATGGGGTCAAATCGAGACCGGGACCTGGCAGGACCTGCCCAACTTTACCAAGGGCCGGGACATCGCTGCCGTTGATGGGGCCCCCCTTCTCTTGGTGGCAGGGGAGACCGCCGTCTATGGCATGGGAGTCGATGCCGAGGGGCGGAGCACTGGCGAGGTCCAGCGTTTTGGTAAGGCCGATGGACTCAGCCGCTCGGATGTTGCCGCCTTGGCCTTGGCGCGTGAGACGGGGCTGGCCATTGTGGGGTACGTTGACGGGACATTTGACCTGGTCGCTTTCGATGTGGATGGCACCTTGGGCCAGGTTACGGCGGTGAAGGACCTAGCCGAAGCGGACTTGCCAGGCAGCAAGCGGCCCAATCAACTCGTCGTGGAAGGAGAACGCCTCTTGGTATGCACGGATATTGGGGTTGTTGAATTCGACCTGGGCGCCCTGGAAGTCAGGGACACTTGGAAGCTGGAGCAGAACGGGCAGGCGCTGCCGATTCGCTCGGCGGTGTTGGCAGAAGACCGGTGGTGGCTCGCTACCGCAGAAGGGGTGTGGTCTGCTCCTGTGAATGCCGCGTTTCCTGGGGATCCGGCGACGTGGGAGCAAGAACAGGCATTGCCGGCCACTGATATTCGCTCCATCGTCCGGGGCTCTGATGGCCGATTGGCACTGATCGAGCGGCGCGATGGTGCCGATGCCATTTGGTTGCGGCCGGCGGGCCAATCCGCATGGCAGGAGACGACCGGGGAATACTCAGAACAATGGACGGCATTGGCTTCCGATGGCGAACGGCTCTGGGCTTCGACTGTGTTCGGCATTTTGGAAACCGATGCGGATTGGCTTCCAACATCCCTGAGGACGGATGCGGGTTCGCTTTACCTCCAGCCCAATGGCTTGGCCGCTGCTGGTGGTGGCTGTTGGTTGGCCAATGCGCACTCCGGTGCGTTGTGGTTGGATTCGGGTGGCCAGTCGGCCGCCTTCGAGGGGCCGTTTGCGCCCAACGGGCCGAGGTCCAATGCGGCTTGGCGAATCGATGCTTGGAACGACCGATTGTGGGTCGCAACTGGCGGAACCGAGTCGAGTGGCGTGCCGCTATATCGCAGGGAGGGATTCAGCGGCCGGATTGGCACGTATTGGTGGACCATTTCCTCCCCAGAGGGCGAAGCAGGCGCCGAGGGTGTGCAAGACCCGATGGAGGTGAGCATCGACCCAACGCGCCCTGAGCGCGCCGTATTTGGCAGCCTCGAGGAGGGCTTGATTGAGGTTGAAGGGCCGCAGGTTTCGCGGTTCTGGAACCCCAGCAATGCGCCGCTTGAGTGGAATGCCAATTGGTCTACCTCACGGTGCACAGTGACCGCTTTGGACTTTGACCGCCAAGGAAATCTGTGGTTGCTGAACGAAGGGACCGAGCGGCCTTTGAAGCTGTTGGATGCCGAGGGCAATTGGCATGAGTTTGATGTCGAAGGATTGGACGTTTCCACGCGGTTTACCAGGGTGTTGGCCACGCAGGCAGATCAACTCTGGATCCTGCTTGGAGACGGAGAAGGCGTGGTGGTCATGTCTACAGGTGGCACACCTGCTGACCCTTCAGATGACGACGTGCGTTTTCTGACCCAGCAGGAGGGAGAAGGGGGGCTGCCCAGCTCGTTTGTCTATGCGGTCGAGGAAGACCTGGACGGTGAAATTTGGGTGGGGACCTTGCAAGGCCCCGCTGTGTTTTATCAGCCCCAGGCGCTGTTCACCGCCGAGGGGTTCGATGCCCAGCAAATCCTGATCGAACAGGACGGGAACTTCCAACTCCTGCTCGAGACGGAAACCGTGTGGGACATCGCATTGGATGGTGGCAACCGGAAATGGTTGGCTACGGTCAACAATGGGGTGTTTCTGTTGAGTCCGGACGGGCGAGAACAGGTGGCCCATTTCACCGCTCAAAACAGTCCGCTTCCGGCCGACGAAGTCTATGATTTGGCCATAGATCAGTCCTCAGGACTCGTCTATTTTGCCACCCCGATGGGCATGACCTCCTACCGCGGCGAAGCGACGAATTTTACCGCTGAGCTTGGAACAGGTCCGCTGCGCATTTTCCCCAATCCGTGGAAGCCTGAATTCGCCCCGAGGGTGACCGTAGATGGCTTGGCCTTTGCTTCGGAAGTGCATGTTTTGAATGCGGCGGGAGAGCGGGTTCGCAAGCTGGAAAGTGCAGGCGGCCGGGCAGTGTGGGACACCATGGACGATGTGGGCCGCCCCGTTCCAGAGGGGGTGTATTTCTTGTTGGCGGGTGAAGCGGCGGGGAAGAGCGGGACCTCATCTAAAATGGTCATCTTGCGGTGATGCAAATTCGATTGGCTTGGGCATTGGCCCTGTGCGGTGTGTTGTCCGTCGGCTCCTTGTCGGCCCAAGGCGACGCGCCTTGGTGGCGCCAGCTTTTCGGTCCGGGCAAAGACACAGCGCAGCCAGCCGTTGCCGTTGATCCTGTCGGGTTGCCAGAAGCCATCGATTCCCCTTCCGAACCGCCGGCGGAGGAATGGTTGGAGGAGGCCCCAAAGGCAGGCGTTGCAGATGCTGAAGGCCCCATTCTTCCCGGATGGGAGGCAATGGATGTGGGTTCTGTAGCTTGGAACATTCCGGTGTCCATCCAAGAAATGGACACTTTGAAGCAAGCTGAGGGGGACATTCGCATCCCCGGATTCAGGGTGCAATTGTTCATGGGGAAATTGGACACTGCGCGTGCACTGCGCCAACACCTCTCTGAGGAATTGGAGTTGGATATGGAAATTCACTTGACCCCTTACCCTCCAATTTTTGGGGTTCAGGTGGGGGACTTTCGGACGTCGCTTGCTGCGCATCGGGTGATGCAAGGTTTGAAACGCAGGTTTCCCAATGCTTTGGTGGTCCCAGCAGCATTGGAACCAGAGCGTGCATTTCCGGTAGCGGAAGGTTGCATTTGGGCCCCTTGAATGCGCATTGAACACGTCTATTGGAGAATCTCCCCCCTTGAGCCCTGCGTGGCCGCGGTTTGGGTTCTACATTTGCCGGCGAAAATCAAGCGTAAAACATGTTCGGATTTGAGAGCGCGAAGCAAGTCCTCCCCAGACTGAGGGGGTTGGCTTCCATCGTAGCGGTTGCTACGCTCGCATTGCCCACGGCCCTTCATGCGGGCATTTGGGACGAGGGAAACATTGAGAACGGGCAAGCCCTGTTTAATGCCAATTGTGCCTCTTGTCACTTGGTCTCCAATGAGGTCTTGGCCGCCCCGGGACTTGCGGGTATTGCGGACCGTTGGGGTTCCAGCGAGGAGATTCTCGTGCAGTGGATTCAGAATCCCCAAGCTGCCGCGGCGACTGGCGATCCCTACGTGAAATCCTTGGTTGACCGGTATGTCGGCACGTACGGATGGATGACCGCCCAAGCAGTGAGCGCGGACGACGTGAAGGACATCATGGCGTACGTCCAAAACCCGCCTGATGTGGTGGCTTCTGCAGACACCGGAACGGACTGCCCTACGATTTATGACGCCATCGAAGAGGAGCAAGGCGCCAATGGCACGATTTGGTTCCTCATCCTGCTGACCCTTTTCTTGATCATCGCATTGAGTGCCGCAACGGTGCGCAAGTCATTGGAAAAGGCCGCCGATGCAGCTGCGGACACAGAGGACCTGCCGTATGGTGTGCGCCTCCAAGCCTGGGCTTGGGACAACCGCACATTTGTCAGCATCCTGGGATTGTTTGTGACCGCCTATTTGGTGGTGATCGGGTACCAAGCGCTGATGGGCGTGGGTGTGTATCAAGGATATACCCCAGACCAACCTGTCAAATTCATCCACAGCGTGCACGTTTGTGAGAACGAGGTGGATTGCCAGTACTGTCACCACAGCGCCTACGAATCCAAGCACGCGGGCATTCCTTCCACCAACGTCTGTATGAACTGCCACAAGGCGGTCAAGAAAGGCAGCCGTTACGGCGAAGTGGAGATTGGCAAGATTTACGCAGCGATTGGATTTGACCCCGAGTCAGGAACCTACCTCGACGGAGAAGGCAAGAATGGCTACCAGGGACCCCAAGACGATTTCCAAGGTGAGCCGCTCAAGTGGAACAAAGTGCACAACCTGCCCGACCACGTCTTCTTCAGCCACCAGCAGCACGTGGTTGTGGGTGGACTGGAGTGTCAGAACTGCCACGGCGATGTCGGCAAGTACACGGTGGGGCGCGTGGCTCCGGTAGAGGAGATCAATGGACTGGTGGATGATTTCCCCGGCTTGATTGAATTGTCCAAGCCCACCCTCACGATGGGTTGGTGCATCGAGTGCCACAACAAGGCTGAAATCAGCTTCGCGTCTTCGGGATACTACGAGGACATCCACGACAGGCTGAAGGATGACCTGCGCGGCAACGAAGAGTTGCGCCGCTACATGGAAGACGAAAAAACGACGGTAAAGGAACTCGGGGGCTGGGAATGCTCTAAGTGCCATTACTAATTCGACTGTTAAAGCAAATCAGGGATCTGCCCCATGGCTGACAACAAGATTTACTGGTCCGGACTCGAAGAGTTGGACCGTACCCCAGAGTTCGAACGGATCGAATCACAGGAGTTTCCTGCTGAGCGCCCCGTTGACACCTTCCTCGCCGACGATCGCCTGCAAAGGGCGAATACAGGCCGCCGGGATTTCCTCAAGTTCATGGGCTTCAGCGTTACTGCTGCGACCCTGGCAGCTTGTGAGACGCCCGTGGTCAAGTCGATTCCTTACACGAACAAGCCAGAGGAGATCACCCCTGGCGTGGCGAACTACTACGCGTCCACCTATTACGACGGTCATGACTTCGTGAACGTCCTGGTGAAGACCCGTGAGGGACGTCCCATTTTCGTGAAGAACAACACAGAGACCGGTTTTGGTCGGGTCAACGCCCGCGTCAACGCCTCTGTTCTGGGTCTTTACGATTCTGCCCGCTTGCAAGCACCTCACCTCAATGGTGAAGTCACGACATGGGGCGACTTGGATGCTGCGGTGACCAAGGGCCTGTCTGGCAATGGCCGCAAGGTGTTGTTGACTGGAACGGTCATGAGCCCCAGTATGAAGCGCGCAGCAGCAGCGCTGGCGGCTTCTTCAGGGGTGGAGCACATCCAATGTGATGCGGTGAGCTACAGCGCCGCAGTGGAAGCCATGGAGACGGAATTCGGTCGCCGTGTCTTCCCTTCATACCAATTGGAAATGGCCGAGACGGTGGTGTCCTTGAACGCGGACTTCCTCGGCACTTGGGGTGACACGGTGTGGTACACCCAGCAGTGGGCCAAGACGCGCCGTCCAGAGAACGGCAGCATGAGCCGCCTCCACGCATTTGAGAGTGTGATGTCCCTGACCGGATCCAATGCGGACACCCGCACTCGGGTCAAGCCCTCTGAGCAAGGACGCGTCGCTGCGGCTTTGTTGCGCGAATTGACCGGACAGGGAGCGGCAGTTTCCCTCGACGAGTCTGTGATGGCAGGAGTCAAGGCGGCAGCGGCTGACCTCAAGCGCGCCGGCACCAAAGGCTTGGTGATTGCAGGTGACAATGACGTTGCGACCCAGCGCATTGCCAGTGCCATCAACCGCAACCTCGGTGCGGTGGGAACGACGGTCAAGGTCAATGCTACTCCGAGCCTGTACCAAGGTGATGATAAGGCCATGGCTCAGCTGGTGGCAGACATGAATGCGGGCAAGGTGTCAGCATTGATTGTCGACGGCATCAACCCCGCCTACCACGGCGCAGATGCAGATGGATTCAAGGCGGGCTTGGAGAAAGTCGGCTTCAGTGTGTCTACGGCCTTGTTTGCCGATGAGACGGCGAGCCGTTGCACGGCGATGGCCCCAACCCACCACTGGTTGGAAGGGTGGAACGACCTGCAGATCGACGCCCCGCGCATCGAGTTGGCCCAGCCAACCATTCAGCCCTTGTACAGCACCCGTCACACAACAGAGAGCTTGATGGCTTGGGCGGGTCAGCCTGTCGACGCCTACACTTTCCTGCGTCAAACGCACAATGCGGCATACACGGCGGATGCCATGTATACCGATCAGGATTGGAATACAGGAGTGCACAACGGATTCCTCGCAGTCAATGTGGAGGAAGAAGCGGCACCGGTTCACACGGGTGCTGATCTCGGCGGCGCTCTGCGCACGGTAGCGGCACGCAAGGGTGGCAGCTTTGAGCTCGACCTTTATCGCAAAGTGGCGATTGGTGATGGACAGCAGGCGGGCAACCCCATGTTGCAGGAGACACCTGA
>JAKMCW010000062.1 GCA_022428205.1 Flavobacteriales bacterium
CCGCCATCCCGTGTACGTTTTATTGCGCTTTGGATGATGCTCAATTGTGGCTGTACATGGCGATGATGGTGTTTTGTATCTGGCCCCTTGCGGTGGTGGAGTGGGAGCTGTCACGCGGAAAACACGAGCAAGACGCTGCCCCTTGATTTATGGAAAGCGGGCCTATCTTCCTCGTGATGAATGGACGTTTTGTTTTGGCCATGTTGATGGCGGCGGTCACATTGGTTGGTTGCACCTACGACGATTTGGACACGCTTGGGAGCCCTGTAGATTGCGATACGTTTGACGTGTCATTTGGCTCCGACATCCTGCCGTTGGTCATGGACAATTGCCAGGGTTGCCATTCTGGTGGATCGCCTGCTGCGGGCCTCGCTTTAGAAGAGCATGGCGACATAGCGTCGAGTGCCGAAGCCATGCTGGACCGAATGGACCGAGATCCGGGAGACCCTCTGCTGATGCCGCAATCGGGCAAATTGGACTCCTGTTCCATTGCCCGTTTCAACACCTGGATTCAAAACGGAAAACCCAACAATTGATGAAATACATCCTCTTATTTGTTTGCTGTACAGTGGCTACCCTCGCACAAGCCCAGCGGTTTGCCACCCGAGATGCCCGCATTGCCTTTTTGTCAGAGACCCCTGTGGAGGACATCAGGGCCGAGAGCACTGAAGCTTCGGCGATCATGGATCTGGCCAATGGTCAGGTGGCATTTCAGGTGCCCATCCTCAGCTTTCATTTCCCAAAGGCACTGATGGAGGAGCATTTCAATGAGAACTATATGGAGTCGGAACGCTTTCCCAAGGCGACTTTCAGAGGCACAGTCAACGGCCTCGACGCTGCGCAGTCTGGGGTCCAGAACGTCACTGCAAAAGGCACACTGGAGATGCATGGCGTCGCGGTCGAACGCGAGGTCAGCGGAACGATGGAGCAAACGGCATCAGGCTGGGTGCTCGACGCGCGATTCGACGTGCCGTGTGCGGACCACGATATCGACATACCCAAGGTCGTGACAGAGAATATCGCGGAGGTCATCGCTGTGACGTTGCACGCTGAATTAAAAGCCAAATGAGGGGGTTGATGTTAGGCGCATTGGCGCTTTTATGCTGTGCCTTCACCCATGCGGTGTATGCCCAGGACGACCTGATGGACTTCTTTGACGAGGGGGGTGCGCCGTCCACGGTGACTTCGGCTTTCAAGGCAGGGCGCATCATCAATGTGCAAAGCCCCGAGACCTCCGGCAAGGGTGAAATGAACTTCATCATCGCCCATCGCTTCGGTCGGATCAGCGATGGGTGGTATGCTTTGTTTGGTTTGGACAATGCCCAAATGCGGATGGGGCTCGATTACGGGGTGACCGATCAGCTTCAGGTGGGCGTGGCCAGGTCCTCGTTTGGCAAGACTTTGGAAGCCAATGTGAAGTGGCGGTTTGTGGAGCAGCAGAAGGGGGGTGGCTCGCCGGTGAGCCTCACAGGGTACTCTGTCCTGATGCGGGATGGAATGCGCTTTCCCGCCGATGGCATCGTTCGCAAGGACGTGCACCGCATCAGCTACGTCCATCAATTGGTTGTGAGCCGCAAGTGTTCACCAGAATTGTCGCTGGCCTTGGTGCCGTCCTTGGTGCACCGCAACCTGGTCGATAACGCAGAGATGGCCAATGATGTGGGCACCATTGGCGCAGGTTTCCGTTACAAGCTCAACAACCGACTTTCGGTCAATGGCGAGTATCACTATCTGCTGCCACGTCCGGTAGAGGACGACTTTGTCAATTCTCTGAGCTTGGGGCTTGACATCGAAACGGGCGGTCACGTGTTCCAATTGCACGTCACCAACAGCCGTGGGATGTTCGAGCGGGCTTTCCTCGCAGAGACCACCAGCCGCTGGCAGGACGGTGACCTCTACTTTGGGTTCAACATCAACCGTGTTTTTCAGGTCGGGGACCGACGCTGATCAGTCGATCCGCTTGAGTTGCTTGGCCGGTTTCGTGCCGGGACGGTCGTGCTTGCGCAGGTCGGCCACGACGATGAGGTGATCGCTGGCCTGCATATCGTCGCCAGCGTTGAGGCCGTATTGGGTCAGACGATTGTCCCCCATGGAGGCGGTCTCTAAGGCAAAATTGCCGAGGACTTCCAACACGCCGTCTTGGATGAGGATGTAGTCGAGCTTACTGGCTGGCCACTGACTGGTGCTGTTGAGCCAAGTGTAGTTCATGGGCTGATCTGTTTGCAGGCCCTTGAGCTCCCGGAGCGTGGTGCCGTCCCAATCGGGAGCGAAATCGGCGCCGTGCTCTGCTTCGTTGTCGATGTCGCCCGTAAGTAGGGTGTGCATGGCCTGACCGGGCCCCACCATGTTGAGGTCACCTCCGTAAATAACGGGGGTGCGGTTGGGCAGATTGACAGCACCACCGGTGGCCATGGCATCCCTGAGGAAGGCCATGTACTCATCGGCTTCGGTTTGCCGTTGGTCTGCACCATTGCAGCACTTGAGGTGGCTGGCCGTGACCATCCAATTTCCTTCTGTACCGGTGTCGATGATGACGGGATATTGGCGGTAGACTTCCGGGTGGGTATCCACAATGGGCCAACGGCTGGCGACCATGAGGTCCCAGTCGTCTTTGGCCACATGCCAAGATCCGGAGGCCAGTGGCATCCAAGTGTCGAGTAAGTCTCGAACCATGTCGGCTGAGAAGTCCTCGACCTCGCTCATTCCGATCACATCGGGCTGCACTGCTTGTAGAATGCGTGCCATGGCGGCCTGTGGCTGGGCTTCGTCAACGCGGCGGTTCATGTTCCAGAAGGCCACACGCATTTGCGTGCCTTCCGCACGGTCGAGCGAAATGGGGGGGTAAACAGGGTCGGTGTCGGACAGGGTGATCGGGTCGTCCTGGCTCACTTGTTGGCCCGAATTGCAACGCACCGACCAGCGGATGGGGGCATTGCTGTTGCCAAATCCATTGACGCCTCGGTCTATGGCCACCTCATGGATCGCTGCTCCATAGGTTGGGGCCATGCGCACTTGGCTGTTGTTGAGTGAGCTCTGTTCGGTGGTTCCTCCGGATTGTGAGCTGTTGACATAACGGTCGGCGAGGTGAATGACCATTTCGGCGCCTTGGAAGCCGCCGACAATTTGACCAGTAGTGGCATTGCCGTCGAGGTCCAAGGCGATTTTGGTGCCGTGTGGGATGATGCCCTCATCGAGGGCAATGGTGCGGTCGTACTCCAGCAAGAAGTACACACGCTCGCCATCGGATTTGAACCCCACCGAGACCAATGGGCCTGCGGTGTCCACCACTGCGGTGGTCTCGACGTCAGACCAATCGCTGAAATCGTGGTCAATGAGCATTGCGTCTTGGGCCGTGCCTTTGATACAGGCGGCCAAAAGCAGGGCAGATGCGGCCCAGCGGCCGAAGGGGTGTGCGGTGGACATGATGCAGTGAATCAGGTTGCAAAGATGGACCTTTGTGGCATGCAATTGCTCGGAACGAAAGTCTGCAAGAAGCACGACCTCGGCGTGCACAACAATCTCTTTGGTGGGACCATGTTGAGCTGGATCGACGAATTGGCGGTCGCCTTTGTCAATGAGGTCTGTTTCTGTCCCAATATGGTGACGCTAAAAGTGGAGGAGGTGCTCTTTAAGTCTCCGGTCAAGGAGAACAACTTGATCAAGATTTATGGCGAGATCGAGCGGATCGGCAACAAGTCCATCAAAGTGGCAGTGGAGGCGCGGAAGTTCAATGTCTACAGCCACGAGGAAACGGTGGTGACCACGACGCGGATGGTGTTTGTGCGCATCGATGAAGACGGCAACTCACTGCCCATCGCTCAGCACGTGCGGGAAAAGTATCCCGACAAATTGGCCTGACCGTCAGGGCCGCGCTGGCTGCGCATCAAAGGCAGCCCGCATTTCCAAGCAAGCCTGCGCCGTCCATTCGTGAATGCGCTGGCGCAATTCCACAGGGTCATCCCCGTATTGGACCTCACCAAACCGAACGGCGACGTCGATGTTGCGGTGTCCGAAGCTGCGGAAGGCATGGTCGAGGAAGGTGGAGCTACCGATCCAGGCGACGTCCTTGTCCCGGTATTCCATGGCGATCGGGGTGATGGGAAACCCACCGTCGGCGCACATCTTGAACATGCCCATTTTGTAGTCAAGGATGTCGGGGCCATCATGTGTGGTGCCTTCCGGGAAGATGATGACCGACAGCTCGTCTTGAATCCGCCGGAGCACCTCTCTGCGCGTCTGCTTGCGGCTCTCTGCGCTTTCCCGTTTGACCCAGATTGTGCGCATGGCAGAACCTCCCCAGCCAATGATGGGCCAGTGCTTCACCTCAGCCTTGGCGACAAACACCAAGGGGTGAGGCGAGGGGACCATCACGGCGTCGATGTATGAGCGGTGGTTGGAGACGATGACGGATGCGTGGGTGGGCAACTCCCCCTCCACATACACGCGGATGCCCGTGAACCGATGGATGTTGCGGCAATACCAAGTGTAGGGTTTGTACAGTTCTGCATGACCCGCCCCGCCGATTTTGCGGAAGATGGCGCTCAGGACCCCGGCAAGAGAGAGCCCAATGAAGAAGAGAAACCGATAAAAGGCGCGGCAGAACTTGAGCAACTGAGACCCATCTGCCGTAGGCGTGGGCAATTCGGTGAGGAAATCAAAGGATCTGTGCGCCATGTGTGAACAAGGGAGAACGCGAAATGTACTCCAACCATGACGGAACAAGTGAAACAGGACCACATTTGGTCAGTCGATGGGTTTGAACAGCTGGCTGCAGCCCGCCGGAGCGTTCGCCGATATGGTGAAACACCTGTCCCTGAAGATGTCATGAGAGCCGCGGTCCGCTCGGCTCATTTGGCACCCAGTTCCAACAACCTGCAGCCTTGGGAATTTCATTGGGTCCGTCATGATTCACCCCAACGCGATGCCGCTGTGGAGGCCTGCCTCTCTCAGCCTGCCGCGGCCACCTCGGCCGAGCTCGTTTTTTTCATCGGACGTCCCGACCTCTGTGTGCGCCGTGCAGCAGCCTTGCAGGCCCAGTACGAATCGGAACAAAATGAAGGCACTGCCGCATATTACCGCGACCAGGTAGGCCCAAACGTAGCCGGCATGGAGGCTGCAAAGCGATCCGCTTGGGTCGACAAAAGCGTGGCCCTTGCCGCTGCCCAATTTATGCTCGCCATCCAGGCAGCCGGCTTCGACAGCTGCCCCATGGAGGGCCTCGACCCCTCTAAGGTCCGCGCCCTCTTCGATCTTCCCCAAGAAGCCTCTGTCGTCATGGCCATCTCGGTGGGCCAAGGCATCCCCGAAGGCCTCTACGGCCCCCGCTACCGCTTCCCCCTCCAAGATCACCTGACCGAACATTAACCTGGGCGCGTCAGTAGGGGAACGGAGCGGAGGCACCGGCGGTTAAGCCCCTCAAGACAGGCTCGGCACGAAAATCAAGAGTGCGTGTAGGTTCCCCTTGATATTGGTTGGGTTATTTCCCCTCCATCGGTTTCGACCAAAGGTGAGGTTAAGGGCCTGACTCCAAGAAAGGTGGGGATGATGGCAACTGGAGTTGGGGCAGCGGTGATGATGTGTTCGAATGTTGAGGGTGCAACTGT
Organism: Flavobacteriales bacterium; assembly: GCA_022428205.1. GTDB lineage: Bacteria > Bacteroidota > Bacteroidia > Flavobacteriales_D > Sanyastnellaceae > UBA8752. The sequence goes on from JAKMCW010000062.1 coordinate 5,604, forward strand.
TTGATTTTGAAGGTTGTTATGAAGACAATGAACGACTTCCATGCACTTCTCTTGGCCGCTCTCGGCCTTCTTCTTCTGACCACCGGTTGTGACACCACCGACAATGGCGTGGACCTCGGTTGCACCGATTATGCGGCGCTCAACTACGACCCCGAGGCCAATGAAGATGACGGAAGCTGCGAATACGAAGTCATAGAGGTGGTGCCGGGTTGTACAGATTCAGGGGCGTTGAATTTCGATGCGGAGGCCAACGAAGACGACGGCTCGTGCGCTTACAATGGATGTCAGGATGGCACCGAATCTGTGCTTTGGGATGCCCACGACTATGGTGTGGTACAGATTGGTGGCCAATGTTGGTTCTCAGAGAACCTGCGGTCTGCCCATTACAGCAATGGGGACGACATCGCCAATTTGCAAGCGTCCGAAGACTGGTCCAGTGCAGAGGCAGGGGGGTACTGTGTTTTGCACGATGAAGATGACTACTTCGAATCCTTTGGTTACCTGTACAATGGGCTTGCGGTCATCGACGAGCGCGGGGTTTGTCCATCGGGGTGGCACGTGTCAACGGATGCCGATTGGGGTGAGCTTGAGGTGCATTTGGGGATGCCGGAAAGCGAACTTTTAGAAGTGGGAATCCGGGGCGAGGAGGCCAATGTGGCGGGGCACCTTCGTGGATTTGAGCATTGGCAGAACGACCTCAATACCACAGATTCAGTGGGCTTTTCGGCCTTGCCAGGGGGGTACCGAGGCGACCCATCGGGATTCACTGCGCCCGATTACTGGGGGGTGTGGTGGACGTCCGATGTGCAAGACGACATCTTCATTACGCGCAGAAATCAGGTGGAGGACAGCGGCCTTGGCCGCATGTTGAGCACCGCTTTAAGTGGTTACTCTGTGCGCTGCCTTCAGGATTGATTCTGCTGTGCCGTCAATATTCGGCGCAAGGCGTTGGCTTGTCCGGTGTGCCGGGAGAGGTGACAGCTGAGTTGCATTAGAAAGAAACGGATGGACCGTCCCTTGTGATGGGGAGGGGGATTGGACATGGAGGCGTCCAATTGGGCCGCTGGCAATGCTCTGAGTGCGCTGTCCACCACGTTTTGTGCCGCCTCAATTTCAGTGAGCAGCGTCGCTTTGGGCAGGGGGGCGCCAGAGAATTCGGCGTTGCGGTCCCGGACGAAGCCGTCTCCGCCGATTTCGTGGCCAATGAAGTGGCGCAGGTTTCCGCAGAGGTGAATGG
>JAKMCW010000116.1 GCA_022428205.1 Flavobacteriales bacterium
CTGAACCAGATGAAGGCGGCGCGGCTTCTCGAATCGATGTTGCGCGCGCGGCCGACATTTCAAACCTACAAGGACATGGAAACGAAGACGGACGGCAAGGGCTTTGACGAGGCGGCCTATGCCAAAGAGTTCAAGCCCGAAACCGCCGGCATTCATCTCCTGATGCATCGCCTTGGGCGCCAGGAGCTGGAGCAGACCAGTGTCAGGACGCGCTTGCGCGTGCGGTTCACCGACAGCGGCAAAACCAAGCCGGACGATCAAGAGTGGGTGTTCGAGGCCTCGAGGAAGCACGGCTACCTCGCGCACGCGTCGTACCGCGACGAGTACACTGAGATGCAAAGGCTAACAGGCAAAATTGCAAACTTCAAGGAGGCTCTCCAGGAACCAGGCGTTCGGGAGGACGTCAACAGCCTGCTGACCAAAACGTGGCAATCTCTTCTGGGTGTCGTCGAAGCCTCTCCCGATGCTGTCCAAGGGTTTTTCAAAGCCGTTGTTGACTACGGATTTCTGAGCGACAAGGGCAAAATGATCGACCTCATGGACGGCCTGCAGCGGAATCGCGATTACGTTTCGATCGGCGGCGAAGTGGGTCTTGCAGCTTTCCGCTTCAGTGAGTTTGGCCAAGCCAGTGGTTTCGATGCCTTTGGTCTTGCAGGAATACAGGGCCTCATGGATGCGGTGCGGCAGACGCAAGAAGTGCAAGCCAAAACCACAATCAACGACGAAAAAGCGAAAAGCGTGGCAAAGTACAGTTGGTGGTTCTCCGACGATCCAATGAGCGTCTTATATGGTTTGCTTGCGACGCCGGGCGTTGCAAAGCTATTGACGTCTTGGATCAAGAGCGATCCGGCCAAAGAGGACGAGGTCTCGACAAAGATATTCACCGTCAAGAACGTGGAGCTCGGCTTCAAGACCATGAATGCGACGCTCCTCGAGATTGAGACCTGTGCGCGCCAATCTTTGCCTTACGAACACGCGGAGAGTACAGCGGGGCGTCGGAGCGATGATCTTGTCTACAATGCTGCACTGGCGACGGCGGAGGACGACACCGAAGCCGACGGCGCAAAATTGTACCTGCAAAAGCTGCGCCGTGCCGAGTACGAACGCGTGGCCGTGGAGCGGCTACACCGCGACTTTTACTGCAGGATGCCAAACATTGTGTCTGCCAAACCTCCAAAGGCGTTGAGCTTCCGGAATCCGGAGCTGATGGTTGTCAAAGCACTCGACTTGGAGGGGCTTCTCGCAATCAAGCCCCAACCGACTTGGGTCAAGTTTCTCTCTGGGGTACCTTTGCTGTTTACGATACCGTCTTTCCTCAAAGAGTACAGAGAGGGAACGGGCGTCAAGGACAGGGTGCCGACGTATTGGGACAGCTTCACGGGAACCGTATCAAATTTAGCTGTGCGTTCTGGTGTTTACCGAGGTCTGTCAACGGCTTCGCATGCGCTGGCGGGGGCCAATATTCTCAAAATGCTCGCGCCAAAGGTTATGGAGTACTTTTTTGGTGCTGGCGTGACGGCTGCTGGGTTGTCGCCGCTCATGGCAGGAAGCCTTCTTCTAACGCTGGCTGGCTTTCGCACAAGCTACTGGAGCACCGACACCGGGACGGACGCGGTTGGAGAGTCCGAGGACAAACTTCGCAAGGTGGAACTGAGCAGCAGAGATGCAAACAACCTCCTGAGATTTGGGGTCGACGCGGCAAATTTTGTGCAGCGCGTGCACCAACGAAGAGCCCACGACCACCACAAGAAGGGCGAAAAGTTCAAGAAGTGTATGCAAAAGGCGCGCGGCAACCCCGTCCAATCGGCGGTTCAAAATGGGTCGTACACGTCCAAAAAGCTGCACAAGTCGCTAGAGGAGGCAGAGGGGTCGTTCTTGGTCAATGCCGACGGCGCGCGCTTTCGGTTTTTCGAGCGATTTCGTGTGCGGCACACGGACGAAGAGTTGCTGCGGAGCGTCTTGTACCAACCGTCTGCAAACCTCGCGTGGGCGCGCATGCCCGACGGGCTCGCGCTCCGCTTCGTCCCGCCGCTGGAACTGCTCGAAAACATTCGCGAGGGCGAGGACTTGCGCCGCGTTGCGATGAATGCGGCGATCGCGCGGGTCACCGACACCGCCTTGGCGCCGCGCCCACAGAGCGGCGCGGACCTCGCGCAGCTGTCGGCTCGGCGCATCCACACCGAGCTGCAAATCGCCATCCGCGATGACT
>JAKMCW010000001.1 GCA_022428205.1 Flavobacteriales bacterium
GATGCCGTTTCCGTGCCGGTGATTGCGGCAGGCGGCTTGCATGATGCGCGTTCATTGCTTGCGGCACTGGCGTTGGGGGCTTCGGGCGTGCAGATGGGCAGTCGTTTCGTGATGACCCAGGAAAACCCGGCACACGCAGCGTTCAAAGCGCGGATTGCTGCTGCACAGGCTGGCGAGACACGGCTCATGCTCAAGGAGGTCACGCCGGTTCGCTTACTGAAAGGCCTCGATGGTGGCTTTTTCGACCAGGTAGCGCAGGCCGAAGAAGGCGGCGCTGACGTTGAAGCATTGCGCCGTCTGTTGGGCCGTGGTCGGGCCAAGCGCGGCATGCGGGAGGGCGACTTGCTCGAAGGTGAGTTGGAAATCGGTCAGGTGAGCGCGCTGTTGCGTGATTTGCCGGGCGCTGGAGCATTGATCGGTCGCATTGTTGCCGATTACCGGGCATTTATGACCCGAGATATGGCGCCCGGGTTCTATTGGGACGCCTTGGGATGACGGTGGCATGAAATTCAACGTCGACCGCGGATAACATCATCAAAAGGCAACCGTTAGGTCCTTGTGCGCGTACATCTTGCAGAGCCATGATGAAGAACATCATCCATAGGGTATTTGGGTTGTGGGTGTTAACCATGGCTTGGGTGCATACAGGCCAAGGTCAAGAGTGGAGATGCATCCAAGTCAACAATGACGAGACGGTCACCCTCAATTGGGAGCCTGACGCTACGGGTGCGGAGTTCTACACGGTTACGCCGATGTTGGCTGCGCCGGACTACACCCCGTTGCCCGGATTTGACCAATACCTGGAACCGGACAATCCAATTTCATTCTTCACCGGAATCACAACGCCTTTGCTCACGTCGAGTGAAGGGTTTTGTTACACGCTGACGCCCCTCAACGCGGCCGGAAGTAACATCGCTGGTCCGTCAGATACGCTGTGTACCATCTTTTTGGAATTGGAGTCTGGACTGATTCCGGGTACGGTGGACCTGGGGTGGAACAGCCCGTTTCACTTCAACCCTCCGGCGGGCTTCAGTGGCACGTATGCGGTAGAACAGCTCTTGCCGGACGGGTCATGGACGGTAGTGGCTTCAGCGCCTTGGCTGATGGGCAACTCCAACACCTCTTTTCCGGTGACGCAATGTGATGGCATGGTGACCTATCGCGTCACCTTGACGGAGGACGGGGGGTGCACCCACCAATCCAATCAGGCCAGCATTGCGGTATCGGATCAACAGGATCCGCTGCCACCACAGATTGTGGCCATCGATGTGGATTCCCTTACCGGACTTGCATCCATTTCTTGGGAGTCCAGTCTGGCGCCGGATGTAGCGGGCTACATCGTCTATGGGTGTTCGGGGTCCATAGAAACGGTGTTGACGACCATTGAGGACCCCGCTGTTTTGAGTTGGACCAACCCGATCAGTGCAGCTGGTCAAAACATCGAGTACTACAATGTGGCGGCCTTCGACAGTTGTTATGTCGGTGGTTTACCGGATCCCGGCCCGGCCAATCCAGCGTGTGCCCCTTCGATGTACCTCGATGTCGATTGGACTGAGTGCACAAGCCAGGCCGACCTGCAGTGGTCCCCCGTGGTGCACTGGCCCGGTGGTGTGGAACGCTATGAGGTCTGGGCGACAGAATTGGACCTGGACGGTGTGCAGGGCGGGCCGCAGCTCCTCGGCGAGGTTCCCGGTAGCCTCAACTTCTTTCTGCACACAGGGGCCAACATCGGCAGTCTATACCGCTACAGGGTCGTGGCGCACGCCGCATTGCAGGATTGGACACAGTCTTCCAATACGGCCGAAAACCTCTTCACTTACCCTGGCGGACCACAATGGATGCGCTGGTTGGAAGCGAGCATCGTGACCGACTCTGTGGCAGTGTTGAGGGTGGAAGTCGATGCCACGGCGACCGATCCGCACGCTTATGAGATTTGGCGCAACGAGCCCTACGACGACGACTTTGAGTTTGTCAATAGTGTGTATTCGGCGGGCGGCGTGATCCAGATGCTCGACAGCACCATTCAAGGGCAAGTCGGCCAGTACAAGTACTATGTCAAGGTCGTCAATGCATGCGGGGACAGTGTGCTGGGAACACCCATTGCGGAGACGATATTCCTCAACGGAACGGTGCTTGAAGACCGCCTTTCGACCGCATTGGCGTGGACCCCGTTTGAAGGGTGGGAGGTGCCGCGAAACCGTCAAGTGCTGTTGCGCGGCGTTCAATTGGGCGGTGTCCTTGATGAAATTGAAGACTTCGGGGCGTTTGATTTCTCCTATGACGACGAATTGGAGGACCTGATTGGGACGCCGGGTGAGTTTTGTTACCGTGTGCGGGCCGAACAGATCGACAGTGGATGGGCGTCGACCTCCAACGAGGTGTGCTTGACATTGCCGCCGGTGGTGTGGATTCCCAATGCGTTGGTGCAGAATGGATTCAATGACACCTGGAAGCCCTCTGTCGCGTTTGCCGACGTGACGGAGTACCGATTGGACGTCTTTTCCCGCTGGGGCGACCTGATTTGGGAGACGGAAGACCCGGCTTCGGCCTGGGATGGCACAAAAGACGGAGAGTGGTTGCCAGAGGCCTTCTATCCCTACACTTTGCGCATCCAAGACGGTGCCGGTCGTGTGGTGACGCGCATGGGCCATGTTCAAGTCGTGCGCAGACCGTGAAAAACAGGGGGCTGAAGTCCCTTGAAACCACCGAGATGTGGACTATTTTCGCCGGAATATCCGGACGCGTCCCTTCTGCCCATGCCCACTGATTATCCCCAGCCCAAGTTCACCGGAGATGGACTCACGTATGATGACGTCCTCCTCGTTCCTGCTTACAGCGAAGTCTTGCCGAGGGATGCCAATTTGCGCAGCCGTTTTTCCCGCAACATTGTGCTCAATGTGCCGGTGGTTTCCGCGGCGATGGATACGGTCACAGAAGCCAACATGGCCATCGCCATGGCCCGCCAAGGTGGCATTGGAGTGATCCACAAAAACATGACGATTGCCGCGCAGGCAGCGTTGGTCCGCAAGGTCAAGCGGAGCGAAAGCGGCATGATCCAGGACCCCATCACCTTGCCGGTGGATGCGGTTGTGGGGGACGCGCACCACATCATGTCGGAACACCGCATCGGCGGTATTCCTGTGGTGGATGATGCTGGATTTCTGAAGGGCATTGTGACCAACCGGGACCTGCGATTCGAACACGACGCCAAGCGCCCAATTGCGGAGGTGATGACGTCCGAAAACCTGGTCACTACGCCGAGTGGGACGGACCTCAAGCGCGCCGAGGAGATACTCAAGGACAACAAGATTGAAAAGTTGCCTGTCGTGGATGCGACCGGCAAATTGGTGGGCCTCATTACCTACCGGGACATCATCAAGCTGCAGGAATTTCCAAATGCTTGCAAGGATCAGTACGGGCGTCTGCGTTGCGCTGCGGCTGTGGGGGTGACCCCTGACACCATGGAGCGCGTGGAAGCGTTGGTGGGCGCTGAAGTCGATGCGCTGATCATCGATACGGCCCACGGACACAGCGCAGGCGTGATCGCCATGCTGAGCAAGGTCAAGCAGGCGTTCCCACAAACGGATATCGTGTGTGGTAACATCGCGACGGCCGCGGCGGCCAAGGCCTTGGTGGAGGCGGGTGCGGATGGCGTGAAAGTGGGCATTGGCCCCGGCTCTATTTGCACGACGCGGGTCATCGCTGGAGTCGGTGTGCCCCAGTTGGGCGCCGTGATGAATGTGGCCGAGGCGTTGGCGGGTACGGATGTGCCGCTCATTGCAGATGGCGGGATTCGCTACACTGGCGATATCGCCAAGGCATTGGCCGGAGGTGGCCACAGCGTGATGATCGGCAGCATGCTCGCGGGTACGGAAGAGAGCCCCGGTGAGACCATCATTTACGAAGGCCGCCGGTTCAAGAGCTACCGTGGTATGGGCAGCCTTGAGGCCATGCAAAAGGGGTCCAAGGACCGCTATTTCCAAGATGCTGAAGACGACTTGAAGAAGCTCGTTCCCGAGGGCATTTCAGGTCGGGTCCCCTACAAGGGAACGGTCCAAGAAGTCATGTACCAAGTCGTGGGTGGCCTGCGGGCTGGCATGGGCTATGTGGGGGCCAAGGACATTCCGGCCTTGCACCAAGCGCAGTTCGTGCGCATCACTTCGGCTGGGGTCAAGGAGAGCCACCCACACGACGTGATGATCTCACGCGAGGCTCCGAACTACAGCATCCGCTGAGTTCACAACACTGAAGATTTCAGGCCATCGCTGGGAATCAGCGCTTGCCGAATTGTCCGATTTTGCGCAAAGGCTTGGCCAAGCGCAATAGGGGAGGAGGTGCGACGCCGTTGAGGCGCCACGCTTTGGCGTCTTCGGCATTGGCTTTGATGCGGTTGCCGATGGAGGCATTGGACTGTCCCCCTGCCCGCATCTTGACTGTGGTTCGAGGGAGGTAGGCGAGTGCTGCTCCCCTGAAATGGAAGAACCGCAGCATCAGCTCGTAATCGGCGGCACTGCGAAGCTGAAGGTTGAACAGGCCATGTTGCTCATACAGCGAGCGCTTCACGAAAAGTGTTGGGTGGGGCGGCATCCATCCCCTGCGGAAGTCGCCAGGTGCTCCAGACTTCCATTGCCGCGTCACTTGTGTGGCGGTCGCCTCATCCACGTAGTCGAGGTCGGCATACACGCCATCGGCGCCTGTCTCCTCAAAGGTGCGCAGGATGTCCGCGATCACCTTCGAATCTGCATAGGCATCGTCGGCGTTGAGGATGCCGATGATGTCGCCTTGTACCCGGGCGACACCGCGGTTCATGGCGTCGTATAATCCACCATCAGGCCCGCTGGAAATTTCCGCAATCCCATCCTTGTGGGCCTTGAGGATGTCGAGGGTGCCATCTGTGGATCCGCCGTCCACGATGTGGTAATCGAGCGTGAACGCACCTTCTTGTCGCAGCACGCTTTCGACCGCCATTTGCACTGTGGCGGCCGCATTGTAGGTGACGGTGATGACAGAAACGGTCATGGGAGGAACAGTGTGCGCTGGGCTTCAAGATGCTGCGGGTCGAGCAGACATTGGTGATAGGTGTCTTCAGACTGACGAATGACGTCCGCGGAGGACAGGTTCAACAATCCATGCGCTGCCTCAATCCAGGCGTTGAGCTGAAGGGGTTGGCAAGAAACAGTATCCCCGGGTGTCATGCTGGACCAGACGGTTTGGTCTGAGACAATGACCGGTCTTCCAGAAGCGACGGCTTCGGCGACGGCGTGGCCATAGTTTTCATTGAAACTGGGGACCAATATGAGGTGTGCCCCTCCAAAGAACTGCCGGATCTCCGAGGGCGGAGAAGGGCCGAGTAGCTCCAAGGTGAATCCTATGGCGGATTGTTGGAGGCTTTCGGCGACGGCAGGGTCTTCAATGGGTCCAACGATGCGGTAATGCACCTTACGGCCTTCTTCGGCCAAAGCTTTGGCGAGGGCTGTGCCGAGGGCGTAGTTTTTGATGGGATGAACACGCCCGATGCTCAATAGGTGGAGGGTGCCGTCGTCTTCGGGCAAGGGCAGGGGGTCGAAGGGGACGGGCAAGTTCAAGGCCACCCGAATGTCCGCTTTTGGAAACCAACGTTGGATTTCTCGGCGCTCCTGTTCTGTGCTGGCGTGCCAGGTGATGTCGGCGTAATGGCCGGTCAACTGTTGCACCTTGAGCCAGGCTCTTTTGCGCCAAGGTTTGATGGACAATGCGCCCTTGCCGAGCATACCGCGGGGTGCCAAGGTGGTGGGCACGCCCATGGAACGGGCCACCTTCCAGGGCAACCGGCTGAATGGCCCGCTGTACAGGCTGTTGAGGTAGAGGCGGTCAGGCTGGACCTCTTCAAGGATGCGCCGCCATTGGGTGGAGGTCCAATCGCTTGGGTGCCAGTATTGGATGGTGGCTGGCCCCATGGCATGCCAAATCCCGGTTTGGATGGGCAGGTCCTGGCTGCCCCCCAAATCCCGGTTGCCACAAACGATGCGGAAATCGATGTCCTCCCCAAGTGCGGCCACCAGGTTGGCGATGCTCCGGATGGGACCACCCGCTCGGTAGGCCGGCAGGTACCAATCGATGGCGACGAGCACTACGGGGCGCTTGCGGTCAATGGAGGTCATGCCGTTCGATCCATTGGCCCAAGGACACCAGCGTCCAAACGCGCGACCAGGTGATGTGGCCTTTTTCGAAACCCTGCCACAGTGCGTCGAGGGCCTGCCCATCGAGTATGCCGCGCTGGCTGAGGGTGTTGAGTCCTTGCTTGCAGGTGTCTTCAAGCGGCCCGCGCATCCAGATGTCCCAAGGGAGGGTGAAGCCCATTTTAGGCCGGTCTATGATTTCGCGGGGCAGGCGTTTACCCAGGGCCTGTGTAAGCAGGGCTTTGGGCGTGTGGGGAAACTTGATCGGGTCGCTGATGGCGAGGGCCGTTTCCACAAGCCGGTGGTCCAAGAAAGGCACCCTTACTTCCAGTGCATGCGCCATTGACATCTGGTCGGTATCGCGCAGGAGCACATGTTGCATGTAGGTGTGCATTTCGGCAAGGCTGATCCGGCTCAAAACAGGAAGGTCCAAACCGGGGCTGGCATCGAGCTGGGCTTTGCACCACTGGGCGACCCTGTCCGGGGTGGATGTGTCCTGAGCAAGCCGCTGTACATCGGGCTCGAGCAAGACGCGCCGGCTGACGGGGTAGGTTGAAGCGGGATCCAGTGATTGGCCCGCAAGGAGTGTGGCCAATTTATCGCTGGCTATACCAGGTTTGGCCACTTTGTAGGCTTCACCTGCGAGGCGGCGAAGGCCTTTGGGCCAGGCCATGGCCCACTGTTTTCCAAGGAGGTCTACGGTGCGCGGAAAGACAGGGTAACCTGCGAAGAGCTCATCGCCCCCCAATCCGCTCAGGGCGACAGTGAGGCCGGCTTTTTTGGTGGCTTGCGAGACGACATAGGTGTTGGGGCCGTCTCCACTTGGATGGTCCGTAGCGGCGAGCGCATCGGGGACAGCTGCGAGGAAGTCGTCTGCTGACAGCCGAATCTCATGGTGATCGGTGTCGTACAGCTGGGCAATGCGCCGCGCGTATTGGCTCTCGTCAAATTCGTCTTCGTGGAATGCCACGTTGAAGGTGGCCACCTTGCGATCGCCCACTTCCGACATCAAGGCCACTACAGCGCTGGAGTCGATGCCGCCCGAGAGGAAGGCCCCAAACGGCACGTCCGATCGCATGCGCAGGGATACGCTGTCCATCAGCAGGTCACGTACGGCAGCGCTGGCACTTTGGCCATATGTCCAAGGTTCGCCGTTGTCAATGTGGCCCTTGGCTTCTGTTGCCGCGTCCCACCAGCACGCCGTGCGGACTTCGTTGTCATCGGCCCACAGCAGGTGTCCGGCGGGCAGCATTTCTATGCCCTCGATCAAGGTGCGCGGCCCATGTACCGTTTGGTACCGCAGGAAATCAACCAAGCCCACCCGGTCGAGCTTCCGCTCCACCCTTTCTGAAGCCAGCAATGCCCGTACCTCACTGGCCCACATGAGGCCCTCATCGTGGGCGTGGATGTAGAGCGGTTTGATGCCCATCCTGTCCCGGGCGAGGAGCAGTTTTTCTTCTTGGGTATCCCAAAGGGCGAGGGCAAACATGCCGTTGAAACGTCGGAGTGCCGCGGTGCCCCATGCCTGTAAAGCGGCGAGGACGACTTCGGTGTCACCGGTTGTCTTGAAGGCGTAATCGTCCAATTCCTCGCGCAATTCGAGGTAATTGTAGACTTCACCATTGAAGGCCAAAACGTACCGGCCACAATGGCTCGTCATGGGCTGGTTGGCCGTTTCCGAGGTGTCGAGTATGCTCAACCGCCGGTGGCCCAGAACGACATTGTGGTCATTGGTCCAGTGGCCTTCAGCATCGGGCCCCCGGTGGGCCAAAGCGGCGGTCATGCGGCGCGCCGCAGCCCATGCCGCGGCGTCTGCTTTGCCATGAATGCCAGTGATTCCACACATGGGGAGCGCTCAATCCTCGGCGTCGTCACCGTATTGTCGGTCGCCGTAGCCATAGCCGCCATACCCGGTGTAGCTACCATACCCGCCGTAGCCGTAACCATAACTGTACAGGTAGCGGTAGGCGTATTTGGAAGCATAATAACGCCAGCGGGTAGGCACGATGCCATTGAGCACCATGCTGACGTGGTCGATGTTGTTCTGGCCGAGCAGTTCTTCGAGCTGTCGCATGCCCCGCACATTGGCGCGTTTGACATTGGTGACGAGGAGGGCCCTGTCCACATGCTTCATCAAAACAAGTGCGTCTGTAATCAGCAGGATAGGGGGGGTGTCAATGACCACAAAGTCATATTCCTTGCGCGCTTCTGTCAACAGCGTTTCGACCCGTTCGCTCAAGGTCAATTCAGAGGCGTTGGGGGGAATTGGGCCGCTCGTGATGACGTCCAAACCAGGAAATTCTGTCTTCTGGACTGCGTCTTTCCAGCTGCTCTTACCGATGATGTAGCCGCTGAGGCCGATGCCCCGTGTTAGCCCCACGGCTTTGTGCACGCGTGGTTTGTGGAGGTCGAAGTCGATGAGCAACGTGGTCCGTTCGGCCTGGGCCAGCAATGCCGCCATGTTGGTGGCTGTGAAGGTCTTGCCTTCTCCCGGGTGCATGCTGCTCACCAAGATGGTGTTCTGGCCTTCTCGGTTCAGCAGATACTGTAGGTTGGTGCGCAAGCCCCTGAATGCTTCCGTGGTCGGGTGTCGGGGGCTTTTGGAGGCCACAAGGACGTATTCCTTTTCCTTGATGTCTTCATAACGGGGGATGCCACCCGAAACGGAGAGACGGGTGGCTTCTCGCAACTCATTGACACTTTCAATCCGTTCAAAGAGGAGCAACCTCAACACCGCGATGCCGAGCGCCAGCACGAGTCCGAAAAGCGTGTAGTTGCGGATGGACTTGGCCTTATCGGGGCCGGTGATCCCCGCACCGCGGGCGGCTTCGATGATGTTGGCGTTGGAGGTGATGGCGGCCCGGGCCATGAGGTTGGTCGCCCGTTGTTCGAGGATGTAACCGTAAAACTTGTCGTTGATGGCCAACCGCCGCTCGATGGCGAGCAGTTCCCGTTCGCTCTTGGGCAACCGGAACAACTTGTCTTCGAGTTCGCCGATTCTTCCGCTCAAGAGACTGGACTCGTCTTCTAATGCCAATCGCGCGCCGCTGATGTAGTCAAACAGGCTTATGCGGTTGGTGGAAATCAAGGAGTCGAGCCGCTTGATTTGAAAGTTGCTGGGCGTGACGTCCAACAGCATCTGGGTGCGCTGGAGTTGCAATCCATAGAGTTCTCCGACCTGTTCGGCGGCGACAGCATCTTGGGTGAGGAAGGTGCTCGGCGGGATGCTCGTGTTCTCGACGCCTCGGCTGAGGTATTCCTCCAAGGCGCTGAGGCTTCTGAGTTTCAGCCGCAGTTCCTCACGTTGGGTCTCGATTTGAACCAGTTCGGTAAAGTAGGCCTGCTCATTTCGTGTGAGGTCCAAGATTTCGGCTTCTTGGCGCTGCTGGTCGATGATGTCCTGCAGGCTGTCTACGTTGGCCTCAATTTTGATCAGCTGCTGCTCCAGAAACTCATCGGTACGGCGGTTGACCTCTTCTTTCGCCGCCGTGGAATACTCGATATACCGGACGGACAGCGCATCGAGAAACTCGATGGCCCGATCGGGCAGGATGTCGCTGATTTGCAGCTTGAGGATGCTGGTCTGACCCACACCACTCACGGAGAGCCCACCCCGGTATTGGTTGATGATCTGATTTTCGCTGCGGACTTGGAAGCGCTGGCCTTGGGCCATGGCTTGGGCGATGGTGCCCCTGCCGCTTTCGGCCTTGCGGATGATCAATCGGAAGTCCCCCGTTTGCACCTCTTCTCCAAAGCCGTGTTCACCTGTGTAGACGCGGCCATCGTGGAGGTTTGCCGTGAGCCGATAGGCGTTCCCATCAATGACGTCGAGGTCGAAGTCGGCACCCAGTGCCGACCCGCTGAACTGCTCAGGGAAGGCTTCTACTTCCACTCCGCTGAGGCCGCCTACCGGCAGCGCCCTGACGCGGCCCACGATGAAATACGTGATGTTGTGGTCAATGTCTGCCACTGCACGCGCCACGAGATCCCGACTCTTGAGGATGCGCACCTGATTGGCAATGTCAGGCCCTTGCCGCTGAAAACGCGACCTGACAACGCCCTCCATGATTTCTCGGGCCTTGTCGTATTCGTCCTTCTGCTCCAGCAAAATTTCGGTGCGCGCGCCGTACTGGTCGAGCTGCTTGTGCGTCACAAACCGCGCATAACCGTATGCCAACCCTGGCAATAAGACAAGCAACAACCAGTTTTTTGCGGCCACTTTCAGAGCCAACCTGAGTTGCTTAATGCTGTTGTTGGAAGTGCCTGTATCCATAGGAGCTGATAAATTTACGCAAGCACTTGTTCGAAGTCACCCTGTCCAGCTAAAGATTGATATCTTTATAACATGAAGATTTTTGCGACGCTGCTTTGCTGCGGCCTCATTTTCGGTGTTTGTGAAATCATCAGTGCACAGGGTGAACCGGCTACATGTTGTGCGACCTGTAGTTGCACATTGTGTGGTGACTTGGCCTCCTGTAGTTTGTCTCCTTTCAATGCTAGTATAACCTGTACTCAGTTCGCTGGCCAAGGTTGTGGAAATGAAGGGGGGACGGTTGTTCCATGTACTGAATGGTATGACAATACCGGATTAAATGGCACACCCCTTGTGGACTCCTACTCGTCTACGTCAGGGACCAACCCCTGCATCCCAATCGATGGTGGATTGGGCTTCTTGATTGCAGGTGGTCTTGGAATCGGTGTGTTGGGGATCCGTCGGAGAGAGGGTCAGCATTTGTTGGAGCGCGCAGCCTGAACAGCAGCCTTGTGGACAAGGATTTGACCCGGTTCCTGGGACTTGGGTTCGCAGGTTACCTCATTTGGTATGTGCTGTATGAGTACTTTTTGAAGGAGTACACCTTATTGGACGAATACCTCATTCACTCCATGGTGGTGTCTTCAGAGTGGGCCTTACGCGCGCTCGGCTATGGGCTTTACGAAATGAATTCGACTGGTCTGCGGTGGCAAATTGGCATTGCGGACAGTGTGGGGTTGCTCCAAGTTGGAGCGCCCTGTGATGGGCTGGTGTTGTTCGTGCTGTTTGCGGTTTTTATTCTGGCCTTTCCAGGTCCTTGGAAACGGAAGCTGTGGTTTATTCCCCTCGGTATAGGGTTGATCCATGCGGCCAACTTGGTGCGGGTGGTCAGCTTGGTAATGATTCAGTTCAACAGTCCTCAGTCGTTGAAATTCAACCATGACTACACCTGGACGGTGTTGATTTACGGCTTCATATTCTGGTTGTGGTACCTGTGGGCCACACGCATCAGCAAAGCGGGGAGCTTAGGCCCTGTATCAGTGACGCAGTAATGGCATTGTTGAACAGTTTGGGAGGGAGGAAGCCTTGGTGGTTGCTGGTATTGATTGCTATGGTCGGATTTGGATACGTCCAAGAAGACACTAAAATCAAACTGAACCACTACATCTCCATCGGAGATCGGTATGCAGATTTTTACGATTACGGTCACGAGGCCTGTGAGCGGGAAGATGCTTGCATGGCAGAAAAGCGCAAGGAGTGGTGGGAGAGCTACGCGCCGATGTGTCGTACGAATGTGGCTTACACCCGGGATACCTTCGAGGTGTTCCACCATTGGGATGGTGATCAGATGTTGCGTGCCAAGTGGGGGCTGATGGTGGCCATCGTGCTGGGCTTTTTTGTGTTGGATGCCTTGTTTTTGAGAGCTGTTGGGGTGGCCGATCGTTGGAAGCTGTTGTTGCTGATTTACGCGGCCTCGGGTCTTGTGGTGGCGCTGTTTTGGGCGTTGGACGGGCGCGGAGGCGCTGAGGACCCGGGATACAATGTTGCCCGGGAGGTGTTGGGCTTTTTGCAGTCGCCCTTGCCTTCTTTGATGTTGGTGCTGTTGCCTTGGTTGAGGGACAGGGCGTTGGTCAATGCGCAGGGCGCTGAGGCCTAAATTCGATGTATGACTTTGGATGAGATGCCGGCGCATGCCCGGCTTTGGGTACATGTGGCCAACCGCGACTTGACCAGAGAAGAACAAAGCGCCATGCAAGAGGAGCTTGGACAGTTCTTGCAAGGGTGGTCTGCTCATGGTGCGGCGTTGTCGGCAGCAGGCAGCGTATTGTACGACCGCGTCTTGATGGTGGCCTTGGATGAACAAAAGGCGGGTGCGACGGGCTGCAGCATTGACAAGCTTGTGGGTTTTGTGCGTGGTCATGGCGAGCGAAATGGCATCGATTGGTTTGACCGTCATCAAGTCTTGTGGCGGCCAGGAGCTGGCGAGGAGGCGGCTGGTGGTGCGTGGAAGGCGACCCGCACTTCGGAATTCTGGGCCATGCGCAAAGCCAAACTGGTCGATGACGCCACCGAAGTGGTGGATCCACTGGCGGCTACGTTAGAAGCGGCCCGTAGCGATGGAGGGTGGTTGGTCAAAAGGTTCGACGAAAGTTGGCATGCGGAGATGTGGTCGTAGGGGTGTTTTAGACTCGACGACAGCAAATTGGATGGTTTAAATGACCCATTCGTCGACCAATGAAATTCATTGGTAGGGAATTAGATTTCGGCAACTTTCTTGGTAGAGGCGATATTTCGCCGTATCTTTCCTCCTAGGTTTTGATGTAAAGCGGCGACTAAAGCTGCGTACATCGGCCACAACCGAATTAGCAACCCAGCTGGAACCATGAAGCTCCGCAACCCTCGCGCCGCCTATTTGCAAGCGGTATTTCTCCTCGCCACTCTTGTCCTGTCAATCGGGGCCAAGGCGCAATCCATCACCTTGTATTCTGATTTCTATGCCACCCAATACGGTGTGGCGGTGACCAGTCTGACCCAAGGCCAAATCATCAACCTTAGTGAAGGTCAGATTTGGGCGACCAATGGATTCAACCAGACGTTCACCATCGACTTGTCGGACTATGGTGAGGATACCTACACCATCATTTTGTTGGATGAAGGGGCCGATGGCGGACTCAGCTTCGATGTCAATGTCGAGAACCTGCCCTTTGTGTGTGGCGGAAACTGTGACGGCGAATTGTCTGCCGGCCCTGCGGCGGCATTTAACTTCTCGCTGACCCAGCTGGACGGCATTCCGGGTTGTATGGACGATGCGGCCTGCAACTTCGATCCCGAAGCTGGCTTCAACGATGGCTCCTGCTGTTATGACTCTTGCGTCTCGGTGAAGTTGTACGATGCGTTCTCCAACGGTTGGGTGGATGCACAAGGCAACGTAGGTAGCGCAGCAGTGGGCAACCTGGCCGGGGTGGAATTGGGCAGCATTTCCTTTTCTGAAGGAGGGCTGGCAGAACTGGACCTCTGTTTGACAGACGATTGTTATGTCTTGGAATTGAACTTTGACAACCTCGCAGTGGAGGCTTCATGGGAAGTCTACCTCGGGACGCAGTTGATCCTGGAGGGAGGGCCTGGAATTGCTGGAGGCACCATCCAGGAGTTCTTCTACGTCGGTACGCCGGATTGTTTGAACGAAGGCTGCACCACAGAGGGGGCCTGTAACTACGACCCAGCGGCCAACTTCAACGACGGCAGCTGTGAGTACCTCTCTTGTCAAGGTTGTACTGACCCTACCGCCTGTAACTATGACCAGGCAGCGACCATTTCCAATGACAACTGTGATTACAGCTGTTACGGTTGTACCGAGTCGGGTGCGGTGAACTACGATGCGGATGCCATTTATGACGACGGCACATGCTGCTACGAGGAGTTTTTCTTCTTCCTCGAAGTGGGCGGTGGAAGTTGGGACGGCGAGATCAGCTGGAACATCCGCAACATGGAGACCAACACGGTGGTGGACTTCGGCGGTGCCGGATTGCACGCAGTGTGTTTGGCTGCAGGCTGCTACAACTTCGAGATGTTCGACAGCTTCCAGGATGGATGGAACAACGGTACCTACACCTTCTCCACGTTTGACGGAGAGGTGGTCTACACGGGCTCGTTGGACGAAGCCGAATTTGGCGACCAGCTGATCAGCGGTGCGGACCGGATTACCCTTGGCGGTGTGAGCTGCCCTGTGGGCTGTACCGATCCCACGGCCTGTAACTACAGTCCCAACGCGGTCTTCGACAGCGGCTTCTGTAACTTCTCTTGCTACGGCTGCACGGACTTCAACGCTACGAACTTCACGCCCGCAGCTTCCATTGACGATGGTACATGTGTGTACTGCGCGGGTGGTGAGCTCATCCTCGAGGTGACCATGACCGACGCTTTCGGCGACGGTTGGAATGGCGGCGTCTATTACATCTCCGATTTGGATGGGGACATCGCTGCTACGGGAACCCTTGAGGATGCGGACCAAGGCGATGGTTTGACCAGCGGTGTGGACCTCGTCTGCCTGCAGCCAGGTTGCTACCTCTTTGACATCACACCAGGTGACGATTCCGATGACATCGGATGGTACTTGGAAGACGTGGTCGGAAACTTCTACGGTACCGGAACCGATGAAGTGTCGAGCTACGGCGTCGACTTCGGTGAGACAGGACTTTGCACTTTCCTCGGTTGTACCGACCCCTTCTGCTTGAACTACAACCCCAGCGCCACGGATGACGACGGCAGCTGTGAGTGTCCTCCAAGCAACAACTATGCAGTCAGTGCCCAAGCAGTGCAGTGTGGCGCTCAAATCGCCGGCACGCTGACCTATGCGGTCGACGGTGAAGGGCTCAACGGCACCACTTGCTCCGGTCAGGAAATCAGTGCTGCTGGTGTCTGGTATGTCTTCAACGCCCAGGCCGACCAGCAAATGGTGTTGTCTACCTGTGGTACGGACGCCTTCAACCCCGCTGGAAACCCCTTGTTTGATTCGCAGGTGTTCGTCTTCGAAGCTGTAGACGGCGATTTGGACAACCTCGAGTGTCTCGGTGGAAACGACGATGGCTGCTCCGAGGGCTTCATGAGTGAGGTCGCGTTCAATGTGGAGCAAGGCGAAGACTACTACATCTATGTGACGCGGTTCAGTCCATTTACGAGTGGCGACGAATTCCTCCTGTCTGTAGAGTGTGTGGATTGCTCAAGCGGAGCGCCCATCAACGACAACTGCTCCAGTGCGTTGGGCTTGCTGAATGGCGTGCCGGACGTGGGCTCCGTGTGCTGCTCAAGCCCGGACAACGTGGACGTCAGTTTCCTTGCGGGCTTCCAGACCAGCTATGGTGTTTGGTACGAGTTCAACAGCGAGGACTACGAGACGTTCTTCTTTGACTTGCTCAACCTCAGCGCGGCCAACATTGGTCTCGCCATCTTCGACGTAGGCACATGCGGTGACCTCGAGGCCCAAGTTGGATGTTTGGTGTCAGAGCAGTGCGCAGGTGAGATCAGCGATTTCACAGTGCTGCAGCCCAACACCGACTACCTCTTCTACGTGTTTACCACGGACCCTGAAGATTGTGGCCAGTATCAGTTCTTGGCCAACGGCGTTTACCTCGGATGTATGGATGACGCAGCGCCCAATTACGACCCGACGGCCACCATGGACGACGGCTCGTGCAACTATGCCGACGTGGTGCCCTCTAACAATACGTGTGGAACAGCCCAAGAGCTCTCGTGTAATTCCTCGCTGTCCGGTTCTACGGGTGGCGCTACGAACCTCGGTGCTCCCAACCTGATCAATGGCTGTGACCCCGTACCGGGTCCTGGAATCTGGTACACTTTTGAAGGAACCGGTGACCTGCATACTTTGAGCTTGTGCGGTTCTAACATTGACTCCAAACTCAACTTGTACGTCAGCGATGCCGTTTGCGCAGGGGGTATTCCCGCCTTGTTTGAATGTGTGCTGACAGTAGAAGACGGGGTCTACGCCTCGGAGGAATCAGACTTCATCAACTGCGGGTTCTTCGACCAGAATGACGCTTGGGTGCAGTTTATTTCAGAGCCCGGGAGACATTACTATGCCTATGTCAGTGCGGAAGATGCGGATGGCAATCCCATTACCGACGACAACGGAACGGTGGCAATCAGCCTGAGCTGTGCGCCGGCTGTCGAAGGCTGCACCAATAGTGTGGCGTGCAACTTCAATGAGGAGGCCAACATCGAGGATGGTTCTTGTGACTTCTTGGGCTGTGCATGCCCAGAGAACGCCACCGATGGAATTGCCCTGAAGCTCGATATGTTTGACAGCTTCGGCGACGGATGGAATGGTGCGAATTACTACCTCACAGACGCGGGAGGCGATACCCTGTTGATTGGCAACCTGGACAGCGCCGCGTTCATTTTGGACGTCGACAACTTCCTCGGGGGCGATGAGGGCTTCGACACCTTCTGTTTGGTCGAGGGTTGCTACACCATGATTGTGGGCGGTGGTGACTTTGACGAGGAAATCAGCTGGGTGCTCTCTGGTATCAACGGGGAGATCGTGACCGGTACCATCGGCGCCGAGAACTTCTCACTGGGTGGTGTGGTGTGCGGTTGTATCGATTCGGGTGCCTGCAACTATGACCCTGCGGCGACTTCTGACAACGGCTCTTGTGACTTCTCAAGCTGCGCGGGCTGCACGGATTCAAATGCGTGTAATTATGACGAAACGGCGACCATTTCTACCGACGATTGCTGCTATGACAGCTGCGTGAGGATTCAAATGACCGACGACTTCGGAGATGGTTGGAACGGCGCCCAATACAGCCTCTACAGTGTGGACGGGCTGTTGCTTGCCCAAGGAGGTTTGCCCAGCATCGGATTTACGGTGACGCCTGAAGGCACCAGTGGTACGGACAACTTCTGTCTGGCTGACGGTTGCTACTACATCGAAGTTTCTTCAGGTGTGATTCCTGTGGAAGTGGGTTGGACCTTGTTGGGGGCGTCGAGTGGAATCACTTCGGGTGGTGCGCCAGCTGGACCCGTTTACTTCGAGGTGGGGGAGACAGACTGTATCTCGGGCTGCACGGTGTCCGTGGCGTGTAACTACAATCCTGACGCCAATATCACGGTGCTGGAGGAATGCATCTTTGATGGATGTGGCGGGTGTCGTTATGACATCGCTGAGAACTACAACCCTGCGGCCATTCAAGACGACGGCACTTGTGAGTTCATACTTCAGAGTCCTTGTCCGACAGACTTGAACCAAGACGGTGCGACCACAACGGCCGATTTGCTTGAGTTCTTGATCAGTTTCGGTGACCCTTGTCTGGAGTGATGACGGGAAGTTTTTGACGAATACAAATTTCTACCGAGCGGCGTGAGCCCTCATTATAGAAAGCCCTGGATGATAGAATCCGGGGCTTTTTTTAAATCTAATCTTTGATAATCAACGACCTGTAAGTTGTGGCCCGATACATCTTCGGGAACCGGCATGATTTCATCCCGCATTCTCTTCTTGATTCAGCGCGGTTTCCTCTATATTGCTCCGGCAATTGGAAAAAACCTTAATCATGAACCTGAGAACTACCATTCTCCGAGGGTCCCTTGGCACGTTTGCCTTGGCCCTCTTTGCGTCGCTACAGGCGCAGACCATCACTTTCACAGCGGACTTTTATCCCGAGGAAGTGACTTCTTGTATCGTCACCTTCAATGGGGACACTATTCTAAACGTGGACGGAGCGCTTTTGTTCCCCAATGGAGCGAATGACGTCAACGTCTACAGCATCGCTACCTACGGAGCAGGAGACTACACCGTATTCATCGACGACTCATTCGGTGACGGAGGAACGGAGATGGCTGTCGATGGAGGCCCCTTCAACTGTACTGGAGAATGTTCAGGTTCAGTGGTAGGATCAGGTTCTGCATTCGCGTTCACTCTGACCTCAGACGTGCCTGGATGTACGGATGAGACTGCATTGAACTACGATGACACTGCAACGTTGAACGATGGTTCTTGCCTCTTCGACATCTGCGCGACCTCCGATGATGAGATGGTCTTCGTAAACATGACCGACACCTGGGGTGACGGCTGGAACGGCAACACCTACGAGATTTATGCTGACGGCGCGTTGGTCGCGTCTGGAACCTTGGACGATTCTGTCACTGGAACTGGTGGTTCCGGCGGAGGAGCCAACGCTGGTCAGGATACCATTTGTATCCCATCTGGTGCATGTTACGAAGTGGTGAGTGGAGGCGGAAGCTTCTTGGGTGAGATCGGATGGACCATTGTCAGTGCCTACACGGGTGCGATCATCGCTGGTGATGAAGACGGTGGTACGGCTAGTTTCTATTTCGGTCCTACTGCTGAAGTATGTGGCTGTACCGATGTCACGGCCTTGAACTTCGACGGTGACGCTACCGTTGATGATGGAAGCTGTGTATTCCCAAGCTGTGACAACCCAGACGATGTTCTTGTGCAACTTCTCATGTACGACACCTTCGGAGACGGATGGGACGGAGCGACTTACACCCTGTCAAACCAGGCCGGAGAAATCTTGAGCACAGGCTCTTTGGACGATGCTACGTTTGTGACTGATCCAGGTGCGGCAGGCTACGACTTCCTCTGCATCTCTTCTACCGAATGCTACGTTTTTGAAGTGTCCGGTGGTTCTTTCCCAGGAGAGAAGGAGTGGCAGATGGTGAACTACAACACAGGAGAGATCCTGTACGACTTCACTGCCAATGATGGATTTGGAGTCTTCGGTGTTGCTGCTGGCGACGTCGTTTGTGGATGTACCGATAGCAATGCCTTCAACTACGATGAGTTTGCTACTGCTGATGATGGTTCATGTTTCTCCCCAAGCTGCTTGGGCAATGCAGACAGCACCAGCTATATCCTCTACTTGAACCACGACATCTTCTTGTTCTGGGGCAACAACGCTGCTTACATCTACGACCCTGTTACGGGTGATACGTTGTTGTCAGCTGGTTATAACAATGACCTTTATGTCCCAGACTTTGAGGCTACTGTGGTTGATGGGTACTGGGAATTCTGTGTTCCTAATGATGCTTGTTTGAACTTCTCAGGTGGAGGTGGATCACCTTCCGGTCAGCCCCTTTGGTACATCTTGGACTTCAGTGGAAACGTAGTTCACGAAGGAACCCTCGGTGTGTATGACATCGGCTTCGGTACCTCGACTGAGACCTGTGTGAGCGGATGTACCCTTCCAGCGGCCATCAACTACAATGCCGACGCTACCATCGACGATGGTTCTTGTGTGGTGTGTGACAATGGTCAACTCGGTTTCTACCTGACGTTGCAAGACGACTTTGCCTCAGGATGGAGCCCAGGAAACGATTACTACTTGGTCAGTGAGGAGACAGGTGATACTGTACTTACGGGCACCATGGAGGCTGGAGCGACGACAATTGAAGCTGTGAACTGCTTGGACATCGGTTGCTACACGTTCAGCACCGGAGCCATCTTCACTACTGAAGGATGGGGACTTGCCGACAACTTGGGCAATGTTTATGCTGACCTCAACTACGGTCCAACTGACGGATACCCAATGGCATTCGGTGGCACTGACGTTACGGACTGTGCCTTCCCAGGTTGTACTGACCCAGCTGCGAACAATTACAACATTTCCGCTTCTGTGGATGATGGAACTTGTGAGTTCCCACCAGCCAACGACAATCCAGAGGATGCACAGGCCATTGCTTGTGACTTGATTTTGACAGGTTCCTTGGCCAACTCCAATGGAGATGAGTACAGCGGAACGACTGTTTTGGGTAACGCGATTTCTGCAAGTGGTGCGATCTGGTACGAGTTCAACGCTGACCAGGACTATCAGGTGACTTTCAATACTTGCGCTTCTGCTGATGCGGACAATGGTGTTACTGACACTGATGTGATTGTGTTTGCTGTAAACACGGACGGTTCTTTGACCGCCATTGCGACGAACGATGACTCAGGTATTGCTGGTTGTGGTTCTGGAACCACAGGCACATTCAACTCAATTGTGAGCATCAATGCTGAGCAGGGTAACAACTACCTCGTGCGTGTTGGTCACTACAGCGGTGCTTCCAGCCAAACGGGTATTGTGATTGAAGCAACCTGTGCTGTTTGTCCTGATGGATTCCCGAACAACGATGACATCTGCACCTTGGCTTTGCCATTGGTTGATGGAGGTAACTATAACGGTAGCCTCTGCTGCTCAGGTCCAGATGAGGACTTCGGAATGCCCAGCTTGAGCACCTTCGCTACGGCGTACGGTGTTTGGTATGAGGTTTCTACTGAAGCGCCTTACAACCTGTACAACATCACGGTTGATGCTACAGGTGACGGAGCTGTTGGTTACGCTACTTACAATGGTGCATGCGACGACTTGGCTGACATGGCTTCAGGTGTTGTTTCAGGTGCTGTACAGGAAGAGATGAACCAGTACTTCGGTACGGAGCAAGAAGGTCCCGCTACTGTGAGCATTTCATCTCCGAACTATGCCAACACATACTACCTGTTCATCTGGACGACGCAGACTGAAGATTGCGGTAGCTTCAGTGTAAGCCTCTCTGCGGAGATTCAGGGTTGTACTGACCCCACTGCTTCCAACTACAATGACCAGGCTACGGTCAACTCAGGTTGCCTCTATGTTGGCGTGACCCAGCCTAACGACAGCTGCAGCAATGCCATTGCGATTGCATGTGGTGGAACGGAGATCGGAAACACAGGTGGTGCAACCGCCGTCGGTGGAACGAACGCTTGTGGAGGTTCCGGTAGCGGAGTTTGGTACACCTTGGATAACGGTGGTGTGGAGCAGCTGGTTACCATCAGCACTTGCGGATCTACGGTGAACAGCACACTGGAAGTGTTCCAGGAGGTTGATGCTCCCGACGCTACGTTGGAGGTGAACAGCTTGAATGCTGACAACTACCAGAACATCAGCGCAGTGATTGTGTACAACGGTGACACGGTTGCATCCATTCCAGCGGGTGACTTGTTCCCCACACTGTTCAATGACT
Source organism: Flavobacteriales bacterium (assembly GCA_022428205.1). GTDB lineage: Bacteria > Bacteroidota > Bacteroidia > Flavobacteriales_D > Sanyastnellaceae > UBA8752. The sequence continues at coordinate 20,932 of JAKMCW010000001.1, forward strand.
TCTACTACAGCTTGTCTGGAGGTGATTACACTGTGTACTTCACCAATGAGGGTTCAGAGCTTGACGGCATCGCCGCTCAGGTGATCTCTTCCGATGGTTCTTCACAGGACCTCCTTTGCTCAGGTGGATGTACCACTGATCCTCAGGTTTGCTTTGACTTGAGCATCAACACGGACTCCTTCGTGTCAGAGACCTCTTGGACGATCACGAACGCGAACGGATCGGTTGTGGCCAGCGGTGCTCCTTCCTTCTCCAACGCTACGAACACAGAGACCCTCTGCTTGCCAGCTGGTAGCTACACGTTGGTTGTCGCTGACAGCTTCGGTGACGGTATCAGCAGTCCTGGTTCAGATGATGTGAACATCACAACGGCGGACGGCACTGCTTTGGTGACCGCTGGTGATGTGGATGGTTCTTCAAGCAGCTTTGATTTCACGCTGGATGCCAGCCCATTCAACTTCCCTGCTGGAGCGACTGTAGAGCAGTCCTTCACCATCTTCGGTGGAACGGGTACTTGTGGCAGCCTCCTCTGCTGGAACGAGGGCAACAACACGTTGATCAGCGACGAGAGCTGTGAAAACGGTGAGTCCTTCCAGTTCATCAGCGATGACAACGCCAACACTTACGCCATCTTGGTGAGCGCAGGTTCTGGTTCAATTGGTGGACCCTTCGAATTGAGCGTTTCTTGCGAGCCTGTAGTGTACGGTTGCCAGGATGAATTGGCTTGTAACTACAACTCAGAAGCAAACGTTGACGATGTCAACGATCCTTGTGACTTCACGAGCTGCTTGGACTGCGATACCGAGACATGGGAGTACTGCTACGATGTAAACGAGAGCTGGAGCTTCACGTTGGTCAATCCTAACGGAGGTACCATCGTCGTTGATCTTGACGGTACACTCATCGAGCAGGGCTGGGACGAGCTTACCATCGACGATGCTGCTACTGGTGCCAACCTGTACAACAGCGATGTTGATCCTGACGACGGCCTCGTAATCGGTACGGACTCATTGACTGTGAGCTTCACTTCTGACGCTTCAGTGAGCTGTGTCACAAGCACGACGGGCTACTTCATTAGCTTGGCGATCACTTGTGCTCCAGCACCAAGCACGGGTTGTGCTGACTCAACAGCATGTAACTACAACGGTCCAGTTGACTTCGCAGACAACACGCTCTGTGACTACAGCTGCCTCGGTTGTACCAACCCTGATGCTGTGAACTACAACCCATTCGCTTCAGTGGATGACGGTTCCTGCTGCTTCGGTTCATTCATCACCTTCAACATGTTCGATAGCTTCGGCGACGGATGGAACGGTGCTACTTACAGCTTCTACGATGCAGACGGCAACCTCCTCGCTGAGGGTGGCTTGCTCTCAACAGAAGGCAACGGTGACGCTGACTCAGATGAGATTTGTATCGATGCCACAGGTTGTGTCACGTTGGTTGTGACCGACGGTTCTTTCCCATCGGAGGTGAGCTGGACCATTTCAGGCAACGCCTTCAATAACACCGCAGGTGGACCTGGCACATTCCAGGTAGGTCTCGGAACTCCATGTACTGAGGGTTGTGGCTTGCCATTCGCTCCTAACTATGTGGATCCGGACAGTGTTGACATCGTCAACGATGACCTCTGTGATTTCTCTGCAGTGATCATGGGTTGTACTTACCCAGACGCTTCTAACTACGGAGTGTATGATGACGGTACTGTGATCCCAGACGACATGTTGCCAACCAACGATGATGGTTCTTGTATTTTCGATACAGCGAACCCTTGTCCAACGGACTTGAACGGCGACGGACAGACCACTACGTCTGACCTGTTGATCTTCTTGGGTGCGTTCGGTACCAACTGCTGATACAGCATAGGTTCGAAGGACAACCCTTCTGAAACTTTGGAAAGGCCCGACGCAAGTCGGGCCTTTCTCTTTTATAGTATGCCCCATCTTCGCATCATGCAGAAAACGGTGTTGGTTACAGGAGCAGGTTCTGGAATCGGTCGCGCTACAGCGTTACGGCTGGCAGAAGATGGTTTCGCTGTGCTGTTGGTAGGAAGGCGCTCCGAGTCATTGGAGGAGACCATGGCTTTGATGAAGAGCAATGAGGGCCATGTATCCATGGCGTTGGATGTTTCGGACAGGTTGGCCTTTCATGATGTCTTGTCTGAAGTGATGAAGGATGATATCGGACGCGAGTTGGTTGGTGTATTTGCCAATGCTGGAATAGGTGGGGCCAATGGATTTGCATTGGAAGCATCAGAGGACCGTTGGGATGAGATCATGCGGATCAATGTGACAGGGGTGTATGTGACATTGCAGACGGCTTATCCATATTTGAAGGCAGCGAATCAGGCTGTGACCCATGCGGTGGTCACCTCAAGTGTGTTGGCCCGTTTTGGGGTCCCAGGACAATCGGCTTACGTGACCTCGAAAACGGCAGTGCTGGGGTTGGTCCGCAGTTTGTCAGTGGAGTGGGGAGCTGACGGCATTTTGGTCAACGCCATTTGCCCAGGATGGGTCGAAACAGCGATGGCGCGAGCGTCCATACAGTGTATGGCGGATGACCAGGGTCTGAGCTATGAAGCCTGTCATGCTCAACAATGTGCAGTTTTGCCTACCGGCCGCATGAGCGCGCCTTCTGAGGTGGCCGATTTTGTGGCTTGGTTGATGTCGGAGGAGCAGCGGGGCATCACCGGTCAAGGGTTGGATATCAATAACGGCAGCTGGATGTCATGAAGAATATTGCGAAATATCTAGGGGCATTGGTCCTGTTAGGAAGCCAATGCGCGCAGGGGCCGGTGGGTCTTTTGCATGCTCAGGAACAGCTGATGCTTTCCTCGTCTGATTCTGCCATGGTTTCTCGAATCCATCAGGAGGTGCTCGGTCAGGGAGCCTGCTATGAGAACTTGAGGGTGCTGTGCAAGGACATCGGAGCCCGTCTGAGTGGTTCTCCCGAGGCGGATGCGGCCATTTTGTGGGGAGCCAAGGTGTTGCAGGCTGTGGGGCCGGCATCGGTGCGCATGCAGCCGGTCATGGTGCCCCATTGGGAGCGGGGCGCACCCGAGCAGGCTTGGATGCGCGTGGATGGGGGTGAAGCCGAACCCTTGCGCATCGCCGCCCTCGGCGGTAGTGTTGGTACGGATGGAAATCTGGAGGCGGAGGTGGCGGTCTTTCGGGATTTTCAAGCCTTGGATAGTCTGGGCGAAGAGGGTCTAGATGGCCGCATTGCTTTTTTTAATCGTCCCATGGACCCCCTGATGATCAACGCAGGAAGTGCTTATGGTGGTGCATACGAGCAACGTTCGAAGGGCGCTGTAGAGGCAGCGCGTCATGGGGGAGTGGCGGCGTTGGTGCGCTCTCTGACTCATGCCTTGGACACTTTCCCTCACACAGGTGGCATGCGCTATGCGGACGAAGTGGAGCAGTTACCCGCTGCTGCGGTCAGCACGGTCGATGCTCGGCGCATTGCCCGATTGGTGGAGGCAGGACATCAAGTCAAAGTGGGCATGAACATGAATTGCGTGCTTTATGAGGACAAGTCACAGGCCAATGTCATCGCGGAGTGGATGGGTACTGAATTCCCTGATCGCTATATCGTGGTGGGTGGTCACTTGGACAGTTGGGACATAGGCGAGGGCGCACACGATGACGGGGCCGGAATTGTGCAGAGCATAGAGGTGTTGCGCACACTTCATGCTTTGGGGTATACTCCGAGGCACACACTGAGGATTGTGCTCTTCATCAATGAAGAGAATGGCAACAATGGGGGCAAGACCTATGCGCTGCGCGCACGCGAGCGGGGTGAATGGCATGTGGCCGCTGTGGAGAGTGACGCAGGGGGAGATGCGCCCCGGGGGTTTTCCATTGACGCAAGTGATCGTGGCACGGATGCTGTTCGGACCTGGCAGGACGGCCTTGCAGAATATGGCATTGGCGATATGCGACGGGGAGGAGCCGGTGTGGACATCGGTCCACTAAAGAAGGAAATGCCCGCAGGAAAGCGGCCGCTGATGGTGGGGCTTCGCCCCAATTCGCAACGGTACTTCGACTACCATCACAGCGACCGCGATATCTTCGAAAACGTCCATGAGCGGGAGCTCAAATTGGGGGCGGCGGCACTGACCTCCATGGTGTACCTGCTGGACCAATTGGACTACGAATCTTTGGATTGACAATATGCGACACAGCATCAGCGATACGAGTACCCTGCTTCTGGACCGACGGAGCATTTCGCCTGAGCATTACTCCGGAAGAAGGGTTCACCGCGAAATCGTGGAAGAAGTCTTGCAACACGGTACATGGGCGCCCAACCATGGCCTCACCCAGCCTTGGCGGTTCAATGTGTTTATGGATGGAGCCGCGGCCCGGCTGATGACAGCCCTGTCGGCAGCTTATCGGGCACATGCGGGGGAGCAGGCTTCGGCTTCAAAGGCAGAGAAAATTCAAAAGCGCGGTGAGCGTTGCAATGCCATTGTGGCGCTCGGACTGGCGCACGATGCCGAAGGCCGTTTCCCGCTTTGGGAGGACCAAGCGGCTTTGGCTGCAGCCGTTCAAAACATGTATTTGATGTGCACGGCCCACGGCATAGGTGGATTCTGGTCTACGCCAGGATTCCTTTCTCACCCGGACGCTAAGTTGGCGTTGAACCACGAATCAGGGGTACAGGGGATGGGCCTGTTCTACATGGGCTATCCCGAGGGAGCGTGGCCTGGAAAAGGGCACCGCAAGCCGTTGGAGTACGTCACACGTTGGAACGAGGATTGAGATGCGGCTCACCAATTGGTACACGCATCCAGCGGACAACCGCTATCATGTTTTTGAGTTTCGCGATGCGCAGTTGGCTCAGGAATTCGAGCGGGACTTGCGCGCTGCGTCGATTGACTTTGAGCAAGCACCGGTAGAGGCTGGAAACGGTGAAGCTCAACCGCTGTTTCAGTTTGGGGTGCACCGCAAGGCATTTAAGCAGGCGCTCAAGGTGAACCACCTGTTGCATGGCCGGCACAGGCGGCCTTTCATCGCCCACTTGGGTCTGCGGTGGCTCATGCTGTTGGTGACGGCATCGATGGTTGTGCTCGCCATTGTAGGATGGATGCGCTCATGATCAGGTGGGTGGCCATATTGTGTGTGTCGCTCTGCACCAGTGTCGTGTGGGCCCAAAATGAGCCTTGGTCTTTGGACGTGCGGCTTTTGACGTCCTTGTCAGCGGGCCAACCCGCGGTGGGGGAAGGCTTCGGATGGAACGGCCAACCGTTGCAGTGGACCGACGCTCCGCTGTTTGCCCGATGGGGACAGCAGGGTACACGTAGCTATGGAGTGTCCATTCGCCGGCAATTGGGAAAAGTCGGACAGTTGGCTTTTGGTTTCGAGCAGACACGGCGGATTTGGACCTTGGAGGCGGATTGGATGCCTGCGGTGGCTTCTGCACCGATGGCTTCGGTGACCATGGATTGGATTGTGGCGTCGTATTCCATTCCAATCCTTTACCGCACTGAAGTCATATTGGCGCCCGGATGGCGGTTGGGTGCAGGGGGAGGCATTGTGATGGAGATCCTACCGACCAATGCTTTTGTGGCCGAAAGCGATGAGCAATCGGGCAATGTGTTGACGGTGGAGCACGGATCCTTGCGTTACAATTGGAACCGCTGGGGAATGGGATTGGAATTGGGCGTGGTGAAGGAAGGCGAGGATGCAGACCTGCACATCGGTGGGGTGTTGCGCCCATTGATTCAGCCACTTTTTCAAGGGGACTTGACGGCCCGTTGGAATGTGGGCCAGGCCGATGCAGCATTGCGCGAGGCAGAGCGGGTGCTTGATGGCAGTTGGTGGGGTTTGGATATCCGCCTGATTCTGCATTGACCTTGGGACGTCCAACAAAAAACCCCTGACGCCGGGGCGACAGGGGTTTTCAATGGGGTGAAGCGCTGGACTTAGCCGTTGGCTACCAATTCAAATCCGATGGTGAATTCATCATAGATGAGTTTGTCACCCAACTCGGAAGCGTCAAAAAATGACTTGCTGCGGAACCGAACGTCAAATTGAGACCGGTCCAGTTTCATTTCTCCGGCAATGGAGACCGTTTTTACGCCCTGTTCCACCTTGACCGGGAAAGAAACTTCTGCGGTGCGGCCCTTGATTGTGACGGTACCGGTAGCGGCGAAGTTCATGCCGTTCTCCGCCCGAATGGGTTGAATGCTATTCAGTTCAAATTGCGCGGTGGGGAATTGGGATGTCCCAAAGAAATCGTCGCTCTTCAGGTGGCCATCGAGGCTCGCTTTGCTGCTGCCCTCGAGGTCGAGGGTGTTGATGGTGGTCATGTCGATGGTGACAGTGGTCGCAGAAATCAAGCCGTCTTCCATGGTGACAAACCCGGAGGAGATTTGAATGTCACCGTTGTGGCTGCCGGTTACTTTTTCACCCAACCAAGTGACATTGCTGGCCTTGGTGTCAACATTCATGCGTTGCATGTCACCACCCGTTGTGTTGGCGGTAGAAGGTGTTCCGAGCGCGAGGGCTGCGGCAATGAGAAGAAAGTTCATGTGCGTTAAATGGGTTCTTGGGACGTTGATTGGGTGCCCCAGTCCATTCAAACAAGAATGGTGCCGATTCGTTCAACGCTGTCAGCCCAACATGGAGCGGACCAAGGCGCTGATGGCTTTGCCGTCTGCGCGTCCTGCAAACTTTGCGGAAGCGGCGCCCATGACTTTGCCCATATCTGCCATGGAGGTGGCACCCAATTCTGTGACGAGGGCTTTGACGGCCTCAGCCAGTTCTTCCTCGGTCATGGGTTGGGGCAAATACACGCGGATCACGTCGGCTTGGGCTTTCTCCTCTTCCAAGAGGTCGTCCCTTCCTTGCTCTTTGTAAATGACCATCGTGTCCTCTCGCTGCTTCAGCTGTTTGGAGAGGATCTTGGTGACGCTGGCATCGTCAAGGGTGTCCTGGCCTCCGCTCTCGGTCAGGGCGAGCATGATTTTGGACTTGATGTCGCGCAGTGCGGCGAGCCGCACTTTGTCTTTGGCCTTCATGGCCTCCTTCATGTCGGCGCTGATGCGGTCTTGCAGGGTCACGGGCAGGGTGGGTCAGTCGACGTTGTCGTGAAGGAAAGGGTTGTCCGTCTTGAGCCCCCCGGTTTCCTCATCGATGCTCAAACGGGTGGCTTGAGATTCATTGCTAGAGGGGGTGGGCTCGAGTTGGATGTTGCGGCGCTTGTAAGCGGGCTCATCTTCCAACTCGGTCAGGCCGCTGGGCGTACGCAGTCGCTTGGTGTAGGCCTCAATGCTTTGCTGCCTTTGGGCGATGCGCTGCGCCAGGTCGCTGGTCTCTGGTGCCGTGACCTTCGGTGCAATGGGTGCCTTAGGCTGTGGTCGTGGCGTTGGAACCGGTTGCGCTTGCGCGGTGGGCGCAGGCTCGGCGATAGGCGCAGTCTCTCCTTCCTCGGGCGCTACTTGCTCGTTGGTAAACGAAATGCCGCCCTGTTCTTCAGGTATGAGGTTGTCTTCGTCATCCGCATCGAGGTCAAGGATGTCGTATTCACCGGTTGAAGCTGGCGTATCCTCCGTGATGGCCTCGGCGGTCACTGGGGATTCCAAATCTTCAGTCAACCCAACGAGGGGTGTGGCCTCGAGGGCTGGCTCTGCGGTCTCCTGGATGGGAGCTTGCTCCACCTCTTTGTGGATGAGGCTCATTTCCTCGGCGCCGTCTACGGTGCCAAAGAGGTCGGGTGCACTTTCGTTGGCCTCGCCAGTGGCGTCTTCCGCAGCCCAGGTGTTGGCCAAGGGGACATCACGGGGGTCCACTGTTTCGCCAGTAGGGGCCGTTTCCCCTTTGAGGCGGGGACTGTCGTCTTGATTTGGCGCAGTGGCCATATTGTCGCCAAAGCCATCAGTGCCCATGGGGGACTGCATGGGCTGGGTGATTTCCCGGGCCTCGTCTTGGAGGTTGTGTTTGATGATGCTGGGCCCCTCTGGCAATTTGGCTGTCGCTTCAAAGCCGGTGGCGATGACGGTCACACAGATTTTCTCGCCCAAAGCTTCATCGTGGCCGTATCCCCAAATGACCTCTGCCGTAGCGCCGGCTTGGTCTTGGATATAGTCGGTGATTTCGGAGATCTCGTCCATGAGGATCTCGTCGGTGCCGTAGGTGATGTTGAGCAACACGAAGTTCGCGCCTGTGATGTCGCTGTCGTTGAGCAACGGGCTTTCCAATGCTTCCGTGACAGCGGTCATCGCGCGGCCCTCTCCGCTGGCGCTGCCTGCCCCCATGATGGCGGCTCCGGATTCGCTCATCACCGTCTTGACATCGTTCATGTCGACGTTGATGTCACCGGTCAAGGTGATGACTTCTGCGATGCCTTTGGCGGCGGTGCACAGCACCTCGTCCGCATTTGAGAAGGCCTGCTTGAGTGTCAGGTTGCCGAAAAGCTCGCGGAGTTTGTCGTTGCGGATGACCAACAAAGTGTCTACTGCGGCCCGCATGGCTTCGAGGCCGTCTCCCGCTTGGGTGGCCCGGCGGCGGCCTTCAAAGTTGAAGGGCACGGTGACGATTCCCACGGTGAGGATGTCGAGGTCCTTGCACGCTTGGGCAATCACCGGCGCCGCACCCGTTCCTGTGCCGCCGCCCATTCCGGCAGTCACAAAGACCATGGTGGTATTGTCGTTGAGTTGACTCAGTACATCGTCGAGGTTCTCAATGGCGGCATTTTTCCCGATTTCGGGGATGCTCCCTGCACCTTGACCGGCGGTGAGGGTGGTGCCAAGTTGAATGCGCACAGGGACATTGGAAGCCGCGAGGGCTTGGTTGTCCGTGTTGCACACAATGAAGTCCACCCCCTTGATGCCTTGCTGGTGCATGTAGTTGACGGCATTAGAGCCGCCACCACCAACGCCGATGACCTTGATGGGGGATCCTGAATTAATGGGAAGGTCGAATTCCATTGTTGTTTCCTGTTTGGAATGGGTTGCAGGTGCGGTTTTTCTGGGCTTGCGTCCTCCCGCGGGTGCACGACAAGTAAATCGAAGAATGGACTGGTTTGAGGGTCATCTGGCCTTTCCCTTCACGGTTGGACCGTTGAAAACAGGATTTGGATGATGACCGGCTTCGCATTAGTCCTCGACTTCGTCCTCAAAGAAGTCCTTGATTTTCTGCAGAAAGCGCCTTGGTCCTGCCATCGTTTCCTGGGCTTCTTGTTGTCGTGAATCGGCCATGTCGGAGGGTCCGTCATGTTCGAAACCAAGCAAAACAAGCCCGATGCCCGTGGCATAGGTGGGGGCGGTCAGGCTGCGGTCCGGTGCTTGGGCGAGGTGCGTGTTTGGAAAGCCGATGCGGCAGTCCATGGTGGTCACGTATTCAAACAGCTGACGCACGTGCTTGAGCTGGCTTCCGCCGCCGGTAACCACGATGCCACCGATGAGTTCGCGTTCCAATCCGCTGTTTTTGACTTCGTAGTGAACGTGCTCGATGATCTCCGACATCCGCGCTTGGATGATGCCGGCAATGTTGCGCCGTGACACCTCCTTTGGTGGGCGACCTGGCAGCCCTGGAATGACCACCACCTGGTCTTGGTCCATTTCCTGTTCGAGGGCAGAACCAAACTTGTTCTTGAGCGCTTCGGCGTGCTTCTTGAGTACGCCACAGCCTTGCTTGATGTCGTCGGTGATGGCATTGCCGCCAAAAGGAATGACCGCCGTGTGGCGGATGATGCCTTCTTGGAAAATGGCGATGTCGGTGGTTCCGCCACCGATGTCAACCAATGCTACGCCGGCCTCTTTTTCCTCGTCGCTCAATACCGCTGAGCTCGATGCGATCGGTTCGAGGATGAGTTGGTCCACTTGCAATCCGGCACGCTTGATGCACCGGTAAATGTTCTTGGCAGCGGAAGTCTGGCCCGTGATGATGTGGAAGTTCGCTTCGAGCCGCACGCCTGTGTGCCCTACGGGCTCTTTGATGCCAGGCTCGCCGTCTACGGTAAACTCCTGTGGCAGGACGTGCAAGATCTCCTCACCGGGCAACACCTTGAGCTTGCGCATGTCGTCGATGAGTTGTTGCACATCGCTGCGTGTGATTTCATCGTCGGTCTCCGTGCGGATCAACTGTCCCCGATGTTGGAGGCTTTTGATGTGTTGACCGGCAATGCCCACATTGACGACTTCGATGCGGACATTGGCCGATTTCTCCGCTGCTTCCACAGCGGCTTTGATAGACTGAACGGTGTGTTCGATGTTGGCCACAACCCCTCGGGTGACCCCAATGGATTCACTTTTGCCGTAGCCGATGATCTCCAGCTTGCCGTGGGCATTTTTCTGGCCTACGATGCATGCGATTTTGGTGGTGCCGATGTCGAGTCCGACAACGATGTCCTGATGGGGTTGGGAGTGTTCCATACGGGTGTTGATGCTGGAGGTGAGGTTCATTTGGAGGCCACCAGTTGGCCGTCATATTGCAGGCTGACCCTGCGGTACTGGCGGAGGTCGCCCCTTGTGATCAGGGCAGAATAGAAGTTGCTCAGTCGGTCCAACCGGGCGTCCAGTTGTGCGCCGAGCGATTCGGTCTGGCCGAGTTCGACGACCATGTCGCCAATCCGCGGCCGAATGGTCAAATCACCATTTAAGTCGACTTCCAATTGATCGATCAAGAGGTCCCAGAATACTTCCCGGTCCATCTTCTTCAAGAGGGGCATCGTGGCGCGTGCGGCTGTGAGGTCGGGGGCGTGCAGAACCGGAACATCTGCGGTGTAGCGCGGCGATAGCGCCAGGGTGCGTCCTGTTTCGTCGAGGTACAAGACGGAGTCCGGAAGCCACACGCGCGCAATGGGCCGCTGTTGGGTCACCTTGATGTTGAGCGCGCCGCCGAGGGTAGGCTCGATTTCGCACGAAGCCACGCCATTTTGTTGGGTGATCGTTTGGTGCAATTCGGCCAAAGGCAGCGTGGGCATGGCCTGGTCGAGCAGGTTATACTGGCTTGTGATCAGCGTGTGCAGCGTAGGGGCGTCTACGAAGTACATCCCCTCCATTTGGTCAACCTCGATGTCGAGTGCGCGGCAGGGCACGGCGTTCGCTGCGTGGTCCGCTGCTGTGAAAACAAACGCTGCTGGAACGATCAGCAGGAGCGTCCACCACACTTTCCACCGGCTCCTGGGACGCGACGGGGCATCCTGGTCGGGGCGTTTGTTGGTGGTGCGCTTGCTCACGGGTTGTGGGTTGTGGGTGTCGTTTTTGCTGGATTCATGCGGTCCCAAGCGGGTTCAATCCACTGATTGAGATCCCCGGCGCCCATGAACAAGAGCACTGTTGGGTCCATTTTCTCCAGAACATCCAAAAACCGGCTTTCTGGGGGGCATTCTACTGGACACCCAACCATCTTTTCACCAATGCCCTGTGCATCCACACCGGGGATGGGCAATTCACGTGCGGGGTAGATGGGAAGCAGGATGCAAGCGTCCAATGTTGAGAGGGCTAGGGCGAAGCCATCCAAGAAATCTTGGGTCCTGCTGTACAGGTGGGGTTGGAAGACTCCGGTGATGCGCTGACCGGGGAATGCCAAGCGCGCTGCAGCGATGGCGCCTTGGATTTCGCTGGGATGGTGCGCGTAGTCGTCGATGATGGCTTTTTGGCCTTGGTGGTGCCTGATTTCGAACCGTCGGGCTACACCTGGAAAGGCGGCCAATGCTGTGGGAATGGCAGCGGGTGGCATGCCCGCGCAGACGGCCAGATGTGCAGCGGCTGTGGCATTGGCTGCGTTGTGGGCGCCAGGCATGTTCCACTGCACCAGCATGGGGGGGTGTCCTTGGAGGTGCAGGGTGAATTGGGCAAGACCGGTTGTCGATGAGGGCGCTGGAATCCGGTCAACTGCGCTGTACGCCGCTGCCCAACCAAGGTCTTTTAGGGATGTGCCCGTTGGCAATGCACCATAAATGCTCTGCGGCAAAGCGGCAGTGGCGGCTTCGTTGATGGCGGATACCGTGTCGGCATGGAGGAGCAAGCCGCCTGGTTGGACTTGTCCGGCAAATGAGGCGAATGCGGCCAACATGCTGGCATGGGTGCCATAGATGTCGAGGTGGTCAGCATCGATGGAGGTGATGGCGGCGAATTGGGGGTGCAGCGTGAGGAAACTGCGGTCAAATTCATCGGCTTCTGCGACCATCCAAGGCCGAGCATGGTCCTGTCCGGCAAGGAGCAGATTGGAGCCTTGTCCCAAAGCGATGCCCCCCAAAAACGCTTCTACAGGAAGTGAGGCGTGGGCGAGGAGGTGGGCGAGCAATGTGCTCGTGGTCGTTTTTCCGTGGGTGCCGGCAACGGCAAGGAGGGGGCGTTCTCGGGAGAGCATCCCGAGTATTTCTGCCCGTTTGTGCAAGGTGAATCCCGCTTCAGACAAGGCCGTGATCAAGGCGAAGTCTTTGGGGATGGCCGGGGTCCAAACAATGGTCCAACGGTCATTTTTTGCAGCGGCGATGTCGGCTTGCAGCGCGGCAGGTAAGGCAGCGATATCACCCTCGTATGAGACCGCGATGCCCTCAGCCTCCAAGGCCTCCGTCAATGCTGTCGAGGTCCGGTCATATCCGGCAACGGTGGCGCCTTGGGCGTGAAACCAGCGGGCAAGGGCACTCATGCCGATGCCGCCAATGCCCAAGAAATAGAGTTGACGCGTCACGAGCGGGTCAATTGGAGGACTTCACGGGCGACGGTGTCAGCGGCTTCTGGCCGGGCTGCCGCCCGCATGGCCTCCGACATCTCTGTGCAACGGGCCGCATCGTGCAGCAAGGCATGTACGGATTCGCCAAGGTCTCCTTCGACACTGTGGTCGGTCAGCATGACGGCTCCACCCCGGTCCACGACAGAGCGGGCGTTCTTGGTTTGATGGTCTTCCGCGACGTGTGGTGAAGGCACCAATATGGTGGGTTTGCTGACCAGTGTGAGTTCGGCGATGGACATGGCGCCTGCTCGGCTCGCGATGATGGAGGCGGCGTCATAGGCCAGGTCCATTCGGTCGATGAAACCCCGCACCTGCAAAAGGGGGTCGCCATGCTGTGCCACCCAAGCAGTGTGCTCGTCGGCGTAGCGGCTGCCGCATTGCCACAATACCTGGTAGCCTCTGGCTTCGAGGGGGGCTTCGCTGGCGAGGTTGCGTACGGCATTGTTCATGGCGGCGGCCCCTAAGCTGCCGCCCAGCACCAGCAGTACGGGCAGGTCATCGCGGAGTCCGAAGTGGGCCAAGGCCGCACTGTTGTTGTCGCGTTCTGTGGCTTCACCGCCGAGGCGCGCCACGATGTTGTGTCGAAGTGGATTGCCCGTTTCGATGATTTTCTCGGCGGGGAACCAACGTTCTAGGCCTGGGAATCCCGCGCAAACCCGGTTCACTTTGCTGGCCAAGAGCCGGTTGGTAATCCCAGGAAATCCGTTTTGTTCCTGGATCAAGGTGGGAATCCCCGCCTTGGCTGCTGCCCACAGCAGTGGGCCGCTCGCGAACCCTCCGACCCCAACAGCGACATCAGGTTTGAACCGGCGGATGATGCGCCGGGCCAAGAGCAAGGACCGCAGAAGCCGGAAGGGGAAGGCGAGGTTGCGCAGGGTCAATTTGCGGTCTATCCCCGTGATGGGCAGGCCCGTAATGGTGTAGCCTGCAGCGGGAATGCGTTCCATTTCCATGCGTCCAAGGGCGCCCACGAACTCAATGACGGCGTCGGGGTGCTGGGCTTGGATGGCCTCTGCAATGGCCATCGCAGGATGGATGTGCCCGCCGGTGCCTCCTCCAGAGATCAGGATGCGCAAAGGAGTCTCCGCCATGGCCTCAGGAGGGGGTGGGTTCGAGGGGGCGCGTGTGGCGGCTGCCTGAAGGTTCGACGGGTGCGGCGGCATCCGGATCGGTCAAGCTTCGGCTGACCGACAGGATCATGCCGATGGCTGCACAGGTAAAGATGATGGAGGTGCCGCCCATGGAGACCAAGGGCAAGGGTTGTCCGGTCATGGGCAAAAGGCGGACGGCAACCCCCATGTTGACCAGTGCCTGTAAGCTGAGCATGAGGCCCAATCCGATGGACAAGAGACCGCCGAAATTTCGGGGACAACGTGTCCCGATACGGATGGCACGGGAAAACAGAATGAGGTACAATAGGATGAGGCCAAGGCCACCGAGCAACGCCCCCCATTCCTCAATAATGAAGGCGTAAATCATGTCGGCGTAAGCCACGGGCATGGCGTTTCGGCTCAGGCCAGACCCCGGGCCGTGCGGGAGCAATCCGCCTTGGTGGATGGCCTGAAGGGCATAGTCGATTTGGCTTGAATCCGAGCCGCCAGACCCTCCGAAAAATCCAGTGGCGCGGGCCATCCAAGTGCCCATTCGGGGAAACAGTTCCGGTGCGACGGTGGCGAGTCCTGCGGCAGCCAGCACGGCCCCAACCCCGAGGCCTGTGGTGATCGCCAGTGGTTTCCATGTCACGCCGGCGATGATCATCATGAGGAAGCACACCAGGGCGAGCATGGCCGCAGTCGAGAAGTCGGCAGGCAAGATCAGTGCGCAGGTGGCAGCGATATAGCCGACAATGGGGCGCACACCTTTGTTGAAGTCATGAAGGACAAGCCTGTTTTTGTCGAGCATGCGTGCGACGAAGGCGACCAGTGCGACTTTGGCGATGTCTGAAGGCTGGAATCGGAAGCCGCCAATGTCCATCCATCGGCGGGCATCGTTGATTTCTGAACCCATCAACAAGGTGAGCAGCAAGAGCACCAAGGCGATGTGAATGCCCAATTGGCTCAGCCTGGAAAACCAGGCAAACCGCAATCTGTGCACGGTCCACATGACGCCGAGGCCCACCGCGAGGAAGGTCCCGTGTCGAAACAGGATCCCCACGGAATTGCCCCCTTGTTTCCACGCCAAGGTGGCGCTGGCGGAGTAGACGCTCACCAAGGAGGTCAGGACCAGCAGGATGGCCACAACCCAGGTGGAGCGGTCTCCGCGCAGGTGGGTATTCAAGAAGTCAGCGAACCGGTTGGGCATGGGCTCAGAGGGAACGAACGCCGGCCTTGAAACGGTGACCGCGCTCTTCGTAGCTGGAGAACAAGTCGAAGCTGGCGCAGGCAGGCGACAACAGCACGGTGTCGCCGGGCTGGGCCACGTTGTATCCGAGGATGGCGGCCTCTTCAGCGCTCTCCACTTCGAGGATGCGGGTGACGGCAGTGGCGAAGGTGTTCTTGAGCTTGGTGTTGTCCTTGCCGAGGCAAATCAGGGTGTGCACCTTGTCGCCCACAAGTGGGATGAGGGAGGTGTAATCGTTGCCCTTGTCCACGCCACCGGCAATCCAGACCGTGGGTGCCGTCATGCTGTCGAGGGCATACCAGGCGGCGTTGACATTGGTGGCCTTGCTGTCGTTGACGAATTTGATGTTGTTGACGTCACAGACGTGCTCCAATCTGTGCTCCATGTTGCGGAAGTGCGTGAAGCCCGCGCGGAGATCGGCGTTGTTGATGTCGAGGATGCGCGCGGCAACGCCGGCGGCCATGGAATTGTAGAGGTTGTGTTTGCCTTGGAGGGCGAGTTCCTGCATGCTCATGATGAAAGGGGGGTTGAGGAAGGTGAATCGTTGTTTGTCAATGCTGTGTGCTGCCAAGCCTACGGGGTTGTCCGAGGTTGGCGGTGCCAATTGCACGGTGTGCACTTGGGCTTGCGTCTGCTGACGGGCCCGCAGGGCGGAAAGCCCGGGGTCGTCTGCACAGACGATGAGGTGATCTTCCGCGGATTGGCGGGAGGTGACGTTCCATTTGGCGTCGCCATAGGCCTCGACGCTGCCATGGCGGTCGAGGTGGTCGGGCGTGATGTTGAGGAGGATGGCCACGTGTGGGCTGAAATCCGTGGTGTCCTCCAATTGGAAACTGGAGGCTTCCACGACCCATACAGCATGGTCGCCTTCTGGCCGCTGTCGGGCCGCGGCGACTGCTCCGGCGAAGCTGGTGCCGATGTTGCCGGCACAACCTGCATCTATGCCGCCTGTCGTCAGGAGGTGGTGAAGCAAGGCGGTGGTGGTGGTCTTGCCGTTGGTGCCGGTGACGGCGGCGATGCGCGCGTCGGTGTGGCGGCTTGCAAATTCGAGTTCGCCGATCACCTCGACGCCGGCTTCCCTTGCCCATTGAAGGGGAGCTGCAGTTGAGGGGATGCCGGGGGATTTGACCACGAGCGCCGCCGACTCGATGAGGTTGCGGTCGTGTCCGCCCTCTTCGATGTCCACGCCCATGGCTTGGAGCCTGGTTTTCCGGTCGTCGGACAGGGTGCCCGCATCGCTGACGCGGCACGGCATGTCGAGGGCCTGGCACAACTGTGCTGCCCCTTCGCCGCTTTCACCGCCACCGAGTATGGTCACCATGTCGCGCATCAACGGACCTTGAGGGTGACGATGGTAATGACGGCCAGGAGGATCCCGACAATCCAGAAGCGCGCCGTGATTTTGCTTTCCGGCATGCCGGCCTTCTGGTAGTGGTGGTGCAGGGGCGACATCCGGAAGATGCGGCGCCCTTCTCCGTACTTCTTCTTGGTGTGGCGGAACCAAGCCACCTGGAGCACCACGCTCAGGTTCTCAATCAAGAAGATGCCACAGAGGACAGGGATTAGAAGTTCCTTGCGGATGGCAATGGCAAACGTGGCGATGATGCCGCCGAGGGCGAGGCTCCCCGTATCGCCCATGAAGACCTGAGCTGGAAACGCGTTATACCAAAGGAAACCAACGCAGGCTCCCACAAAGGCCGAGATGAAGACCACAAGCTCTCCGGAGTCTGGAATGAAGAGGACGTTGAGGTAGTCCGAGAACACTGCGTTGCCCGAGACATAGGCGAGGATGGCCAGCGTCATCCCGATGATGGCGCTGGTTCCTGTGGCCAGGCCGTCCATACCATCGGTCAGGTTGGCGCCATTGGATACGGCGGTCACAATGAAGGTCACGATGAGGGCGAACACGGCGAATTGCGCCCAAGGGCTGTCGGTCGCCCATTCGGTGAGCTTGGCATAGTCGAACTCGTTGTCTTTGACGAACGGGATGGTCGTCTTTTGAGAGCGGTGTTCCACCCGGACCCAACCGTCACCGTCGGTGTCCTCGACCTGTTGGGCCACAGCTTCGGTGCTGGTGGCGGGTACCAGTTCCTTGACCCGGACCTGGGGGTTCCAAAACAGCATGGTGGCCACAATGAGGCTGGCGCCGATCTGACCGATCACCTTGAATTTGCCGGCGAGGCCCTCTTTGTTCTTCTTGAACACCTTGATGTAGTCGTCCACGAACCCGATGCCACCGAGCAGGACGGTCACCAGCAGCATGCACTGGATGTAGACGTTGGTGAGGTCAGCGAGGAGGAGGGTAGGGATGAGGATGGCGCTCAGGATGATGATGCCACCCATGGTGGGGGTGCCCTGCTTCTGCATCTGGCCTTCGAGACCGAGGTCACGCACGATTTCACCGACCTGCTTGAGCTGGAGCCACTCTATGATGCGCTTGCCAATCCCGATGGAGACGAGCAAGGACAACAGGGCTGCGGCTGCGGCCCGGAAGGAGATGTACTGAAACAGGCCGGCACCGGGGATGTCGGAGGTCTGTTGGAGGAAGTCGAAGAGGTGGTACAGCATCGTCTCTTGTTCAGCGTGTGGTGGTGAGGGATGCAGTGAGCACAGCAACGTCGTCGAAGGGGCGCCGTTCGCCATTGATTTCCTGGTACTTCTCGTGGCCTTTTCCCGCGACCAGGATGACGTCACCAGGCAAGGCTTGGATGCAAGCGGAGCGGATGGCCTCCTCTCGGTCTTGGTTGGCGGTCACCTTCCGCGCCTGAATGGGGTCGAGTCCGCTGCGCATCTCCGCGATGATGGCCGCGGGGTCTTCGCTGCGCGGGTTGTCGGAGGTGAGGATGACGTGGTCGGCCAATTCAGCGGCCACTTGGGCCATGATGGGGCGTTTGGTGCGATCGCGATCGCCACCGCATCCGACCACGCACAGTATGCGCGCTTCGCGGCCAGTGGTGGCGGCAACAGCTCCAGCTTGGCGGACTGTTTTGAGGGTTTCGAGCACCTTGCCGAGGGCGTCAGGCGTGTGCGCGTAGTCCACAATGGCGTGAATGCTGCGGTCACCGGCCCGCACCTGTTGCATGCGGCCCGCTGGCGCGTCGAGCAGTGAGAGGTGGGTCAGGGTCTCCATGCTGTCCCACCCGAGTTCGCGGGCAACGGCATAGACAGCCGTGAGGTTGGCCGCATTGAAGTCGCCAATCAGGCGGGTGTACAGGTCTTGGCCATCCATGTGCAGTTGCAGTCCACCGAGGCTGTTTTCTATGATGCGGGTCTTGTGGTTGGCCACCTGACGGGTGCCGTAGGTCACGACCCTTGCGCGGGTGTTGGCGACCATGGTTTCGTTGTGGCGTTCATCGGCATTGGTCAAGGCAAATGCCGTGGCGGGAAGGCTGTCAAACAGCGACTTCTTCGCGGCGATGTAGGCGTTGAAGTCACCGTGGTAATCCAGGTGGTCGTGGGTGATGTTGGTGAAGACGCCTCCAGCCAAAGGGGTGCCCGCCAGCCTGTGTTGGTCCAGGGCGTGGGAGCTGGCCTCCATGAAGCAGTGGGTGCAGCCGGCATCGAGCATATCAGCAAAGAGCTGCTGAAGCCCAACCGGGTCTGGCGTGGTGTGCGTTGCAGGGACGACGCGGTCGACGATGCGGTTCTCCACCGTACTGACCAACCCGGCTTTGCGGTCAAACATCCGGGCCAAGCGGTGCAGCAACGTGGCCACCGTGGTCTTGCCATTGGTGCCGGTGATGGCCACAATCTTGAGGCGCTCACCGGGGTTGTCGTGGAAATTGGCCGCGAGGTGGCCCAAGGCCGACCGGGTGGATTCGACTTGGATGTAGACGACGTGCTCTTTGCGGTCTTCTGCAGGAGGAAGCACTTCACATACCACAGCTGCAGCACCTGCGCGCACGGCGGCCGGAATGTGGTCGTGCCCATCCACCGTGGTACCTGGAATGGCCACGAAGCAGCCAAACGGCTTGACCTGTCGGCTGTCGGCGACGACCGATTCGATGGCGATATGGGTGGAGCCCAGCACTTGGCTGATCCGCGCACCGTAGAGGATGTCTTTCAGCAACTTCATGACAGCTCCAGTAGGATGGTTTGACCTTGACGGGGGGGCGTGCCAGGGGCTATGCTCTGGCGGCGCACGGTGCCTCGGCCGTTGATGCTGACTTGCAGACCGCGGGTTTCGAGCAAACGCACGGCGTCTCGCAGTGACATGCCGCGCACATCTGGGATGTGGGCTTCTGTGACCTGTCGCGCACTCAAGGTGACGATGTGGTCTTCGGTCTTCGCGGAAGCGAACTCGGGTATTTCGGCCATCCCTGTGGTGTCGATGACGTAGGGCATGCCGAGCGCATCGTAGAGGCTGGTGAGGGTGGCGGTCGAGCCGTTCATGGACACCGGCAGTCGTGGGGCTTCTGTGAGGAGGCCTTCCTCCATTTCGATGAGGTCAGGGCGCGTGCCGTGCAGGTGGTCGGCGATGGCGCGGAAAACGGGTGCAGCCACGACGCCCCCGTAGTACCCTTTCTCGGTGGGGCGCTGTACGACGACAGCAATGGTGTAGGCGGGCTTTTCTGCGGGGAAGAAGCCTGCAAAGGAGGCGCGGTGTCCCTTGTAGCTGCCGCCGGGTACGGAGGCGCGAGCGGTGCCGGTCTTGCCTGCCACTCGGTAGGGCCTGTCCCGGAAGATGTCTTCTGCGGTGCCGTGCCCGCCCGGTTCACAGACCCGTTCCATCATGGACTTGAGCGCAGCAATGGTGGGCCGGCTTGCCACGCGCTGTGCGATGACTTGGGTGGGCAGGGTTTCCGCGACTTCATCGCCATCGAGCAATGCGTCCGCAAACCGGGGGCGGATGAGGCGTCCGTCCGCAGCAATGGTGTTGTAGAAGGCGGCGGTTTGCAACGGGGTCATGGTGACCTCGTATCCGATGGACATGGAGGTCAAGGAACAGGCGCTCCAAGTGGATTCCTTGGTGGTCGCGTGTTGGTTGGGCTTCCCTTCTCCGGCCAATGCGATGCCCAAGGGCTGGCCCAAACCGATGTCGCGTAGGGCGTCGAGCCAAGCTTGCGGGTCGTCACCATAGACGCGCTGCACGGCCTTGGCGGTGCCCACATTCGAACTCCTTTCAAACACCTCTTCCAGCCGAAGTGGGCCGTAGCCGCCATCTGGGTAGCTGGTGTCCTTCATCTTGGTGCACCCCCGAGCGGGTTGGAAAATGCCGTTTTCGGTTTCCAAGGTGTCTTGGGCGGTCATCTTGCCAGACTCCAAGAGGACCATGGCGCTGGCGAGTTTGAAGGTTGACCCTGGTTCGATAGCAGTGCCGATGGCGTGGTTGTAGGACTCGGAGCACACACCGGTTTCTTCGTCGCGGACCAGGTTGGCGATGGCGACCACATTGCCTGTAGCGACTTCCATGACCACCGCGCAGCCCCATTCCGCCTTGTGCTCATCGAGTTTGGCGCGCAAGGCATCCGTGGCGACGTCTTGGGTCCTCAGGTCGATGGTGGTCCGCACATCGCGACCAGGTTCTGGGGCTTGGATAAAGTCGTCGGTCGCAGGGATCCAGTAATTGCCGTGGATCCTGCGCATCAAGCGCTGGCCTTCCTTGCCGGAGAGGGCTTCGTTGTAGGCGGCCTCTATGCCGACGCTGTTGCCTTCGGGACGGTGCAGTCCGATGGTGCGGTTGGCCAACGGAGAGAAGGGCTTGTCCCTGCGGGGCTTTTCCGAAAACATGAAGCCGGAACGGTTGCGCGATTGATCACCAATCCAAGGGAAGGACTCAACGGCTTGTCGGCGGTCCCAGGCGATGTTTCGGGCGATGGGCACATATCGGCTGTTGCCGCTGCGGTGGGCATCCACGAGGAAGTTGCGCCAACCTTGCACGCTGCGCTTTCCGAACTCTCTGGCCAAGGCGTCAGCCAGTTCGGGCAGGGTGGTCAGGAACAAGGCCTTCTCCTCGTCGGTGTCGATGACCGTGGGGTCCCAGTGGAGGTCGAAGCGGGGCACTGAAGCCGCCAGAAGGTGGCCATCTGCGGAGAGGATGCGGCCGCGTTCAGGCTCAATGGTGCGAACCTGAGGCAGCATGGCGCTGATGTCCTCGTGGCTGGGGTCGAGCTGGATCAAGATGATGCGCAACAGGATGGCCACGCCAAAAACAGCGAACAGTGCGAACAGCACCCATGCCCTTGTGGCGATGTGTTGGGTGCGTTTCATGGGGTGCTGGTGGGGTTGGCAGGAAGTGAAATGGGGGGCTCTGATGGCGGCGTCAAACCGACGTCGGCCATGTCCTCGTCCAGCCGACTCCGCTGGAGTTGGGACTCAAAACGCCCGCGCAGGCTTTGCTCGTGGTGGCGCAGATCGCGCAGGGACTTGCGGCCTTCCTTGATGGCGCGCTCGTCGTATTCGTATTGGTACTCGAGATAGGTGTATCCCAAGAGCAGGGCCACGACAAAGGCGAAGAAGGGGAGGTGTCGGGTGACTTCAGGACCCCCGAGCCATTCGCCCGAAAGGGAATGACGCACTGGGGAGAATATGCGCGAGAACCACTGTCCAATGCGGGAAGGCTTGCGGTCTCTTCTGCGTTGGCCGGAGGATGGTTCCGCAGGATTGAGGGGTTTGGCGTGCCCTGCTTTTCTGCGGGGTGCGGCCTGCTGTTCGCCCCGGCCTTCACGGGTGATGTTGCGGGCCAGCCTTTCCTCTGGGGAGAGGGGGCGGTTGCCTTTGCGGGCCTTCTTCTTGGAACGTGAGGAGCGGCCCATCATGCGGCTTGGGTATTGCGGGCCGCTACGCGCATGCGCGCACTGCGGGACCGAGGGTTCCTTTCCATTTCTTCGGCGTCTGCCACGAGCGCCTTTCCGGTGACCTTGTCAAACGGGGCGAGGGACCGACCGTGGAAGTCCTTGGCGATTTCACCTTCGAGGTTGCCGGCGCGCATGAAACGCTTGACCATGCGGTCCTCCAGGCTGTGGTAGCTGATGACCACCAGTCTTCCACCGGGCTTGAGCAGCCGCAAGCTGGCCTTGAGCAAGTCGGACAGTGCGCCCAGCTCGTCATTCACAGCAATGCGCAATGCTTGGAAGGCTTGGGCGAGGTACTGGTTTCTTTTGTTGGGGGGCGCGAGGGGCGACAAGACCGTTTGAAGCCGGCCTGTGGAGCCGATGCCCTCTGCGCCGTCTTGCTCGATGGCTTTGCGGAGGGCCCGCGCTGCGCGGTGGGCTTGGTTGAGCTCGCCGTATTGTCGGAAGAGTGTGGTGAGCTCCTGTTCGCTCATCCTTTGAATGAGGCCGTCTGCCCCCTCCGGAAGGCGTGGATCCATGCGCATGTCCAGCGCCCCATCTCCTCGGATGCTGAACCCGCGTTCAGCGGCATCGAATTGGTGGGAACTGACACCGAGGTCCGCGAGGATCCCGTCCACCTGCTGCACGCCTTGGATGCGGAGGAAGTTGGTGGCAAACCTGAAGTTCTCTTGGATGAGGGTGAACCGGTCGTCTTCGGGCACATTGGGCACCGCGTCGGGGTCGCAATCAAATCCGAACAGCCTGCCTTCAGGGCCGAGCCGGTCTAGGATGCCGCGACTGTGACCACCGCCACCGAAAGTGCAGTCCACGTACGTTCCGGCGGGCTGCAAGTCGAGCCCGTCGAGGGCGGCGTCAAACAGCACGGGGACGTGGTAGTTCATGGACATCAGTTGCGGCTGGAGTCGTTGGGGTTCGTCCCAGGCTCGATGTCCTGACGCACGCGTTCTGCCAAGGCGCCGAAATCGAAGTCTTCTTCGTCTCCGAGCACTTGCTGTTCAAACCTGTCTTTGGCCCAGACTTCGATTTTCTCGCCCAAACCGGTCACTACGCAATCGCCTGCCTTGCCTGCTTCGAGCCCGGCGTGACCGAGCAGTGCGCTGGGGAGGAGCATGCGTCCTGAGCCGTCGAGCTCCACGAGCGTGGCGCCCTTCATGAATTTCCGCTGGAAGAGCTGGTGCTGCCGGTCGTAACGGCTGAGCTGCCCCATCTCGGCATTGACTTTGTCCCATTCGGGCTTGGGGTAGATGACCAAGCAACCCTCGAAGATGTCGCGGTTGACCACCAAACCGTCGTGCAGCACACGGTCCAGCTGCTTGCGCAGTTTGGCCGGGAAGCTGACGCGCCCTTTGGCGTCGATCCGACAGTGGTATTCCCCGAGGAGGTTGAGCATGGTTCTATGGGCGGCTTGCCCATCCAAAAGTAGCCGGTTTATCCCACGATTCCCCACTGACTCCCACAATCTGACACAATGTGGAAAATTTGCTGACGTGTGTGGATGGGCAACTTTTTCAACAATGCCCGTAAAACCCTGTGCTACAGTTGTTCAGGAGGTGTTCCCGACCGGTTTTCGCCAAGTGGGAAATCGTGGGGTGTTGATGGCATGTTGATGGAGAGGGCGTCGGCTTGTCCACACGGATGCTTTCATTGTGACCGAATCAATGCGGCGTGAGGGAACCAAAGGGGTGCTTCCTTTGTAGGGATAGGCACAGGCCACCCCATGGAGCAGGATCTCATTACCGAAGGGCGTTATCGCTACGTCCAAAGCGCCGCAGAAGGCGAGCCGCTGGTGTTGCTACACGGACTCTTTGGAGCCCTGAGCAACTTCGAGCATTTGTTCAACCACTTTGCGGGCAAGATGCGGGTCATCATTCCCATGTTGCCGCTGTATGATTTGCCGCTGGCTACGACAAGTGCCAAGACCCTGTGCAAGCACGTAGAAGGCTTTCTCGATCACCTCGGACTTCAGAAGGTGCATTTGCTCGGCAATTCACTCGGGGGTCATGTGGGCCTGATTTACACGAAGCGCAATCCCGACCGTGTGGCATCGCTCACTTTGACAGCGAGCAGCGGACTATACGAGAACGCCTTCGGCAGTTCATTCCCACGGCGTGAGGACAAGGAGTTTATCCGAAACAAGGTGGGTGAGACCTTCTACGATCCCAACCATGCGACGGATGAGTTGGTGGACGAGTGCTTTGCGATTGTGAACGACCGCAACCGGGTGCTGCGCATTTTGGCCATTGCCAAGAGTGCCATCCGGCACAATATGGCGTCTGATTTGCCTCAGATGAAACAGCCTTCTTGCCTCATTTGGGGACGCAACGACACCATCACACCTCCCGAAGTGGCCGACGAATTCAAGGCCTTGTTGCCGGATGCCGACCTCCACTGGATCGACCAGTGTGGCCATGCCCCTATGATGGAGCACCCTGAGGAATTCAACAGCATCTTGAGCGATTGGTATGAGCGTCGAGGAATACTCAGTTGACGACCCCGCCTTTGTGAAGTCGAGCGCCAAGCTCCAGGAGTGTCCTGAAGCTGACCGGCCAGAATACGCTTTCATCGGTCGCTCCAATGTGGGCAAGAGTTCCCTGATCAACATGCTCACGGGCCGTAAGGCGCTGGCCAAGACGAGCTCTACCCCGGGCAAGACCCAGCTCATCAACCATTTTGAGATGACCACGGCAGGCAAGCCATGGTACCTCGTAGACCTTCCCGGCATCGGCTATGCCAAGGTGTCCAAGAAGGACAGGGCTTCCTGGGAGCGAACCTCTCGGGAATACCTCACCAAGCGGGAGAACCTCATGTGCATCATGATGCTCATCGATTCTCGGGTTCCGCCTCAGAAAATCGACATGGACTTCATGGTGTGGATGGCCAAGGCGGGCCTTTCCTTCAGCATGATTTTCACCAAGGTGGACAAGCTCACGATTGCGGAGCGCGAAGCTTTCTTGCCGCGCTATACCCAGCATATGTTGAAGCAATGGTCGGCCATGCCTCCCCATTTTGTGACGTCTTCAGCCAAGGGAGATGGCCGACAAGATGTCCTGGGCTTTATCGCTCAGACCAATCCGATTTACCGGAAGCCGCCATCCTTGGACTAACCGGAATTAGCCTTCCTGGCTTGGGCCGACGCCGATGCGCTCTGCGAGCTCGGAAGTGAACCCTCGGATGGCACCTGCAGCCCGTTCATCCTGTGTCGAGCGCTCGAGGGCATCGGCCAGTGTCATCATGGATTGGCACACGAACACCTTCATTTCGTCGACGGTCATGTCCTTGTCCCACAGGTCGATGCTGAGCGCTTCACGGCCATTCCATACGCTGAGCGCAAAGGCCTTGGCTTCCGCGTTGGCGATGCCGGCGTCGGAAGCAGACCAGCGGATTGCGGTGGGAACTTTGTTTTCGTCGGTGGTGACGGTCAGGTGGATCTCGGAGGTGCGCGGGTCGGCCATGGGGCGCAAGTTCGGCATTGGCGCTCAGCCCTTGGGCCGATACGATTGCAAAAAGGGCAAGACGTTGGATTGGCCCATGAGCTGTTCCAATGTCATTTCGGGATGGCGCACCATGAAGTCCTCCACCCACCGCAGCCCCAAGTACCAACCAAGTCGGTCCGGGCTGTCTTGAGGAACGGCACCAGCTTTGGTGAAGGGGGCGTCGGCGACCCAACGCTGGATGTCCATGCGCTTGGTGGTGTAGAGGAATTCCTCCTGACGCAGTTCGATCCACACCTGCATCTCGTGCTGTTTTGTCCAATTCCATTCTGCTTCGGTCCAGTCGAGCAGATCCCAAGGATGCACCTCAGGGGCGAGGCATTGAGAGAGGAACAACACCTTGCCCCAGTAGAGCAGTTCATCTGCCAGTTGGCCTTGTTTGGGATAGTGTTCCTCCTGGAAATGGACCAACAGCCATCCTCGCAGGGCGTCCCCGATGAGGTGTTCGGGGACCATGCGCTCCTGCATGTAACGCGGATAAATATGGGGTGGCAGCTGTGTCACTGAGGGATGGTCCGCCCCGATGAAGAATTCACAGCCGATGAGGAGGAGTGACGGTGTGGGGTAGACGCTGTAATTGAAGCCGGTGTAGCTGAAGTCGATGTTGGGTGCGGCTCCGCCAGGGAAATGTTGCTCGAAACGGCCAAAGGCATCGGACAGTGCCAAGTTGGCGGCTTCGATGTGACCAGTGCGGTGCAGCACGCTGTCGATGCCGGCGATGCCATTGCGGGTGCCTTCAAAGGCTGTGAAGGACTGCCAAGCGGTGTCCAGTGCGGCTTCCTCGGACGCACTGCGCGGCGGCCAAGGGCCCAATTGTAGGATGCCTGAGAGCAGTGGGGCTTCCCATCCGCTCCACGTGGAGGGGTCTTGAGGATTCGGCAGCTGGGAGGGCTGCTGCACGGCTTCCCAACTTTTGGTGGTGATGGTGGTGATGGCCCCTGGCGCTGTGGCAAAAGGGGAATAGGGGTTTTTATCCTGGCAGCTGGTGAGCAGCAATACCATGAACCCCAAGGCGACCAGGCCGATGAGGGGTGGGGAAAGGAAACCTCTCTGAACACACATGTTGCAAAAGTGCGCCGGAAGACGGCCTGTATTTCGGCTTTGGTACGCAATTTGCCCCCCGAGGAACGTTTGATTTTCGAAGACATGGATTCCACCACAATTTTTCGTTTCGCCGCTTTGGCGCTGGTGATCGGGGTGCTGCCCCTTTCATCGCAGGCGCAAGGCACTGACGCCGCCGTTGCAGGGGGGCGCTATCCATCGCCCAAATTCAGGATGGGCTTGCACCTCTTGCCCTCGATGGCTTGGTTGGATGTGCGCGACGGTCAAGGGGCTCCCGAAGGGGGGGTGGTCCGTTTTGGTTTCGGGTTTACTGCTGACGTCATGTTTGCGGACAACTATGCTGTGGGCACAGGAATCAATGTGTTTCGCAATGGAGGGAAGCTCTCCTATTTCGATCGGGTGACGGGTGACCCTATGAATGCCGCAGACGACAGCACCCAGTTTTTGGTGAGGCGCCAGCGCACGTTGACCCAGCATTGGGTGGAGCTGCCCGTCAGCTTCAAATTCAGGACCCGCCAAATCGGGCACATCACCTATTGGGGCCAGTTTGGTCTTGGCTTCGGCCTCAATTTGAGGAGCACAGCGGATGACCAGCTGGACTACCTCTACCGTCAAATGTCGCCCGCTCCCTTGGAGGACACGTGGTCAGAGGAGTCGAACATCGGGGTGGTCAACGTGGAGGACGTCCCCGTAGAAGATGAAGCTGCTTTGCTGCGTGCCGCCATGATTGTGGGCCTTGGTCTCGAATACAACCTCAGTGGTAAGACGGCTTTGTTGCTGGGTGCGACCTTCAATAACGGCTTGTTCAACGTCGCCAGCAACCGCAATTTTGGGCCCGCACAGCCAGAGGAACACCTCGAGACGGCGGCCGATGGTTCCCTCGACCCGGCGGGTTTAACAGGGTATGACATGAAAATGGTAGACAACGCCATCCTTTTGAGTGTTGGATTGTTATTCTGATATGAAGTTGCAAGCCTCTCGCCAGATCGATGCCGATGCGGCCACCCGTCACATAGGGGGTTGGATGCGTCAATACTTGGAATCTTCTGGTCTGGACGGCTGGGTTGTGGGGGTCAGCGGGGGCATCGATTCTGCCGTGACCTCGACCTTGGCGGCAAGGACTGGACGCCCGACGACTTTGTTGCGCATGCCCATCCATCAAGCCGAAGACCAAGACCGGCGAGGGGCAGATCACATGACATGGCTCGAACGCGAATTTGACAACGTTACCAGCCTGGTGGTCGACTTGACTTCTTCTTTTGACGGGTTGTCCGAGGCGCTTGCGGGCGCTGCGGGCGCACCGTTTGGAGGCCTCTCCTTGGCCAATGCCCGAGCCCGTCTTCGGATGACCACGTTGTATGCTGTGGCGGCTGAGCGCCGGTCCCTCGTGGCGGGGACTGGCAATAAGGTGGAGGATTTTGGCGTCGGCTTCTATACCAAATACGGAGATGGCGGGGTTGACTTAAGCCCCATTGCTGATTTGCTCAAGAGCGAGGTGTACGCTGTGGGTCGGGTGTTGGGTGTCGGGGAGGCCATTCTTCAGGCTGCACCAACGGACGGTTTGTGGGGCGACGACAGGACCGACGAGGACCAATTGGGCGCTACCTACGATGAGCTCGAATGGGCCATGGAGCAGGCCGCTTTGGGAAGGGCCGCAACAGACTTCAGCCCGGATTCACGGGAGGCCCAAGTGCTCGGTATTTATCAAGGACACCACAACGCCAACCGGCACAAGATGGACCCCATCCCGGTGTGCGCGCTTCCCGACACATTGTTCCGGAAGCCGCAGGCTTGAATGGCGCTGACCCGCGCTTGTTTAGTCCTCTTCTTCGATCGCCCAGCTGGCTTCAGAGCGAACCGCACTGTCACCTTTGGCTTGCAATGTCAAGGTGTACGCACCTGGCCCAAGGAATTCCGTTTCGTCGACTTTTTGGGGTGAAAAGGTCAAGTGTTGCCACCCGCGCTTGAGTGCGATGTATTCCGTTTGACTGACCACGTTTTGGGCACTGTCGAGGACCTGTAAGACATGGTCGCCAGCATTGGGTAAGAACACCGCGGCCTTGACTTCAGGGGTCCAAGGCTCGCCCCATCCGTAGCCGCGTTCGCCCCAGCCTTCCCGCCAGGTCAGGTTTTCGGGTGCTTCCATGGTGAGGGGAAGGGTTTCTGGCATGGCCTCGTCTGCTGCAGTCAAACCATCGATGAGCGGCACGATGTCCAGGACCCAAATGCTGCGGCCATGGGTGCCGATGACAAGTTCGTTTTCGCGTTCCTGAATGACCAGGTCGTGAACGGGCACCCGGGGCAAATCAGGGTGTGCCGTGGACCAAGTAAAGCCGCCGTCGATCGAGGTGTAGAGGCCACCATCGGTGCCGCAGAACAACAATCCCTCCACGTCTTCGGATTCGGCCAGTGCGTTGATGGGCTCCATGGGCAAACCGAGGCGCACGGTGCCGTCGTCTCCCAGTCGGGACCACGACCTACCGTTGTCATCCGAAGCATACAAATAGGGGGCGAAGTGGTCGTGTCGGTATCCATTCAGTGTAGCAAAAACGCGGTCCGGGGCGTGGTGTGACCAGAGCACCTCTGTGACCCAGAGCGTGCGTTCTGGCGCTGCTTGTGGCGCTGGTGGGGTGCGGTTTTCCCAGGTGTATCCCCCGTCAGGACTGAGGTGAATCAGCCCGTCATCCGACCCTACGGCCAGCCGTCCAAACCGCAGTGGGCTCTCGTGAATGGCGGTGAGAGAGCCAAAAGGAACATTGCCCTTTTTCGTACCCCGCGTGAGGTCTCCGGACAAGGTCTCAAAGGCGTCACCTTGGTCGAAGGACCGGTGGAAGCGGTTTGAGCCCATGTACAGGATGTCCTGCTGGTGGCGGGAGAGGTGAATGGGCGTCTGCCAGTTCCAACGCAGTGGGGTTTCACCCAAGGTGTGCTCAGGATGCAAACCCGCCCGGTCTCCCGTTTTGCGGTTGGAGCGGCTGTACCAACCGAATTGATAGCCGGTGTACACTGTTTCGTTGTCGCGCGTATCTACCTCGATGCGCATGCCGTCTCCACCGTTGAGCCGGTCGTAGGGATAGTTGCCGGTTTGATGCCAACGGGGACTTTCTTCATAGCTGCTTGGTCCGCGCCATGTGCCATTGTCCTGCAGGCCGCCATAGATGCGGTAGGGTATGGCCTCGTCTACGGCAATGGCGTAGAACTGTCCAACGGCAGGTGAGTTGCAAGACGTCCAGTGTTCGCCGCCGTCAAAGGTGACGTTGATGCCGCCATCGTTGCCGTTGATCATGTGTTGCGAATCGGCAGGGTCGAACCAGATGTGGTGATGGTCCACGTGGACGTTGTCCTGTGCAATGGAAGACCAGGTGGCCCCGCCATCTGTGCTTTCCAACAAAGGCACACCGCCGATGGCCAAGTGGGTAGCGTCATTGGGATCCACTTCGATGAGCCCGAAATAGTAACAGTAACTGTAACAGACCTCGTCCAGTGCTTCTTCGTGCGTGCGCACCCATGCTGCTGCTGCGGTGTCGATTCCACGAGGAGCCTGTTCTCCGGTTCTCAAAGGTTGGGCATGCCAGCGGTACACTTCAGCGCCAATGATGGGAGGGTCAAACATCTCGGCATTGGCGTCACCGAGGTAGTCGGCCAGCGCCACAGGATCCAGGTCTCCATCGGCCACGCGCCCAAACAAGCTGCTGGCATCTGCGTCCTCCGGAAACCCATTTTCTTCGAGAAAAGCGGTGAGTGCGGCGGTATCCAAGGCGGCAAAGGCGGCGGCGTCCATGGTGCGGAAATCCTTGGCTTGAAGCTCATCGGTTTCGTCGGCTTCGTCGTCCGGTTTGGCGTTTTGGTTGTCTACGATGACGTAAAGGCGGGCTTCCCCCGGGTGGTAGGCAAGGCCCATGCGGCCGATCCCTTCGGCGGCGGGAAATCCATTGGCCTCGGTGGTGAGCCGCACCCAGGAGGCTCCCCCGTCGATGGATTCGAATACACCACTGGCTGACCCTCCTTCTGTGAAGTCCCAAGCACGTCGGGTACGGTCCCAAAGGGCGGCGTACAGGTGATTTTCATTGGCGGCGTCGACCACCAGGTCGATGGCCCCGGCAGCTGGCCGGTTGGCTTGGGTGCCGTCGAGCACAAGGTCCCATTGACCGCTGTTTTTGGTCCAGCGATAAACGCCGCGCTGGCCCGGTGTTGCGTCCTGGTACAGTGCTCCCATGGAAGCCACGTACAGGTCGCCATTTGAGGTGAGGGCCATGCGCCCGATGTGGTGGCTCTCCTCGAGGCCCATGTGCTCCCAAGATTCCCCCCAATCGCCGCTGCGGTAGACACCAACACCTGCATAGCTGGAACGGGAAGCGTTGACTTCTCCGGTGCCGACCCACAGGGTGCGCGCGCTCCAGTCTACAGCGATGGCACCGATGAAGATGACCGCTTCGTGGTCAAACAAGGGGGTGAACGAGGTTCCGTGGTCGCGGGTGTGCCACAGACCTCCTGTGGCATAAGCGACCACGAATTCGGCCGGTTCTGAAGGGTTGACGGAGAGGTCGACCACCCGTCCACTCATGACGGTGGGGCCGACATTGCGCAGCTCGAGTCCAGCCGTCCAGCTAGCGTCGTCGAGGAATGCGTGCGAGGTGCTGACATTCAGACGAGCAGCTGCGGGAGTGGGGGCCAGCATTTCGCTTTTTCGGCCGCGTTGACCCGAAGCGGTGAGGGCCAAGGTGAGCAGGACCAGCAGGCCTTGTGTTTTGAGGGAGGCTCGGATCATTGGAGCTTGGGATTGTTGCGGTGGCGGTCTGCGTCGCGCTGGGTTTTCTTTTCGATGTTGCGCCGAAAAGCTGCGGAGAGGTCGACGCCGGTCTGGTTGGCCAGTGCAGCGAGGACCCAGAGGACGTCCGCCATTTCATCGCCCAGGTCGAGGGCGGCGTCTGAGGGTTTTTCACTTTGGTCGCCATACCGGCGCGCCATGATGCGCGCCAGTTCACCCACTTCCTCTGTCAGGATGGCCATGTTGGTGAGCTCGCTGAAATAGCGCACGCCGATGGTGGTGATCCACTCATCGACTTGGGCCTGTACATCGGCCAGGGTGGGGGAGTCAGAGGTCATTCTTTGTTGCGGGTGTCCATGGTGATGGTGACGGGGCCATCGTTGACGAGATCGACCTCCATCATGGCGCCAAACTGGCCGGTGGCGACGGGGCGTTTGAGGTGGTCTTCCAGTTGGCGGACGAAGCGTTCGTAGAGCGGGATGGCCTTCTCGGGCCGCGCCGCGTGGATGAAGCTGGGTCTCGCGCCCTTTTTGTATTTGGCGTGGAGGGTGAATTGGCTCACCACCAAGGCTTCCCCAGAGATGTCGAGAATGGACTGGTTCATCTTGCCATCGGCGTCGGAGAATACCCTCAAGGCAGCCGTTTTTTGGGCGAGCCAAGCAGCATCTTCCTCAGTATCCTCGGCATGCACTCCCAGCAGGATCATGAAGCCAGGGCCACAAGACCCGATGGTTTTCCCTTCCACTTGGACGGATGCGCGACTAACCTTTTGTACCACGGCCCTCATGACGGAAAATTAGTCCGTATCGTCCATTTGGTCCGCGTTTGGTGTGACGACTTCTGTTTCTTGAACTTCAGTCTGAAACGCGGCGAAACCTGTTACGTGTAGGTTGTTTGTGTCAGGACTTGATCAGATTGATTCCGGCGATGATGCCGTTCAGGGTGTCATTCCACATTCCAATCACTCCCGCTTTTGCAAAAGCCCAGCCCGGTCCTACGCCCCCTTCGAGCAGGATGGTGATGGCCGACCCGTAGCTCAGTAAAATTGCAGAGGGCAGAAAGAGCACAGTGAACACCCATCCCGCTTGACTGAAATCTGTTTGTTTCGGATGGATTTCCCTGAGATTTCCCGCCCACTCTAAACCGAAAATGGCTCCGAGCACGACGGACTGTGCGAACGGATCCAATTTCAAGGCAAACACCAGGGCAGCGTATATGGCCAAGGTGAGCGGAATGAAATAAGGCGCCAGAAGCATGAGCCAGTTAGTAGGCGGGGTGAAGATCACATGACCACTTCCATCCTCGTTGACCTTGAGTTCGCGGATGGGAATAAAACTGATGAACCCGACAATGGCGTGCAGGGCTTCATGTTCAATGGTGGTGATGAACCGAGCCCACTTGGCTTTTCGCAAGAGCAGTCCCCACATCAACAACATGATGCCTACACCCATCCAGAATGGCAGATAAGCTTCTTTTAATGAGTCGAGGATTCTCGCCCAGCAAGCTTGGGCCATACCGGGGAGTCCCATGACAGCGACCAATGCCACGGGCCACTTGAGAACCTTGAAGACAAAATGCAGGATGGCGTGCATGAGGTGAATCTAATGTGCAAGGCTTCACCGTTGTAATTTTTACCTATGCCCATTCTTGTTCGTTTTTATCTCTCTGTTGTTTTGGTGTTGGTTGGTGGGAGTCTCTCCGCTCAGACCATTGTCAATACGGAAACCCTCCTTGCTCAGATTGACAGTGGTTGGGCAGCCACTTTTGGCGCTGTAGGGGATGTGTCATTTGGAAATTCCCGCGTGACGGACCTCTCCACGGACGGTAGTTTGGGATACACCCAAGGACAGATGACCTATCGCTTGGCGGGATCGTAGGGGCGCTTGGCGCAGCAATTCAAGACAACCGTTTCGCTCAGTTTCGTGTCAACCGCAAGTTGGGTGGTCGCGGTTGGCAAGCGTTTGCTTTCGTACAGACAGCGTCCAACAACGTTTTGCTGATGCAGGAGAGGACACTCATCGGAGGGGGTGTCCGCAAAAGGGTCCTTGATGGTGAAGGAGGTTGGTTTGATTTTGCTTGGGGGCCATTTTCCGAGAAGGAGGTGTACGACGCGGAGACCCTGGAGCCACAACAAGACCTGATTCGCAGCAGTTGGACCATTGCCTCTGAATGGCATGTGTCCGAGAAGTTAGACTGGCGCAACACCATTTATCTGCAATCAGATATGGCCTCATGGCAAGACAGTCGGTTCTATTATGAATCAGCTGCCAACATGGCCATCAGCGAACAACTCTCTTTTGAATTCAGCCTGGTGTGTCGCCGCGACAGCGACCCGCACGCAGGCTTGAAACCTGTTGACTTGGGCACGGCCTTTGGCCTTCGATGGGAGGTGAATTGATGGGCGAGCCGCGCGCCAAATGTTGTGACCTTTTCGGGCAGGAGGTAATGTGCCCACAGCAATGGTGTAGTCACGGTTTTCCTTTGGGCCCATTTTGTCAATTGTCCATGTCGTCTTGGTATACTTGGGAGTATGGAACTTAATGACCCGAAGGAAGGGGCTTCAGAACCGGATCAGCAGCCTTTGTGGCAGCGGATCTTCGCCATTTTAAAGCCGCGATTGGCTGAGCGTTTTCGCATCCTTGATGTTGCCGACCCGCAACAGACCATTGATGGAATCAAGCGTGATGTTGAATTCCGAGGTTTCAATCTGTGGATTCTTGTTTTCAGCATTTTCATTTGTGCCATAGGCCTCAATGTGGATTCCACGGCGGTGGTGATTGGTGCCATGTTGATCAGTCCGCTGATGGGTCCGATCATGGGCATAGGCCTTGGTGTCGGCGTGCAGGACGGGGCCACTTTCAGGACTTCTTTGAGCAGCCTTGCTGTAGCCGCGGGTATTGCAATTCTGACGAGTGCTCTGTATTTCATGGTATCCCCCATCCATGAGGCTTCCAGTGAGCTTTTAGCACGTACACATCCGAACTTTTTGGACGTGATGGTCGCCCTCTTCGGTGGATTGGCGGGCATTATGGCGGGCTCGAGAAAAGAGAAGTCCAATGTGATTCCCGGAGTCGCGATTGCCACAGCTTTGATGCCGCCCCTGTGTACGGCTGGATATGGATTGGCCAATGGTGAATGGAACTTCCTCATTGGGGGCTTCTACCTGTTTCTGATCAACAGTATGCTGATTGCTACTGCCACAGCCCTGGTGATTCGATACCTCCGCTTCCCGGTGGTTCAGTTGGTCGACACCGCTACAGAGTTGAAGGTCAAACGCTGGTTCACCATTTTGTTGTTGGCCTTGGTGGTGCCTTCAACGTACATTTTTTACACCACAGTAACGACCAGCATAGAGGATGGCAGGATCAGTGCATTTGTAGCGGACCGGGTCAATTATCCCGGGACTGAAATTGTGGGGCAGACCATCGAGAGGGAGGGCGAAGTGCCCAGACTCAATATTGTCTTGCTCGGTGAATTCGTACCCGAACCCACCATCGTGCAATGGCGGGAGGACTTTGCTCGTCTTGTGCCAGGCGTGGCTTTTAATGTGGTGCAGAATTCCCGCGATGATGCTGGTCTTGCTGAATTGGAAAGGATGGTAGACCTCTACGCGCAAGGGCGGGAAGAACTTTCAGGAAAGGACCGGGAAATCGCGGATTTGCGCGCAGAAATAAAAGCCCGCGAAGAGGCCACGGCCCGTTCCATGCGAAATGCACTGCCCTCAGGACTGGCGGAAGAGATCTTCGTCCAGTATCCCGATGTGGAAGTGGTAGAATGGGGACACATCGAAGATGCACGCAGGGATTCTACTGGCCTATTTCGGTTAGCTGGTGCGCCTTATGTGGCGGTTTCATGGTGTCAAGATGTAGACTCGGCAACCCGCGCCACCCAGTCCAATGTGATCGAATCCTTTCTTCGAGTGCGACTGGATGCGCCAGCGCTATCCGTGGTCTATCGCTGAGCGATGTGTACGGATTTGTAGAGCACTGCTGCACGAGGTTTTTACAGCCTTGTTAGACCTCGTTGAGTATGAATTCTAGGATCATGACCATGGCGAGGGTGTCGAGTTCGCAGTATTGTTTGAGCATACCGCAGAGGGCGTCGCGCTCTGTATCGGACATCTCGGCAAACTGCATGTAGGCCCATGCCGTCATGGCTGCACCACCATGGGCCACGCGCTCCTCGTCGTACAAGACTTCGATGTCGCGCAAAGTCGCTGCCCATTGGCTCTCTTGTACCTCAGGAAGTATGGCGTAAGGATCCATGACCTTGCCGCTTGCATCGCTGCGGAACCAGTTCATGGCGCTGAAGTTCAAGCTGGATATTTTTTCTGTGCCGTAGCTGGGATCAGTGTAACGCGACGCGAGGTAGGGGCTGGCTTCGAGCACGGCGGGCAGCACTTTTTTGAAATGTTGGAAAAGCCCCGTGAGCCAAATATTGAGAAGGGGGTCAGGTGCAGGGCCAAGTGTACCTTCGCAGTACGCATTCGCAACCCCGAACCGTTCGCAACATGGCCCAACGCGCATCCACCGCACCCGCCACCCTCGAGCAAGCCCAAGACATGGGCTTGCGCCCTGAGGAGTTTGACAAGATTGCCGAGATCCTCGGCCGGACCCCCAACTTCACCGAGATGTGCATTTACTCGGTGATGTGGTCCGAGCACTGCAGTTACAAGAACTCGATCAAGTGGTTGAAGACGCTCCCCAAGGATGGCCCGCATTTGCTGGTCAAGGCGGGTGAGGAAAACGCCGGCATCGTCGACATCGGCGACGGCATCGGTTGCGCGTTCAAGATTGAGAGCCACAACCACCCTAGCGCACTCGAGCCTTATCAAGGCGCAGCCACCGGAGTGGGTGGCATCAACCGCGACATCTTCACCATGGGCGCCCGGCCCATTGCCCAATTGAATTCACTGCGCTTCGGCGACCTCGATCATCCCAAGACCAAATGGTTGCTCGACGGTGTGGTACGCGGTATCGGCGATTACGGCAACAGTTTCGGTGTGCCCATCGTGGGCGGTGAGGTGTATTTCGACCCGGTGTATCAGGTGAACCCCCTCGTCAACGCGATGAGTGTAGGCCTCCTGGACAGCGATAAGATCATCAGCGCCAAGGCTGGTGGCCCGGGCAACCCCGTGTATATCGTGGGGTCAGATACGGGCAAGGATGGCATTCAGGGCGCTTCGTTTGCTTCTAAGGACATCACAGAAGACAGCGCGGAAGATCTGCCTGCCGTGCAGGTGGGGGACCCCTTCCAAGAGAAGCTGTTGTTGGAAGCGTCCTTGGAGCTGGCGGGCAGCGATGCTGTCGTCGGCATGCAGGACATGGGGGCCGCGGGCATCACCTGCTCTACCTCTGAAATGAGCGGTGGTGGCGGTGTTGGCATGGACGTGCGCCTTGACCTGGTGCCCAAGCGCCAAGCCGACATGGAGCCTTTTGAGATCCTACTTAGTGAAAGCCAGGAGCGCATGCTGGTGGTTGTCAATAAGGGAAAGGAAGCTGAGATTGAGGCCATTTTCGAGAAGTGGGACTTGCACGCCGTCAACATTGGTGTGGTTACCGAAGGCAATACTTTGCGCTACTTCGATGGGGAGGAACTCATCGCGGAAGTGCCTGCCGACAGTTTGATCCTCGGCGGCGGAGCACCCGTTTATGAGCGCGAGTACACGCCGCCAGCTTACCTGGCCGAAGTGGACGCTTTTGACATGTCGGCCATTCCGGAACCCGAGGATTATGTGGCTACGGCCAAGGCGTTGGTTACGCGGCCAAACCTGGCCTCTAAGCGTTGGGTATACGAGCAGTATGACAGCATGGTGGGTACGGTTAATCGTTCTACCAACCGCCCTGGAGACGCGGCTGTGGTCCAGGTCAAGGGATCCAAAAAGGGCCTCGCCCTGAGTGTGGATTGCAATGGCCGATATGTGGAGGCCGATCCCCGCAAAGGCTGCGCGATTGCTGTAGCCGAGGCTGCCCGCAACATCGCTTGCGTAGGAGGGACGCCCAGTGCCATCACCAACTGCCTCAACTTCGGTAATCCTTACAACCCAGAAGTGTACTGGCAGTTTGTCGGTGCCATCGAAGGGATGGGCGATGCCTGCCGCGCTTTCAATGCACCCGTGACGGGCGGCAACGTGAGCTTCTACAACCAGACCGTAGATAGCGACGGTACGGCCAAGCCTGTCTACCCGACGCCCACCATTGGTATGCTCGGTTTGATGGAGGACGCCAGTCGCCAGATGACGTTGGATTTCAAGGTCAAGGGCGAGCTTGTCTTCCTGTTGGGCGAATCCCACAATGACCTCGGTTGCTCTGAGTATTTGACGGCCATGCATGGGGTGCGTTACAGCCCTGCGCCCCACTTCGATTTAGACTTTGAAGTCAAGCTGCACGATGCAGTGCGCATGTTGATCGACCGACGGTTGGTGGCATGTGCGCACGATGTCAGTGACGGCGGCTTGTTCACGGCGTTGGTCGAAATGGGCGCTCCAAGGGGCCTTGGTTTTGATGTGGAAAGTGACAGCGAAGTCCGCCTCGATGCTTTCCTCTTCGGCGAGTCCCAAGGCCGCATCATCGTGACCACGACTGAATCCGATCAGGAGGATTTCCTTGACGTTCTGGGTGAAGTCGGGATTCCGGTCACGTTGTTGGGACATACCACCAAAGGCAAATGCGTAGTCGATGGTCAGCACTACGGATTCATCGGAGAATACCACGAAGCCATGGAGACGGCCATCCCCAATGCCATGGCCCAATAAACCTCCACTTTAGACGTTTTCCCTGCGCATGCGCATGCTCCGCTTCTTCATCAGTCGCACATTCTGGGTCCAGTTGGGCTTGGCGTTGGTGCTCGGTGTGTTGGGGTTTATCGCGATGAATGTGATGTTGCGCGGGTATACCCGGCACAGTGAGCGCATCGCAGTTCCCTCCGTGGTGGGGGTTCACATGAATGAGGCCGTCATGGCGTTGGAGGCTGCAGGCCTCGAGCCCGTGATCATGGACAGTTTGTATTCTGCCAAAGGACAGCCCGGTGCTGTGGTCGAACAAGATCCCGCCGCAGAGGTCGAGGTCAAGGGCACCCGCAATGTGTACTTGACGGTATTTCGTTCGACGCCGCCAAGCGAGCGCTTGGAAGTCGAAGAAGGCATGGACGCCGGAGTGGCGAGGATCCTACTGGATGTCAAGGGGTTCCCCTTTAGCGAGCGCTATGAGCCCTCTCCAGAATTGGCCGGCCTGGTGATGCGGGTGGAAAACCGCAAGGGTGAGGCCCGAGGGCCGGAAGACCGATTGGCCAAGGGCGAGCCCCTCGTGCTGGTTATCGGTCAAATCTCCGCTGAGTCGGTCGACCTGCCGGAGTTGGTGGGCATGACGCGAACCGCTGGCCTGCGCAAGTTGAAGCAATCGGGATTGTCCCTTGGATTTACCCGTTGGCTCTTCGAAGCCTTGGACCTTCAGGATTCTACGCAGGCGATCATTGCGTCCCAACTGCCCGCATATACGCCAGGCCGACAGGTCAAGGAAGGCACCGTGATTGATCTCACATTTGGCGCGCCTCCGGCCGCCCCGGACCCTTCGGTGAAGATGCCGGAACAACCTTGAATTGAATGCAACCGTTTTCTTTTACCCTCTTCCGATGCGTTGTGCCTTTGCTGCTCACGGCAGTGTGCGCATCAATCTCTGCTCAGGAAGTGGAGCGCGACCTGCTCTGCGTTCCCGTTGCCCAGGATGGTGCTCCGGTGCCGAACCTGCGCAGAGGCGGTGGCAACATGAGTTTGCCCTTCTTCGATGACTTCGCTTCTCCGACGTTTGCCGGTGAAGAGGGGCCCATTGAGTTGGTGCGTTGGAGCGATGGTTCTGCCCGCCGAACGGCGACCTATGCCATGAACGCGCCGACCGTGGGTCAGGCGACCTTGGAGGGTTTGCGCTCAGACGGCTTCCCCTATGCGTTCAATGAGGACGCGACGGGATGGGCAGACACCTTGACTTCTGTGCCCATCAACCTTGCGGGCAGAACCCCGGAGGACAACATCTTTCTGACCTTCTTCTATCAGGGCGGTGGCCGTGGCAATGCCCCCGATGAGAACGACAGTTTGGTGGTGGAATTCTTGGCGCCTGATGGTGGTGAGCTGGGGTGGAGCCAGGTGTGGTCGGCCACTGGGGCTGACATGGATACGTTTGCTGTGGCTGCTGTGGCGGTGGACCAGCTGATTCACCTGCAGGACGGATTTCGCTTCAGGTTCCGCAACCATGGGGCTTTGGCTGGCAACGTGGACCTCTGGCACATCGATTACGTTTTGCTCGACGACAACCTGAACCCCGACAATTTGGGGTATTTCGAAGTGGCATTCACCGACCCGAGGCACACCTTGACGTCGCCTTACAGCATCATGCCGTGGTCCCACTTTCTGACCGACCCGGCGTCTTTCATGTTGGACAGCATGGTGACTGACCACCGCAACATGAGCGCCTTCCAGGCCGACAATGTGACCTGCGGCCTCAAGGTGCGCAACGTCATCACGGATGCAACGGAAGACTACCTCAACCCCTTCTCCTTGACGTCCGTGCCACCGAGCAGCGTGTTCAACGAGCAGTACTATATCCAAGAGCCGTACATCGAGAACGATGTTGTGCTGGTGGAACCGAGCGGTTTTGCCTTTTCTGATCCCGGCAATGACACTGCGGCCACCTTCGAGGTCAGCTTGTATGAGAACTCGATCGGTATTCTCGAGCAAGAGCGGGTAGGTGTTCCGGATAACGACAGCTTGGTGTTCACCCAGGTGTTTCGCAACGAATACGCCTACGACGACGGTACTGCTGAGAAGGCATACGGACTCACGACGGGGGGCGGCAAGCTTGCCGTGCGTTACGACCTCGCTGTACCCGATACGCTGCACGGCCTGGCCATTCATTTTACGCCTTACTACAACCAGCAGTCCAACTTGAATTTCCTGCTGCGCGCGTGGTCAGATGACGACGGAGTGCCGGGCGACGAGTTGGGCGAGAATTACGTCTTTCATCAGCCCCAGTACTTTACAGATGGCCACGATGTCTTTGCGTACTACACCTATGACGACCCCATTCCCGTGGAGGGCACCGTGCACGTCGGGCTTGTTCAGGAGGCTGAGTTTTCATTGAATGTGGGGCTCGATAAAAACACCGACTTCAATTTCTCGCGGGTCCACTATCAATTGGGCCTTGGTGCAGACTGGACTTTGTCGACGATTGAAGGGACGGTGATGATCCGCCCGGTATTGCAGGCGGGTGTTGAGGACGTATTCACGGCAGTCGATGCTGTGACCATGGAGGCGCAGGCGGCCATTGCCGTGTGGCCCAACCCTGCCTCAGATGCCCTCACCATCAGTGCAGACGAGCGCATGCAGCCCCGTCGCATTTTGATGGTGGACATGACGGGCCGAACCATGGCGGAGACCCGTTGGACGCCTGGCGCACAGCAGATGCAGTTGGGTGTGTCCGACCAGCCGCGCGGTGCATATCTGCTGCTTGTGGAAGACATCCAAGGGGCGCTGTATACGCACCGTATTTTGCTGAATTGAGCGCTTTGGAATCCACGGACCACCAAGACTCTGCCGCCCAACAGGACGGCGATGAGTTGTTCGAGCACCACAGGATCGTGGCCGATAAAGGCCAGGCGCTCTTGCGCGTCGACAAATTCCTGACCAACCTGTTGCCCAACACTTCCCGAAGCCGC
>JAKMCW010000002.1 GCA_022428205.1 Flavobacteriales bacterium
AGCGAAAATCGCCTGGAACCACCCGCACATCCAATTGATGTTGGCCCGCAGCGCGCACTGCTGCCACACATGTCCCCCCGCCCAGGTCAGCGGACAACAATACCATGTCCGTATCCAAAGGGGGCAAACCAGCACCCTCCCGGTTGGGATCCCACGGTGTCACCTCCACTGTATTGCCGTAAGACGAGGTCACCCATTGTTGCAAATCAACCCACTGTGATTCTGATGCACTGATGACCACCCTCGAACGGACTTGACGCCACATGTACTGACGGGGTCGGACCGCAATCAAAACACTCCGCAATAACCAGGGCAGGCCCATCAAGAATACACTTAGTATGAAGACAGACAATCGACTCACCCTCAAGCTCTCAGGAAGAAGAGAGTAAAGCAGAATCAAAGAGACTGCAGACCCAAAACCCGACATGGCAATGCGCAAACGATGAAACGGAATGTCATGGGTACCGAACCACCGGCCAGACGACCACACAGACAGTGCGCCAAGCCCAACCATGGCCGCCTTGGGCAGTAGAGGGTGTCCAATCCCAGTAAACAGGCCATGCAATTCCACGACAGTCACGCCCGCCGCCACCGCAGTCAACACGTCGAGCACCACCATGCTGTGCCGCTGCACGAGGCCGTGCAAGAAGGCGGAAACCGCACGGAGCCTGATTCCCAAGCGGATCATCCAGCGCATGGCAACGGCCTGGCCACCTGCAAAATGCTTTTCGCTGAAGATGCGCATGGCATCGTGAAAGACCCGTACATAGGATAGGCTCCCCTTCTTGGTGCTTTCTCCCTTGAAGTGCAAGATGGGCGCTTCACTAAAGTAACGGTTTACCCATCCTCCCTTTATAATCCTGATGCTCAAGTCTATATCCTCCCCATACATGAAGAAGGATTCATCCAGCAATCCCACTTCATCCAACGCCTTCTTGCGCATCCACATGAAAGCCCCACTGAGCACTTCCACATCTGCAGACTCATCCGCGCGCACATGGCCGAAGTAATAGCTGTTCAATCGGGCGCTGCGTGGTGAGAGCCGCCAAAGCCCGCTCAGCCTGCAGAAAGAAGCCCAGGGAGTGGGCATCCCGCGCTTGCTCTCGGGAAGCCATTGTCCGCTTCCATCGTACATCGGCACCCCCAACCCGCCCACATCCGGGGCATCTGAGAGGTGATCCAAAATGCGTTCAAACGTATCCTCAGGCACCACCGTATCTGGATTGAGCAGCAATACCCACTCGCCTTTGGCCCGCGCCATGGCCATATTGTTGGCCTTGCTGAACCCTAGGTTTTCTTCGAGGGCCAAAACTTGGACTGATGGGTAATTCGACATCACCCAATCGGCTGAACCATCGACACTTGCATTGTCTACAACCCACAATTCCGAAGCGCCTTCGCCGAGCCGTTCCATGGCCATCAATGCCGAGGAAAGGCACAAGGAGAGGTACCCCTTGACATTGTAGCTCACGACGATCACCGAAAGCTTCATGATGCACTTCCGTCTGTACCCCCAGTGCTGGTCGCATAAGGCAACCGCTGCTGGAGCGAGCGAATCAAGGTCAATTCATCGGCATACTGCAGCTCATCGCCAACTGCAACACCGCGGGCAAGCGTGGTGACTGTGACTTCGATGTCTTGCAGACGCTTGTTGATGTAGAAAGCCGTGGTATCGCCCTCCATGGTGGTGGGCAAGGCAAAGATC
The DNA here is from genome assembly GCA_022428205.1 of Flavobacteriales bacterium. Taxonomy (GTDB): domain Bacteria; phylum Bacteroidota; class Bacteroidia; order Flavobacteriales_D; family Sanyastnellaceae; genus UBA8752. Next base: position 1,706 of record JAKMCW010000002.1, read on the forward strand.
ACTTCCTCCACCACGGGATCAGACACCCGAGCAATCAAGCTTTCGATGCGCAAGTCCGCAGGCCCAACACCATCCATGGGACTGATGACCCCGCCCAGGACGTGGTATCGCCCCTTGAAGTGACCTGTTGCTTCAATAGCGAGCAAATCACGCAGGTCTTCTACGATGGCAATTCGCGACTCTTCTCTCCTGTCATCCAGGCAGATGGAGCACACTTCTTCTTCTCCTAGATTACCACAAATGTTGCAGGAAAGGACGCCCTCTTTCATGTCCTGAATCGCCTCTGCAAAACGCCGCACATCATCCTCGGTTCGCCCCAACAAATGCAAGGCGAGCCGCAGTGCGGTCCGGCGACCCACACCGGGTAAACCGGCGATTTGATCAACCGCACGGTCGATAAGGCGTGATGGCATCTCCACGCCGCGAAGTTAACCGGTGCACACGGCACATGCCCTACGCCCTTATGTCCAGCCGCTTTCCCTGAATTGCCGCACAAAACAGACCCGGCGCAAACGCTTCGGACACCATCTGACCGCCGCGCAGTAGCTTGGCCCCATGGACGTCGAATGGTGGGCTGGCCTTGCGGTCATTGGATACATAGCACTGTTACTGGGAATCGGTCACCGGACGGGCCGCAGCAACTCCATGGCAGACTTCTCGGTGGGAGGACGGCGCAGCCCTTGGTGGGCTGTAGCCTTTGGGATGGTTGGGACGAGCCTGAGCGGTGTCACCTTCCTCTCCGTGCCGGGTTGGGTGGGCGATCAACAATTCGGTTACATGCAGATGGTCATCGGCTATCTCTTTGGTTATGCGGCGATCATCGGCATCCTGCTCCCCCTCTACTACCGCCTTAAACTGACGAGCATCTACCGCTTCCTCGGGGACCGCATCGGTGCCCGGGCCTACCGCACAGGTGCTGCGTTTTTCTTGCTTTCTCGCAGCATTGGCGCTGCCTTCAGGTTGTATCTGGTGGTATTGGTGCTCAACGAAACCCTCCTGCCTCCTGCAGACGCCCTGGGCGAATGGATCAGGCTGACCGGACTCATCGGTCTCGTATTGGGCGCCATCTGGGCCTATACCCGACATGGCGGCATCGCCACCGTGGTGTGGACGGACACCCTTCAAACCGCCTGCATGTTGCTCGCCGCAGGCGCGGCGGTCTACCTCATCGGAGACGGACTGGGCCTCAGCCTCTTGGAACTTCCTGGGGCCATCGCAGATTCCGGCCATGCTCGGTGGTGGTTTTTTGAGGACTGGAGCGCACCCAATCACGGTGTCAAACAACTCATAGCGGGAGCATTTATCGCGCTGTGCATGACTGGTTTAGACCAAGACATGATGCAGAAGAACTTGAGCTGCAGAAGCCTCAAGGACGCACAGGTCAACATGGCCTCATTTTCCATTGTTTTGGTCTTGGTGAACCTGATGTTTCTCGGCCTTGGCGCCCTCCTCCTCATGCATGCAGACGCCACCGCATTGACCGCCGGTAAGCCGGACTTGCTGTTTGCCCGCGTTGCCTTGGACGGCAGCCTCGGGGTCGCCCTGTCCGTGTTGTTTTTGCTGGGTTTGGTGGCCGCGGCCCTTTCTTCCGCCGACTCGGCACTCACAGCATTGACCACTTCAGTGTGCGTGGACTTCTTGGACATGGATGTCGAAGGGGCAGGCTCCAAAACGGGCAAGCGACAGCGCCAGCGGATCCACCTGTGGGTCTCCATCGGTGTTGGGTTGCTGATCCTGATTTTCCACGCCGTGAATGACACCTCCGTCATTGCTGCCCTCTTCAAGGTCGCCAGCTATACTTATGGGCCATTGCTCGGATTGTTTGCTTTTGCCCTGCTGCACCCTGGGCCGCACCCCCACCTGGACCGCTTCACCCCTGTTGTGGCCATATTGGCGCCGCTCGCAGGGTGGGCCTTGGAGCAAGCGGCCGTCGCCCAAGGGTTCAGTTTCGGCTTTGCGCTGCTTCCCGTCAATGGCTTTCTGACATATGCCGGTGCATGGTTGATGGCCCAATGGAGCCAAAAGGCATGACCCTCGCCGTAATTTTGTCTCTAGATACATAAATCATGCAGCCCCGTACGTCGCAATTGCTCGGTCGACTGAGCGAATCCGCCACCATTGCCATGAGCCGTAAGGCCCGTGAACTAAAGGCCGCAGGCCGTGATATCATCAGCCTCTCCCTCGGTGAGCCGGACTTCGACACACCTGACCCCATCAAGGCAGCGGGCATCCGCGCCATCGAGGAGAATCACACCCACTACCCGCCCGTCCCGGGCTTTGCCGATGTCCGAGAGGCGATTTGCCAGAAACTGCAGCGCGACAACGGGCTCACGTACAGTGCGGATCAAATCGTTGTCTCCACCGGGGCCAAGCACAGTTTGATGAACGTCATCCTCAGCCTTGTCGACGCGGGAGACGAGGTCATCCTGCCCACCCCTTACTGGGTGAGCTACGCGGACATGGTCAACCTGGCCGGCGGACAAGTTGTCGAAGTACAGACGGGCATTGCACAGGACTTCAAGATGACCGCGGAGCAATTGCGAGGCGCTCTGACCGAGAATACCCGGGTGGTCATGCTGAACTCCCCCAACAACCCCTCGGGCAGCGTATACACTTCCGAAGAGATGGCCGCCATCGCCGATGTGCTGCGGGCCCATCCCCACGCCATTGCAATCTCCGATGAGATCTACGAGTACATCAACTTTACTGCCCAGCATGCCAGCTTTGCCGCCCAACCAGGGATGATGGAGCGCACCGTCACAGTGAACGGCGTGTCCAAGGGCTTCGCCATGACGGGATGGCGCATTGGCTACATCGCGGCACCTCAATGGATCGCCGCGGCCTGCACCAAGCTCCAAGGCCAATTCACCAGCGGCGCCAGTGGCATCTCCCAAAAGGCCACCGCAGCAGCCATGAACGGAGGCGGGAGTCTCGCCGCCGACATGAAAGCCGCCTTTCTCCAACGGCGAGACCTCGTCATCAGCGGACTGAAGGCCATCGATGGGCTTGACGTAAACACGCCGCAAGGGGCGTTCTACATCTTCCCCGATGTTTCTGCACTGTTCGGCAAGTCTTGCAACGGACATACCATAAGCAGCGGCCAAGACCTCGCGATGTACTTGCTCGAAGAAGCGGAAGTGGCCACTGTAGGCGGTGATGCATTTGGCTCTCCAAACTGCATGCGCATCAGCTACGCCGCCTCTGAAACCCAACTTCAAGAAGCCATCCGTCGGATTTCCGCTGCCGTGGCACGCCTCTCCTGATGACGGACAACACCCCCACCCACAACGCTTGGTCTCCCGAAGACTGTGAGCGCGCTGTGAATGCGTTGGAAAACGCGGGCAGCCTGCGCGTCTTGGTCGTGGGCGACCTGATGGTAGACGCCTATCTGCTGGGTCGGGTGGACAGAATCAGCCCCGAAGCCCCAGTCCCCATCTTGCGGGCCTCACAACGGGAACGCAGACCTGGTGGGGCCGCTAACGTAGCCCTGAACCTCAAGGCCATGGGCACAGCCGTGACCGTTGCCGGCATTGTCGGCAGGGACCAAGACGGCCAAGACCTCCAGGCATCGCTCGAAGCAGAGGGCATGGACACCGACGGCATGGTGGCCTTTGCAGACCGTCGAACCACCGTCAAGACCCGCGTCATGAGTGGAGGCCAGCACTTGCTCCGGGTGGACGAAGAAGACGACGCTGACCTAAACCCCTCCGACAGCCAGCGGTTCTTGGAGCAGCTTGCCACCGTCATTGCCGCACGGCCATTTGATGCGATCCTGATCGAGGACTATGACAAAGGCACCCTATCTCCTGCTGTCATCGACGGCTTGCTCCACATGGCCCGCGAACGTCAGATACCGGTGAGTGTAGACCCCAAGTTCCGGCACTTCGACTGTTATCGGGACGTCTCCCTGTTCAAGCCCAACCTCAAGGAACTCCGCGATGGACTGGGCCTCATTTGGGAAAACGGAGACGAGGCCGGCATGCAAGCCGCCCTCAAATCAGGGCTCGACAAGCTCCAAACAGAGTGGACCCCTTCCATGGTATTGCTGACCCTTTCAGAGCATGGCGTTCGGGTCAAGACCTCCCTTCTTGACGTGCAGCAGCCCGCACACCCCCGTGAAATCTTGGACGTCTCCGGAGCCGGTGACACAGTCATTGCTGTGGCCACCGTACTGCTGGCCCAAGGAGTGGACCCCGTCAGCCTTGCCCAAGTCGCCAACCTCGCAGGCGGACTCGTCTGTGAGAAACCGGGGGTCGTACCGGTGGATGTGACAGCCCTGCTCGTCGAAGTTCGCCGCCTTCCAATTCAAGCATGACCCTCAACGACTTCAGGGAACGCATCAACGTCTTCCTCCACCCGAGGAGAGAAGGGGTACTCAATGCCTTCCGCACCCTGAATGTCTTTGTCACGCTGTTGGCGTTTGGCAGCCTGATTGCCTACTACGGCTACCCCTTCGACTCCGATACTGCGGCACAGCTCATCACCTGCATCAAGGTGGGGTTCGGGTTTTACATTCTGCACTTCTTCATCCGGTGGACCTTTGATTTTCACCCTTTGCGGTTCCTGAGAAGCAATGCCTTCGAAGCCGCGGTGATGGCCCTCTTGATCTTGGAGGGGGTGAGCGACATCCTGACTGGAAAAGTCTTTCTCGGACGCGCCTTGTCACCCTTGGGCATAGAGTCCGTGGAGGACTGGACCGTATGGTTGGTGCAGGCCTATTTCTTGGTGGTGCTGGTCATTGAACTCTCGGACAGAGCGCGCACCCTCCCGCGTTTCCGGTTTCACCCGGCCACCCTCTTCATCTTTTCGTTTCTCTTCCTCATCCTCTCCGGTACGGGACTGTTGATGCTCCCCGAGATGACAACAGACGGATTGGGAATGCCCTTTTTCGACGCCCTGTTCACCTCGACCAGTGCGACCTGTGTGACGGGCCTCATGATCGAGAACACGGAGACCTTCTTCACCCACAAAGGACATGTGGTGCTGATGGTGCTCATCAAGCTCGGCGGTTTGAACATTATCGCCTTTGGTTCCTTGATCGCCCTGCTTGCAAGGTTTGGGGTCGGTGTGCGCCAACACGAAGTCATCGAAGACTTCGTCAACCGCGGCTCGATCCTCGGCACCCGGGGCATGCTCAGCCGGGTCATCCTGTGGAGCATCGGCATCGAAGTCCTGGGCGCCCTGCTCCTGTTCATCTTCTGGCCAGGTCAACTGTTTGACGGTCCGAGCGACCGACTCTTCAACAGCCTGTTCCTCTCCATCAGTGCCTTTAACAACGCGGGCATTTCACTGTTTGGCGATGGCTTGGCCGATGGCCGTGTCGCTGGCGCTTGGCTGGTGCACTGGACCGTGACTTTGTTGGTCTTCATAGGGGCACTGGGCATGGTGGCGGTGTTTGACCTCTTCGGGCGTGACAACCTACAAGAGCGGATGCGCAAACCTTGGAAACGCATAGGCTTTGCCACCAAAATCGCACTGTACTACTCATTGGGACTCGTCGCCATCGGCGCCATCAGCTATCTCCTGCTCGAGTCCGGACAAGGCGGCACCATAGCCGACATGGGATGGACAGGACGCATCACGACAGCGGTCTTCCAAAGCGCCACCCGCACGAGTGGTTTTAACACGGTCGACATCGGGGCCATCGGGACGCCCATGCTGTTTATGTTGGTCATCTTGATGTTTATCGGCGCCTCGAGCTCATCTACAGGGGGCGGCATCAAGACCAGCACCTTTGCCGTGGTCATATCCGATGTCATGGGCACCATCCGAGGCCGACAGCATCCGCAACTCTTCCAACGCTCCATCAGCACAGCGCTCACAACCCGCGCTTGGGGCATCCTGATGTTCTTCATTGTGGGCAATCTGCTGGGCACTTTCGCGCTCAGCATCACCGAACCCCACATCCTGGCCGGATCGGACCGCGGCTTCCTTCAACTGCTCTTCGAACAAGTCAGCGCACTGGGCACCGTAGGCCTGAGCACTGGCATCACACACGAAATCAGTGGGTTGGGCCGGGGAATTCTCATCGCGAGCATGATTATTGGACGGGTAGGCACCCTCACCGTGGCCTTTGCTTTTTCCCGGGCTGTCGTCAGCAGAAACTACAAATACCCCGAAGGCCACACGATGGTGGGCTAAGGGCGACCTTGCACCATATATGGGCACTCCAATCAAACCCTACGAGGACGAAGCCGCCAAAAAGGCGCAAGTGGCACGGATGTTCGACAACATCGCCCACCGCTATGATTTTCTGAATCACTTCTTTTCGCTTGGCATCGACAAGCTCTGGCGGCGCAAAGCCATCCGGATGTTGATGGCCGAACATCCCGAAGAGGTACTCGACGTCGCCACGGGCACGGCCGACTTCGCGATCGGGACCGCCCACCGCAACGCCGAGATCAAGGTCGTGGGTGTCGACATCAGCGCCGGCATGCTGGACATCGGCCGCCAAAAGGTCACCCGCGCCGGTCAGGATGGCCGCGTAGACCTTGTGCTGGCGGATGGAGAAGCCCTGCCCTTTGAAGATGGGCGCTTCGACGCCTTCACCGTGGCATTTGGGGTGCGCAACTTCGAGAACCTTCAAGCCGGCCTCAAAGAAATGTGCCGCACCCTGAAGTCCGGCGGCAAGGGCTATATCCTCGAGTTTTCCAAGCCCAAGTGGTTCCCGATGAAGCAGCTGTTTTGGTTGTATTTCCGGTACATCATGCCCACCCTCGGCAAGTGGTTTTCGAAAGACGCTTCGGCCTACACCTATTTGCCCGAATCGGTCAAGGTGTTTCCAGAAGGAGACGACATGCGCGATATCCTGCTGCAATGCGGATACGCCGGGTGTGTAATGCACCCCTTGACCGGCGGGATCGCCACCCTCTACGTTGTGGACAAGGCATGAACCTCATCGCCCGCCCTTCTGACCTCTCGGGCCAGATTACGGCTCCCCCGTCCAAAAGCCACATGCAGCGGCTGATCGCGGCCGCCCTGCTCGCCCGTGGAGAGAGTTGGATACGCAACCCTTCGGACGCCCAGGATTGCATGGCCGCGGTTGAAGTGGCTGCTGGATTGGGCGCCGACATTGAAATCGGTTCCACCGCCCTGCGCATGCTCGGCGGGCTCTCGCCGAGGACAGACGCCCTGCACATCGGTGAAAGCGGACTTGGCATGCGCCTGTTTGCCCCAATCGCTGCGTTGTCCGGAAATCCACTCACCATGGTGGCGTCGGGTACCCTGCAAAGTCGCCCCATGGGCATCATGGCCAGTGCCCTGAAGGATTTGGGCGCCGATGCACAGCTCGACAGCGGGACGCCTCCCCTGCAATTGCAGGGGCCGCTTGCGGGCGGTCACCTCAAACTCGATGGAAGCATGTCGAGCCAATTCTTGACTGGCCTGCTGATGGCCCTGCCCTGCGCTGCTGAGGATTCGGTCATCGAGGTGGACCAGCTCAAAAGCAGGCCATACGTGGACATGACCATGGAGGTCATGAACGCCGCGGGAATCGCCCTACAACACGAGGATTACCAGCGTTTCACCATACCAGGGGGACAGCAATATGCGCCCTTGGATGAGACAGTCGCCGGGGACTGGAGTGCAGGGGCCTTTCTCTTGGTCATCGCAGCACTCTGTGGAGAACCGTTTCTGGAGGTGGATGGACTCGGCAATACGCCAACCCAAGCCGACCAAGCCGTCACGGGCGCCTTGCTGCTGAGCGGCGCCAAACTGATGCGCACCGAGTCGGGCATCCGCGTGGACCGAGGACGCCGCAAAGGCTTCGCATTTGACGCAACGCACTGCCCTGACCTCTTCCCACCGCTAGCCGCCTACGCCGCCTTCTGCAAAGGCCCTACGGTGCTCACCGGCCTCCATCGCCTCAGCCACAAGGAAAGCGACAGAGGCACCGCGCTACAGGAAGAGTTTGCCAAAGCGGGCATTCACATCGCCCTCGACCGCGACGCCGACACCATGACCATCAAGCCAGGCCCCATCCAGCCCGCCACCTTGGACGCCCGTGGTGACCATCGCATGGTCATGGCCGCCGCGGTGCTTGGACTCGCCGGTGCGCCCATCGAAATCACCGGTGTAGAGGCGGTGGCCAAGAGTTACCCAGATTTCTTCGATGCGTTGTCGGAAGTTGGCGCACAATTCGGCAAAGCCTAAGGCCAGAGGTGCGAAATTGACACCGTGGTCCCATTTGTTCCTGCCCCCCGATTGAAAGACGCATTCCGCGCCATCCCCATGTGGTGGCGGAGTTTTGCTTACCTCAAACAACACGGCCTCAGACAATACCACGCCTCCGGTCCCGCGGTGATTGTCGGCCTGGCCATCGCCGGGGTGGCATTTTCTCACTGGCTCACCGAACAGCTCAAAACCTCCTTTCGGCGCGCAGTGACCGGTTGGCTGCCTACGGACAACTCCTCGGGCGCTTGGTGGGACGAAGCCTTGTTATGGGGCTCCTCAAAAGCAGATTGGCTCATCGAGTGGGGCGTCGTACTCTTCGTTTTGTGGCTGAAGGTCAAGGTGACGAAATACCTGCTGATCACCCTCATGGCCCCATTGATGAGCGCTTTGGCTGCCGCCGTGGGCAAGGTGGAAACGGGAATGGACATGCCGTTTAGCTGGAAGACCCTCGTCCGTGACCTGTTGCGCGGACTCAGGATTTCCATGGTCTTGCTCTTTTTGGAGCTTGCACTTGGCGCGGCACTTTGGATGACGGGGCTGATCTTGACCCTCTTCACAGGACCCTTGGTCGTCTTGCTTACTCCCGCGCTGCTTATGGCTTCTTGGTTGGTCGGCGCCTACTTCTTTGGCGCAGCCGTTTACGATGCCGTCTATGAGCAAGGTGGGCTGGACTGGAAAGCCTCCCTGCGGGCCGGCTGGCAACAACGCGGGCACCTCGTGGGCTTGGGCGCTGTATTCTCGCTCATCATGGCCATCCCTTTTGTCGGACCCTACCTCGCTGCCCTGCTCGGCCCTGTCCCTTGCACCACCGCCGCAGCAAGGCTCTTCTTTAGCCCCACTTCTCCCTCCAGGCCATGACCCCACAGAACATCCATTTCATCGCCATTGGTGGCGCCGCCATGCACAACCTTGCACTGGCCCTGCACGACCTGGGGCACACGGTCACCGGTTCGGATGACGCCATACACGACCCGAGCAAAAGCCGCTTGGCGAAGGCGGGACTGTTGCCTGCCAGTATGGGATGGTTTCCTGAGCGCATCCATACCGGGCTTGACGTCGTGATCCTCGGTATGCACGCCCGCGGGGACAACCCCGAACTCGCGCAGGCCAAAAGCCTCGGACTGCAGGTCGTCAGCTATCCAGAATACCTCTACGAAGCCGCCAAGGCACAGCACCGGGTTGTCGTGGCCGGAAGCCATGGCAAAACGACGATCACTGCGATGCTGCTGCATGTGCTGCACAACTTGGGCCGACCGACTGACTTCATGGTCGGTGCACAACTGGCGGGTTTCGACCGCATGGTGCAATTAACCGGCGCCAAAGACATCGTTTTAGAAGGCGATGAATACCTCAGCTCCCCCTTGGACCTCACCCCGAAATTCCACTGGTATAAGCCGCACTTGACCATCATCACCGGCGTGGCCTGGGACCACATCAACGTGTTCCCCACAGAAGAGGTCTACCGCGCGCAATTCGTGACCTATGTGAAGCGCATGGAACCCGGCGGAACCGTCGTGTGGTATGCCGATGACCCCGCACTCAACAGCGTGATGGAGGAAGTATTGCCCCTTCGGCCTGACCTCCACTCCATCCCTTACCGCCAACCGGACAGCAAAGTCATCGAGGGCGTTCTGCACCTTCGCCACGACGGAGAATGGCACCCCCTTGGTACCGTTGGCGCACACAACGCACTGAACACCGCTGGTGCCATGGCGCTGTGCGCGGCATGGGGCATAAGCGAAGCTGACTTCCTCCAAGCCGTGCAAGACTTCACTGGGGCAGCGGGGCGATTGGAGCGCAAGCGTGACTTCGAAACGCCCAACGGTCCATGCACTGTATTTCGGGACTTTGCCCATGCCCCATCCAAGGTCAAGGCCACCACGGATTCCATCAAAGGCCAATTCCCCGACAGGAAGGTCATCGCCCTCCTCGAACTTCACACCTTTTCCAGCTTGAATCCAGCCTTCCTGCCCACGTATGCCGGCGCTTTGGACGCCGCCGACGAAGCATATGTTTGCTGGTCTCCTGACGTCTTGGCGCACAAGCAGCTGCCGCCCCTGTCACAGGAAGACGTGCACAGGGCATTTCAGCGGGATGACCTCGGTGTCTGCAATGCTTCGGAAGAAATCGTCCGGGCCGTGCAGCAATCAGCAGGGCCAAACAGCGTGGTGCTGCTGATGAGCTCTGGCAGGTTTGAAGGGGCGGACCTCCTCAGCGCGATCGAAGCTGCCGTCAGCCCAGGACCACGTCCAACACCATCATCAGGACAAACCCCAGGATGAAGCCGAGTGTCGCGATATCGGTGAACCGGTCGCGCTGGGTTTCTGGGATGACCTCTTCTACCACCACGTAGATCATGGCGCCTGCAGCAAACGCCAGGGCATAAGGCAACAGGGGCTGAATGGTCAATACCGCCAAAGCGCCCACCACACCGGCTACGGGCTCCACAATGGCACTGAGCTGACCGAACCAGAAAGACCGGCCACGGGACACCCCTTGTCGGCGCAAGGGCATGCTCACTGCGATGCCTTCCGGGAAGTTTTGGATGCCGATGCCAATCGCCAGGGCCACCGCCCCACCAATCGTTGCACCTTCAATACCAGCTGCAGCGCCTCCAAACAGCACACCGACGGCCAGGCCTTCGGGGATGTTGTGCAAGGTGATGGCCAACACGAGCAACGTCGTCCTGTGCCAATCCGTTTTGGGGCCCTCCGCCTCGCTGCGGTCGAAGTTGATATGCAAGTGGGGCGTGAGCTTGTCCAATGCGTAGAGGAACACGGCCCCCACCACAAAGCCGATGGCCGCCGGCAACACACTGGCCAACCCTTCTCCTCCCGTCATGTCCATGGCGGGAATCAGCAATCCAAAACAGCTGGCCGCCACCATCACCCCACCTGTGAAGCCCAGCATACCATCCAATACACGGCGGTGCATCGTCCGGAAGAAAAAGACCAACGAGGCTCCAGCGGCCGTCATCAGCCAGGTAAAAGTGGTGGCCGCCAAGGCTGCCAGCACAGGGTCCAGGCCCATCAACCAATCATAAAACTGCTCCATGGCTATGCGTCTTCTGTCTCGGGAAATACGATGATGGGCGACGGATTGCTCTGGTCCACCCACAGGCGCTCAGCCACTGATGGCGCGAGCATTTGCACCTCTTCTGTCTCGGCAAACTTGATGTGCAGGCTACCGTCAAAGGCATGCCGTTCCATGACCGTCAAGCGCGTCCCCAGCTGAACCCCCAACACGCCCAAATGGCGCAGAAAAGGATCACCACCATCGACCACCCCCACGACCACCAACTCCAAGTTGCGCGGAGCTTCTGCCAAGAGTGTCCGGGCTGCGACCGACCGAAAGCGACCATTAGGACCAGGGATGGGGTCGCCGTGCGGATCCAGCTTGGGAAAGCCCAAAAAGGCATCCAATCTGTTGATCAGCTCCTTGCTGTCCACGTGTTCCAGTTCCTCTGCAATCTCGTGCACCTCGTCCCACTCGAAGCCCAATCGGTCGACCAAGAAATACTCCCACAGCCTATGACGCCGCAGAATATCCATGGCAACCCGGTGCCCTTTGGTGGTGAGTCTCACCCCGTGATAGGGCCGGTGTTCCACCCACCCCCTTTCGCCCAGCTTGGTCAACATGGCCGAAGTACTGGCCGGGGTTGACGCCACTTTTTTGGCGATCGAAGTTGTGCTCACGCGGTCGCCTCCTTCCACCTGCAAATGCAAGATCGCCTTGAGGTAATTCTCCACCGAAACCGTCAACATGGGGCGAAATTAAGCCAGACAAATGAATTATTTAGTCAAGGCTAAACTTTAGTCAGGCAATAGACAATAAATAAGCTTAAAGTCATCAACTAAAAGTTCAACTTTGCCTACAAATGAGGGACCTCTACATTTTGCGACACGGTGAAGCAGCCAATGGCCCACGAGGAATCACAGACCATGAGCGTGCTTTGACCCCAATGGGCGCCGAATCGGCCCAGAAACAAGGGTTGCGGGTATCCCCTGCTGCCCATCAAAAGATGCTGGTGTCTACCGCCCTGCGCACGCAGCAGACCGCTGCCGGCCTCATGGAGGCCTGGGGAGGTCAGACAGCACCCTCTTTGCCTGAAGTGGTCCTTGAGCTCCGAGGCTACTTGGCTTCGGCAGATACATGGATGGACCTCATGGCGCTCACCGATGACCGCGTACAAGGCCTTTGGCTGGTCGGACACAATCCCGGCGTCAGCGCATTGGTGACTTTGCTCACCGGCGAATACGTAGGCATGGCTACAGCAGACCTCATGCACCTGACGCTCGAAATCGATGCGTGGAGTGAAGTCCGGATGTCCTGCGGCCAAGTGGCTGCTTATCACCCGGGGCGTGGAGCTTAATTTGGGCGCATGGATTCCTCCAACAACGGTTCCCCCTCTTCAGTGATTCATCCTCTGAAGGCGGACTTTTGGACGCTGCGCCGCATCTCCGGCGTCTTGGGCGTGGCCTTGCTCATCGGCGGTATGGTCCGGTTTTCTGACCTCACCGCATACTTGATCATCTCCATTGCACTCAGCTTCATCGGACGTCCCGTAGTACAGCTCATCGACCGCATACAGGTTGCAGGGAGGTCCCCCGGTCCCGGCTTGGGTGCGTTGGTGGCGCTGCTTGTCATGTTTGCTGGTTTCGGCTTGTTGATCAACCTGTTTATCCCGCTTGTGGCAGCTGAAGCCCAAGTATTGTCCCAACTGGATTTCGAAGCCATCGCCGTGAGCATAGAGCAAGAACTGACCGGGTTTGCCCCTTTGTTGAACACCACAGGTACAGACCCCTATTCATGGTTGGATGCTTCGACGCTCGGCTCCGGACTCTCTTCAGTACTCGGACCCTCCGGCATTGGCGGCATCCTGGGATCTACGCTGTCGGCACTGAGTGGACTGATTGTCGCCCTGTTCAGCATCTCCTTCATGACTTTTTTCTTCTTGAAGGACAGGAGCCTCTTTCCGAGCATCATGCAGGCCCTGACTCCCGACCATTACACGGAGCGGGTAAACCGCATTTTGTCCAATTCGACCAAGCTGCTGACCCGCTACTTCATCGGTTTGGCGGCGCAAGTGGCCATCATCACCACGGTGATCACGGGAGGTTTGCTCATCCTCGGGGTTCCCAATGCGTTTCTCATTGGATTCCTCGCCGGCCTGCTCAACCTGATCCCGTATGTCGGACCACTGATTGGAGCGGGATTAGGTTTGGGCATCATATTGACCACCCATTTGCAATACCCTGAAATCTGGGGCCTTTTGGGCAAAGCTGGCGTGGTGTTCCTCTCTGCGCAACTCGTGGACAACCTGTTTACCCAACCTGTGATTTTTGCCGGCAGTGTCAAGGCGCATCCGCTTGAAATTTTCCTGCTCATCTCCATTGCAGGGAGCCTTGCTGGCATCACAGGCATGATGCTCGCCATCCCCGCCTATTCGTTGTTGCGCGTGGTGGCCAAGGAGTTTCTGAGTGGCTTCAAGGTCATCCAATCCCTGACCAAATCCCTTTGATTCACACACCGGGGAAAAGATTCAAATTTTCCCCTGTCGCACAACAGGAATCGCTGTACCTTAGTATCCCGTATGCAGATTACGGGACAGGCCAAGGCCACCAAATATATTTTCGTCACCGGAGGCGTCTCCTCCAGTCTGGGTAAAGGCATCATCAGTGCCTCTTTGGCCAAGCTCCTGCAAGCGCGTGGGATGAAGGTCACCATCCAGAAGTTGGACCCCTACATCAACATCGACCCTGGCACCCTCAATCCCTACGAACACGGCGAGTGTTATGTCACGGATGATGGTGCCGAAACCGACCTGGACCTCGGACACTACGAGCGTTTCCTCAACGTCGCCACCTCACAGGCCAACAACATCACAACGGGGCGGATTTACCAAAGCGTCATCGACAAAGAACGCCGCGGAGAATACCTCGGGCGCACCGTTCAGGTTATTCCGCACATCACAGACGAAATCAAGCGCTGTGTCCAAATCTTGGGCGAAGGCGACAGCTACGACTTTGTCATCACTGAAATTGGCGGCACAGTGGGCGACATTGAATCGCTTCCCTACATCGAAGCTGTGCGTCAAATGCGTTGGGAGCATCCCAAAGACACTTTGGTGATCCACCTCACCCTCGTCCCCTACCTCAAGGCCGCTGGTGAACTCAAAACCAAGCCCACCCAGCACTCCGTCAAACAGCTCCTTGAGTTTGGTGTGCAGCCTGATGTCTTGGTGTGCAGGACCGAACACAACCTCACGAAAAGCATCCGCAACAAGTTGGCCCGCTTCTGCAACGTGGGAGAGGAAGCGGTCATTCAATCCATCGACGCTGACACCATTTATGATGTTCCACTATTGATGCAGAAGGAGCAACTTGACGAAGTGGTTCTGAGTAAGTTAGGAGTGGACAGTCGCGCGAGTTTAGACCTCAACAGCTGGATGAATTTCCTCCAGCGCTACAAGCACCCAGAAAGCGAAGTGTCCATCGCCTTGGTCGGCAAATACGTGGAGCTTCAGGACAGTTACAAGAGCATCGTCGAAGCCTTTACCCACGCAGGTGCCGCCTGCGGTGTTAAGGTGAACATCAAATGGGTGCATTCCGAGCAAGTGCAGGCCAGCGAAGTTGGAGCGTTGTTTGAAGATGTTCAGGGCATTCTCGTCGCCCCAGGATTTGGGTCACGCGGCATTGACGGCAAAATCGAAGCCATCCGATATGCCCGAGAAAACGGCGTTCCCTTCTTTGGAATTTGCTTGGGCATGCAGTGTGCCGTGATCGAGTTCGCCCGCAATGTTTTGGGACTGGAAGAAGCCCACAGCACCGAGATCAAGGACTATACGCCCCACCCTGTCATCGACTTGATGGAGGAGCAAAAAGGCCTCGCGGAGATGGGCGGCACCATGCGTTTGGGCGCATACCCCTGTGCTTTGACACCTGATTCGAAAGCGGCAAAAGCCTACGGCAACGACACCACCGAGGAACGCCACCGCCACCGCTACGAGTTCAATGATGCCTACCGCCAACAGTTCATCGAAGGCGGCATGATACCCGCCGGAATCCACCCCGACTCCAAGCTTGTAGAGATTGTAGAACTCCCTGACCATCCGTGGTTTGTGGGCGCGCAGTTCCACCCAGAATACAAGAGCACCGTGGTGAATCCTCACCCCCTCTTCAAGGCATTTGTCACGGCCACCATGGCCTACAGTTCCGAGGCCAGTTCCTCCGCTGAGCCGCACAACCGAAGCGAGGAAAACAACGCCTGAGACACCGGTTCGAACGGCGTCCGGGCGAAGAATGTGAAGTCATGTGCTTGGCCGCACTTCCCTGACCGGTACCGGGAGCGCCACCATCATCATCCACAGGATGAAGACCACTCCGCGCTGTACTTCGAGCACAGACTCTACACCCGCGTGCAAGGCGGCCAAAAGGACGCACAGGAACAGCAAGCCATCTCGGTTCTTCCAAGACCACCATGCGCACGACAGGAATGCCAAGGTCAAAATCAACACGCCCGGCCAGCCAAAGGCCACTCCGGCTTGCAGCCACTGGTTGTGGGGGTTGAGTTTCCGATCTGCAGCGTAGTCGTGGCCATCTCGTGTGTAGATGTGCATCAGCTCTGGCAGCACGTCACCCGTACCCACCCCAAAGG
>JAKMCW010000058.1 GCA_022428205.1 Flavobacteriales bacterium
GAACCATCAGGCCATAAAGTGAGCGATTCCCCCTCTACTTCGATGGCGAGTTCGCCGTGCAGGCCTGCTGCATTTACTGGCGCCACCCCAGCAGCATTCCAAAACGGACGCCTGGAACCCAGTCACCCTCCGCGTAGACAAAATGGTCACCATAATTCGTGGTGACCGACTTCATTTGCGGTCCGATGAAGAGGTCGCCGGTCAGTCGGGGCGTCATGTTGAACTGCCCGCCCAAGACCAAACCCGCTCCGACAGCTGTTCTGCGCTGGTACCCGGTAATATTGGTGACCATAATGCGGCGAATACACCGCACGCGCGCGAAAGCACCCACGTACATCCCCTGCCCGGCTTGTGCAGACAGATACTGGCGCCACTCCGGCTGCACAACAAACCCTTGCCAGTCGACGGAATTCAAGGAAGTGCTCACGCCAAGTAAGCTCTCGAGGTCCGAGGTATTCAACTCCAAGTTGGACCGCACATAACCTGCTGTCAACTGGGCGCTGGAACGTTCTTGCAAGTGGCGCTCCGCTCCAAATTGAAATTGACCCGCGAACAAACCAAAAGGATTGCTCTTGATCTGCCAGCGATAATCCGGCGCTTGAGCCCTACCGGGTGTCGCAGCACACAGAAGCAATGTCAACAGGCCTGACGAAATCAAGGCCTGCCTGATGAATCCACGCACCGTCCTAGACATGTTACCAGCCCAAACCGATGGTCAGACCAAAACGGATGCCGGTGTCATCTGTATCATCGGCACTGAGGTCCTCGTACGTCTCAAAGTCCCCCGTGTATTCTGTGGTAGAGGACTTGAATTGAGGACCTAAGAAGACCTCTCCCGTCAATCCATTGGCCAACTGATACTGGTAACCCAAAACAAAGCCACCCCCAATCGATGTCCGCTTCCGGGTGCTCGCATCATCTTGGTCCACCGTAGTGGTCACAGTCCGGAGCCGCCCAAATGGCGCGATGTACAGTCCATCAGGTGCCACATCACCGAGGTAGTAGCGGACTTCAGGCACAACAATGAACCCCAGCCGCGTGGCATCAAAAGACTCGAGCAGAAACAGAGAGTCACCCTGTGTGACCGTGGTGTTCGAAAAGATGACCCCGGGCATCACCTGCACGGACAGCTTTTCCGACAAAAAGTGCTCGTAGCCAAACTGGAATTGACCGGCAAACCAGCCAAAAGGGTTGCTCTTTACCACACCCGTTCCTTCCTGCTCTTGGGCCTGAAGGGAAAAGGCTCCCATGGCCAAAACGGCCATCAATAAAATTGTGCGCTTCATGCGTTTTGTTGCTTGATCAGATTTAATGCAGAACCAGACTGGAACCACTCAATTTGCTGGGCATTGTAAGTGTGGTTGCACACAATGGTGTCCTCACTGCCGTCGGCATGCTTGACCAGCATCGTCAAGGGCTTTCCAGGCGCAAAGTCCTGAAGGTCGATCAAGTCGAAAGTATCGTCTTCGCGGATAACATCATAATCAGCCTCGTTGGCAAAGGTCAATCCGAGCATGCCTTGCTTCTTGAGGTTGGTCTCATGAATGCGCGCAAAAGACTTCACCAACACCACGCGAACGCCCAAGTGACGGGGCTGCATGGCCGCGTGCTCGCGTGAACTGCCTTCTCCATAGTTCGAGTCACCGACCACCAATGTGGGAACACCGGCGGCTTTGTACGCTCGGGCAACAGCGGGCACTTCGCCCGTAGAACCGTCGTGTTGGTTGACCACGGCATTGGTGGCTCCACCAAAGGCGTTCACTGCCCCCGTCAGGGTGTTATTGGAGATGTTGTCGAGGTGACCACGGAAACGCAACCATGGTCCCGCCATGGAAATGTGGTCCGTAGTGCACTTGCCCGCCGCCTTGATCAGCAGGCGCATGCCTGTCAGGTTCTGGCCGTCCCAAGGCGCAAAGGGGGTCAACAATTGCAAGCGTTCGCTGTCGTCCTTGACAACCACCTGCACGCCGCTGCCATCCTCAGCCGGAGCCAGGTAACCCGCATCTTCCACATCGAAGCCCTGTTCGGGAAGCTCATGTCCAGTGGGCTCGGGGAGCTTAACCGGACCGTTTGCCCCAGGGAGGCTATCTGTCATGGGGTTGAATGTCAAATCACCAGCAAGGGCAATCGCCGTCACCACTTCCGGTGACCCCACGAAGGCGTGGGTGTTGGGGTTGCCGTCCGCCCGCTTCGCAAAGTTTCGGTTGAAGCTGTGCACGATGCTGTTCTTCTCCTTCTTTTCCGCTCCACTGCGCGCCCATTGTCCGATACAAGGGCCACATGCATTGGCAAAGACATCCGCTCCCATCTTGTCGAAGGTGTCGAGCACGCCATCCCGCTCGAGGGTATAGCGCACGAGTTCGGAACCGGGTGTAATCGTCAGCTTGCCCTTGCTCTCCACCCCCGCATCTACTGCAGCCTTGGCCAAAGAAGCACTGCGGGTAATATCCTCGTAGCTGGAGTTGGTGCAAGAGCCGATCAGACCGTATTCGATCTGCGTGGGGTATCCTTTCTCGGCACAGAGGGCCGCCATCTGGCTCACTGGCGTGGCCAAGTCCGGACTGAAAGGACCGTTCAAGTGGGGTTCCAAAGTGGTGAGGTCAATCTCGATCACCTGATCGAAATACTGCTCTGGACGCGCGTACACTTCGGCATCGCCGGTCAAGTGCTCCGCAATGCCATCCGCAAGGTCCGCCACGTCTGCACGGCCGGTAGCCCGCAGGTAACGCCCCATGCTCTCGTCGTATCCGAAGGTCGAGGTCGTTGCGCCAATCTCAGCACCCATGTTACAGATGGTGCCTTTTCCGGTGCAGCTCATGGAGTCTGCGCCCTCACCGAAGTACTCGACGATACAACCGGTTCCACCTTTGGCCGTCAAGATGCCGGCCACTTTGAGGATGACGTCCTTTGGGCTCGTCCAACCGCTCATCTTGCCGGTCAGCTTCACACCGATCAACTTCGGGAACTTGAGCTCCCAAGGCATACCGGCCATCACATCGACCGCGTCGGCTCCACCGACACCAATGGCCACCATTCCGAGGCCACCCGCATTCACAGTGTGGCTATCGGTACCAATCATCATGCCGCCAGGGAAAGCATAGTTCTCCAGCACCACTTGGTGGATGATGCCCGCGCCTGGCTTCCAGAAGCCGATCCCATACTTGTCCGAGACGGACTCGAGGAAATTGTAGACTTCGTTGTTGCGGTTGATGGCTTCTTGCAAATCAGTGTCGGCCCCCACCTTGGCTTGAATGAGGTGGTCACAGTGCACTGTCGAGGGCACCGCAGTCTGGGGCTTACCCGCCTGCATGAATTGGAGCAACGCCATTTGCGCAGTGGCGTCCTGCATGGCCACGCGGTCTGGTGCGAAGTCCACATAATCTTCACCGCGGCTGAAAGCAGTAGAAGGGTTTCCATCCCACAAGTGGGTATAGAGAATCTTCTCTGCGAGCGTCAAAGGTTTGCCAGTGACATTCCGGGCTGCAGCCACTCGGCTGGGGAATCGGTCATACACGGCGCGGATCATCTCGAGATCAAACATGTCGATAAGGGTTGAAGCGTTGCGGCGGCGAAGATACAAGCGACCGTAGCTTTGGACCATGTCCCCCACGGTGCTTCGAGAACAGGCCACGGTTGCCCTGCGGTCCATCCGGGCCCAATGGCTGCGCACCTTGCTGACCATCACCATTATCGGGACGGGCATCATGGCCCTGATGTCCATGATTACAGCGACGGAAGCCCTCAAAACCAGCCTCTTGGACCAGTTCGTGGGATTGGGCGCGGGCACCATTCAAATCAGTCAGAAAAACCAGAGCGGTGCCTTTGGTGGCCGTCGCCTTACCAATTCGAACCC
>JAKMCW010000064.1 GCA_022428205.1 Flavobacteriales bacterium
GCTACGTGTGGCGAGGGAGTGTTGTTTTAGATCGAGGCCGACAACGATGGTGTGTGCGATGACAACGAAGGCGAGGGATGTACCGATGCTTCGGCCTGTAACTACGACAGCGATCCTACGACAGACACCAACAACACGCTCTGCACTTACGTCGATGGCGTCTGCGACACTTGTGTGGACGGACTCATCGTCGACAACGATGCCGACAACGATGGCGTGTGCGATGACAACGAAATCCAGGGATGTACTGACCCAGCTGCCTGTAACTACGACAGCGATCCCACGACCGACACCAACAACACACTCTGCACTTACGTCGATGGCGTCTGCGATACCTGTGTCGACGGACTCATCGTCGACAACGACGCCGACAACGACGGAGTCTGCGATGACAACGAAGTCGAGGGTTGTACCGATGCTACGGCCTGTAACTACGACAGCGATCCTACGACAGACACCAACAACACGCTTTGCACTTACGTCGATGGCGTCTGTGAGACCTGTGTCGATGGGCTAATCGTAGACAACGACGCCGACAACGACGGAGTCTGCGATGACAACGAAGTCGAGGGTTGCACTGACCCAGCTGCCTGTAACTACGACAGCGATCCTACGACAGACACCAACAACACGCTCTGCACTTACGTCGATGGCGTCTGCGATACCTGTGTCGACGGACTCATCGTCGACAACGACGCCGACAACGATGGTGTCTGCGATGACAACGAAGTCGAGGGTTGTACCGATGCTACGGCCTGTAACTACGACAGTGATCCTACAACCGACACCAACAACACGCTCTGCACATACGTTGATGGCGTATGCGACACTTGCGTGGACGGACTAATCGTCGATAACGACGCCGACAACGACGGAGTCTGCGATGACAACGAAGTCGAAGGTTGTACCGATGCT
This sequence comes from Flavobacteriales bacterium, assembly GCA_022428205.1. Classification (GTDB taxonomy): domain Bacteria; phylum Bacteroidota; class Bacteroidia; order Flavobacteriales_D; family Sanyastnellaceae; genus UBA8752. The sequence goes on from JAKMCW010000064.1 coordinate 916, forward strand.
ACGGCCTGTAACTACGACAGCGACCCTACGACCGACACCAACAACACGCTCTGCACTTATGTAACAGCGGATTGCGAAAGCTGCATCAATGGACAAGTGATTCTAAACGATGCTGATGAAGATGGGATTTGTGATGAAGATGAAGTTGCCGGATGTACCGACCCTTCAGCATGCAATGCTGGCGATTTCACTGACACTGACAACAGCCTTTGTGCATACGCAGATGACAATTGCGAAAGCTGTTTGAACGGAAGCGTTATTCTCAGCGACGCCGACAACGATGGTGTGTGCGATGAAAACGAAGTCGAAGGATGTACCGATGCCACGGCCTGTAACTACGACAGCACGCCCACAACCGACACCAACAATACACTCTGCACGTACGTCGATGGCGTCTGCGACACTTGCGTGGACGGTCTAATCGTCGATAACGACGCCGACAACGATGGCGTCTGCGATGACAACGAGGTCCAGGGCTGTACTGACCCAGAAGCTTGTAACTACGACAGCAATCCTACAACCGACACCAACAACACGCTCTGCACTTACGTTGATGGCATCTGCGACAGCTGCGTGGATGGACAGATCGTAGATAACGACGCCGACAACGATGGCGTCTGCGATGACAACGAGGTCCAGGGCTGTACTGACCCAGAAGCTTGTAACTACGACAGCGATCCTACAACCGACACCGACAACACACTCTGCACGTACGTCGATGGCGTCTGTGAGACTTGTGTGGACGGACAAATCGTCGATAACGACGCCGACAACGATGGCGTGTGTGACGGCGCAGAAGCAGAGGGATGTACTGACCCAGAAGCTTGTAACTACGACAGTGACCCAACGACCGACACCAACAACACGCTTTGCACGTACGTTGATGGCATCTGTGAGACTTGCGTGGACGGACAAATCGTAGACAACGACGCCGACAACGACGGAGTCTGCGATGACAACGAAGTCGAGGGTTGTACCGATGCTACGGCCTGTAACTACGACAGTGATCCCACGACCGACACCAACAACACGCTCTGCACATACGTCGATGGCGTCTGCGACACTTGCGTGAACGGACAAATCGTCGATAACGACGCCGACAACGATGGCGTGTGTGACGGCGCAGAAGTCCAGGGGTGTACTGACCCAGCTGCCTGTAACTACGACAGCGATCCTACGACAGACACCAACAACACGCTCTGCACGTACGTCGATGGCGTCTGTGAGACTTGCGTCAATGGAGAAATCGTCGATAATGACGCCAACGACAATGGCATCTGTGACAATGACGAGGTCGAGTGCCCAGACTTCAACAACAACGACATCTGTGACGGCGACGAAATTTTTGGCTGCACCTATGGTGGCGCATGCAACTTCGATTTGAACGCCACCGCTGATGATGGATCATGTGTGTATGCCAACCCCGGTTTCGATTGTGATGGCAACGACCTCGGAGGCGCCGACCTTTTCTATGGCTGCACATACCCCGAGGCACTGAACTACAGCGCTGCCGCAGACATCGATAACGGCTCCTGTACTTTCCTTGATGTCATTACAGACATCGGACCATGCTACTTCGATGTCACAAATGACGGCGTGGTCAACACGCCCGACCTCTTGATCCTGCTTCAATATTGGGAATCCACTTGTGTGGAGTAACCAAAAAAGACACACTTAATTAGAAAGCCGCGCCCTCAACAGCGCGGCTTTCTTTTTGATATGAGGCTTATCCGAATGCACCACCAAATGATGCAGAGCCTCTTGCAACACGCCCTTGTCATCACCCCAATCGCCAGGTGGGACCCGCAACAGGTAGCGCTCTATCGCCCGCAAGCTTTGATGCACGGAAGATGCAGGAACATCGTCCAGAAACACCACATTAACCGCCCACTGCATCAAGAGGCTGCCTGACGTCAATTCCCACGGCAAGCCCAACAATGCTCGACGCAGCTCTCTTTCAATCGAGGAGGAAGGCGCAGCATCCATGGCCTCCATCAATTTGCAATGGGCATCCTGGGTTTGAAGGAGTCCTCCATCTGCGAGGAGCGCCAGCATCCACGCCGCTCTAAAACCACAACGGTCATCCTGGCAACAACGCCCCAACAGCACAGCTTCAAGGGCCTGAAAATGTGTGCTTTCAGCCTCGCTTTTCAACTCCTTCCAATGCTGAAGCCATTGGTTGACCTGGGACCGCGAAGGCACACCTGATAAGGCGTTCAACAAAGCGCGCCCGCTGGAAAGGGCAGGGGGCCAGCCCCTCAACATCACTCAGCCGCCCTCTGGGCCGTCTCTCGTGCGAGGATCTCACCGATTTGTTCGGCGCCCACCTGCTTGGCAATCACCTTTTTGTCCTTGTCCAGCAGAAACATCTTTGGCGTAGCGAAGACATCAAAAGTGGTCCGGAAATTCAAGCTCTGCAGCGTTGTCACACCGCCCATAATCAAGGCCGTCGCACTGTCTGCTGCATTGATTTGTGGATTGTCTGACACGTGAATCCACTCCGAAATGTCCTTTTCCTTGAGGAACTTCAGCCAAGGCTCTGGTTCAAAGTCATTGCCAATGGCGTAAATCTCCAAGCCCTTAGGGTGCCACTCTTCGTAAAGCTCCTGGAGCTTCGGCATCTCCTTTTTACAATGACCACAGGTTGATTCCCAAATAGACAGGAGCGTGTATTCTGCCTCTACATCATAGAGACTGACCCAGTTCTGCTGGGTGGTGTCCGGCAAAATGATGTTGGGCACGCGTTGCCCACAAAGGGCATAACGCAGGTCCTCGGCCCGGTCGGTCACCTTCTTCAATTGTTCTTCATTCAGCCAGTCAGCCTTTCCGGTGGAGTAGTATCGGTCCACCATATCCACAAACAATTTGTCCATGCACATGACCTGGCTCTTCTCTGCTGAAAACGTGAAGAAATGGACCAAGTATTTGAACATGTCCGGGTCTTGCGAAGCCTTACCAATCAACTTGTGAACCTCGACCATCGCCGTATCTGGCAACTGAGGCATGACACCGCCCCAATACTGCTCCAGCAGGTTATGCAATGCAGGATCGCGAACCAAACGACCGTCCGAGAAGTCTACACGGTCCCAAAACATGTCGCGGAACTTGTAGTAGCGCCATAGCTGTGGGTTGGACGCCGAGGCCGGAGCATCTGGGACATTAGGCTCTTGTACCATGGCGATCATCTTGGCAAACAAGGTGTTTCCATGTTCCGCTTGAATCCGGTCCTGCTCGGCCTCAACTTGGAGGTTCAACACGGACATATCCTGTTTCAACTGGGCCATCTCCGCTTCGGTGATGGTGGAGTCCTTGGCCCTCGAATCGATGGGGGCTCGGCGCTCACGCATGTCTTGAATGAAGGCCAGGTACTGATAGAAAAGCTCAGTATCCAGGCCTTCTTCGACTTTTACGCTTCCGGGCAAGTTGGCGACGTCGGCAGTCAACGACACAGGACCGCCAGAGAGCACCATCTCTACAAACCCACTGCTGGGTAGGACAAGGCCATATTTCCCTCCCTTTTCGGCAGGAGGGGAGACATATTCAAACACCCCTTTCTTTCCCACCACAGCCGTATCGGCGTAGTACATCTTATTGCCGTAGTAGTTCGCGAGATACACCGTATCACCTTCGGCGAGGCCTTCAATTTCAAAGTGAAGGACAGCATCTGATTGCGCCAACAGCCCCCGGCTATCGGCATTCCCCAGTGTCAATGCAGACAGAACAGAAAGGGCAAAGGCACCTTGGCGGAATCGGAAGGTCATATCAGGCAGTGTATGGAAGAGTCGACCGCTAATTTAGCCGAGGAGAATGGCTTACGATGTGAAAGAGTGCTACGATTGGGGTGTCCTTGGCTGTGGGTGGCTGGGGCAAGCATTTGCCCGCCGCGTCTCATCGCAGGGCATGACGGTTTGGGGCAGTGCCCGAAGTCCAAAAACTTTGGAGCGTGTGGCAACGACAGGAGCATTGCCCGTGGCCTTGGACCTGGGTGAAAGCCCTGACTTGGCTGTACTGCCCAACTGTCGGTTCCTGCTCATTGCATTGCCCCCCAGTGCGGGTCAAGCTCAAATACTCCGTGCCAAAGAGGCATGCCTGTCGGCAGATTTGAAGTGGACCACTTGTATTTCGTCGACCAGCGTCTATCCAAACGAACCGGGTCTCTTCTCTGAAAGCGATGCCATATCCAGGCTGAGCCCCCACTCTGGCATCCGCGTATTGGACATTGAGCAAGCCCTAGAAGCACCCAACACCACTTATTTGAGGGCCGGTGGACTCATCGGTCCGGAGCGTCCACTGTTCAGGAAATCTGCAAGGCCCTCCGATCCAGAAAAGCGATTGAATGTGGTTCACATCGAAGATGTCATGAACGCCATCCAATTCGTCACCGACCATCAATTGCCCGGCCCATTCAACCTGGTCAGTCCCTTGCACCGCACCCGGACAGAGTGCCATGAAGGCCAGCAAAGTCCGCTAGACACGGCCGAACTCAGTCGACAACACAGGTTGATCTCAGCGGAGCGCATTGAGCGCAAAGGGTATTCATTCACTTTCCCAGATCCGGCATCTTTCCCGGATCTACATCCCTGACAGCATGCGTTCAGTCCCCTTCCTTTTGGAACGTCCAAACGACAGATCCATCCACGGCTGCTGGCACCTTCCTCAAGGTCAAGCAAAGGGCACCATTCTTTTCCTGCACGGATACAAGGGCTACATGGACTGGGGTTGCTGGAACATGGTCAGCGCCCAATGTGCGGCAGTCGGTTGGCGTTTTCTCAGGTTGAATTTCACGCACAACGGCACGAGCCCACTTCATCCATCGGAATTCGTCGACCTCGAAGCATTTGCCGCCAATACCTATCGCCGGGAGTTGGAAGAAGCGGTACTGGTATTGCAGGCCTTGCGCACCGAGGGAGCCCAAGGAGACGAGACCGCCCGCGAGCAACCGCTGGCCGTCATAGGCCACAGCAGGGGAGGCGGCATTGCCTGTTTGGCAGCCCATGAAGCCGACTTGTCACTCAAAACACAAGACAAGCGGGGGATAGATGCGCTCATCACTTGGGCAGCTGTCTCTGATTTTGCCGCTCGATTCCCCGACGAAGCGGAGCGCAAAACGTGGCGAGAAACTGGAAGACGTGAGGTAATCAACCACCGCACGCGACAGCGGTTGTGGCACAATTGGGACTTCTACATGGACTTCACTGCCCATGCCCAACGGCTGAACATCCAGCGAGCCGTCAAACACTACCCCGGTCGTATGCTCATTGCCCATGGCGATGATGACACCGCAGTGTCACTGGACCATGCCAAAAGCCTGGCATCTTGGGCCCAACAAGGCGCCCTGGTCATTGGGCAGGAGGCTGGGCACACATTTGGGGCCACGGAGCCCTGGACAGACCCCATTCTACCCCCAGCCATGGAGGCTTTAATGCAAACGACCCTGCACTTCCTTGAGGAAGGCAGGGCCGTTGAATAAGCGTTGCAAATAAGGTCGCGTCAGTGGCGCACAACCAACTTGCGCAAAGAAGCTCCGTTGGCAGGGCCAAAGAGGTAAACGCCGTCAGGAATGTCGAATGACACAGACTGCTGACCAACTTCAACGGGGACCCGTGTGACCTCGCGTCCCATCAAGTCGAGCACAACCAAATTTTGAGCAGTGGTAATTCCAGAAAGATTCAGCGCACCGTTTGTAGGATTGGGGGCGAAGCCAAATGGCACCGCCGCCATGTCCTCAACGCCAACAAGCTCCACATCGCTCTCCGCCAAGGTCACATTGTCCACGTAGTACAATCCGATGGTCTGACCATCGCCAAGCGCGTAAAAGTTGATGCTGCTGAAGTTGCCGTCATAAACAGCTTGAACCATCTCCTCTTCGTCAATCCACAGCTTGAACAATCCTTGATCCAGGTCCACCACAAAACGTATGTTGAACCAACCGCCCAGTGGCACAAATCCAGGGTCGGACATGCCCCAAGGACCATCCGCGATGGCCGAACCATCGGAGGCCGCAAAGAAGTTGCATTGCCAGCTGTTGGTACCCTCTCCCGCAACGTCAGTGCCCTGCACGTTGAAGTAGGCGGAGTTTCCGTCAGGGATATACATGTCCCAATCCAAGCTCCAATTGCCCTCGGTCTTCCCGATGTTCATGATGACATCCATTGGGCCTCCAGCGACCGCTTGGGCTTCCAATTTCAATGAGTTTACACCTTCAGAAGCATATTCGTCACTGACAGGGGCGTCCCAATCACTGCCGGCAGTTCCACCGGGCCAAGGATCAAAGAGCTCACTTTCTACACAGATGAAATCACCAGCTGTGTAAGATTCAAAGCCTTCCTCGAACTGAGCAAAGGCCGAAGTGGTCGCAAATAAGACGACCGGGAGTACAAGTTTCTTCATGCTTTGTTTTGATTTGCCGAAAACTAATCTAAGTCAATCTGAAACCAAGGGCATCATGAGGGGAGAAGGCAACATTCGAAAGTTGAAGAGTGAACTGGGTGACCAAGGGCAGGTTCAATACAGCTGGGCGGCATATGACATTTTAAATCCGATGTCTCCAATTCCGATGTTTCCTTCCATCGGACAGGATATCCGCATAGAACATCAAGGCAAAATTCACTGCACCGTCACAGGAAAGTCCATCCGCAAAACCTATGGCGACGGAATGTCCTTCGATGCTTTCCAAAAGTCACCACTCGCTGTAGAGAGCATCATCCACCCAGAATTAAGCCGCATCCATGAAGGCATTGCCTTACGCGATGCAGCTTGGGAAGAGGCGCATCACAACCAACCCCATATCGTTTACTTGAGCTACACCGGCGGAACCAAAGTAGGGGTGACCCGAACGACTCAAGTGCCCTACCGTTGGATAGATCAAGGCGCTTCCGGGGCCATCATCCTCGCGGAAACACCCTACCGACAACTGGCGGGACTGATTGAAGTCGCCATGAAGGAGCATTTCGCGGACAAAACGCAATGGCGGGCCATGTTGTCCGCGGGCAATCCTGACTTTGACATGATCGAGGCAGCCTTGCAAGACGCCAAAGAAGAAGCCTTCGAACAATGTCCTCCCGATTTTGAAGACTTCATGTCCGAGGACGACACGGTGCATCACCTCACATTTCCGGGAGCGGATTTTCCAGAAAAGGTGAAGTCCACCACGTTGGACAAATCACCTGTCATTGAAGGCCGGCTCAACGCCATCAAAGGCCAGTATTTCATTTTTGATGACGGTCGGGTCTTCAATGTGCGTCGCCATTCCGGGTATCGGGTGAGCTGGACCTTCCATTGACTTCAACCCGAAAGTCAATTCAAACTGGGATCCTGAGGCAGCGTGGTGACTCGGGCAAAATCCGGCCCTTTTGAAGCGAGCATTTCTTTCCAAAGCCCTCCAGAAGGGGTCTTGAATACTGCATCCAACTTGGCTTCCAGCGGGGCGTCATGGACATACCAACTGTGGCTGCCCACCTCATGTGCAAGCTGTCCTGCGGTCCAACCACTGTACCCCACAAAAAACCGCACGTCCTTGTCGGTGTAGCGCCCTGTGGCCATGGCCGCTTTCAACTCTTCAAAATCTCCGCCCAGCCAAAGTCCAGGCAAAATGGGCATCGCTCCGGAAACCACATTTCCGAGGCGGTGGAGGTAAAAGAGGCTGTCATCGTGCACAGGACCGCCCACCGAAACTTTTTGGTCCAGAGGCCAATCGGCGGCATCCTCCAACACGGCACTCAGCGGTCTGTCACTGAAATTGTCCAATACAAAACCAAGAGAGCCGTCCTCATCGTGGTCACACAATAAGACCACCTTTCGGCCAAACCAGACATCCGTCATAAACGGCTCGGCAAGCAGGAATTGTCCCGATCTCGGCTTGGCATCTGACGGCGGTACGAATTCCATGCTGCAATTTCTCACTTTTGGTGTCATGAATCAGAACCTCTCCCGATCAATTCGCTTCCGCAGGGCTTTTGCTTGTGGATTCTGCTGGTTCGCATGCTGGCTGTTGCCTCTATCAGCCTGGTCTCAAGCTGCAATGGAGGGAAATGAAACCCCCACATGGGAGGCTGCGATTGCGGCCTATGCCGCGCTGGCCCAAGCGCACCCCAACGAAGCCAATCTCGCGGCTTTTGGATCCTCCGATGTAGGCCGCCCGCTGCACCTCTTTACCATAGGGCCAGACGACGCCAGCTTGAGATTGCTGGTCAACAATGCCATTCATCCGGGAGAGCCCTGTGGTGTGAATGCCAGCCTATTGTGGGCAACCTCCTTGCTCAACGGCGAGCGATCTCTGCCTGCAGATATCCAAATCGGCATCGTTCCGATGTACAACATTGGAGGCGGACTGAGGCGGAATTGCTGCACCCGGGCCAATCAAAACGGACCTGAGGAATATGGCTTCCGCGGCAATGCACGCAACCTGGATCTAAACCGTGACTTCATCAAGTGCGACAGCCGCAACGCCCTGTCGTTCAACCAGATGTTCTCGCAATTTGAGCCGACCATCTTCGTCGACACCCACACCTCCAATGGGGCGGACTACCAGCCCACGCTCACCCTCATCACCACACAGCCCGATAAACTCGGTGGGCCCATGGGCACTTGGCTCGAAACCACATTTGCACCGGCTCTGTATGCCGGTATGGCAGCAGCAGGCAACCCCATGGTGCCATACGTCAACAGCATGGCTGAAACGCCCGACGGGGGCATTGCGGACTTCTTGGAGACACCCCGCTACTCCACGGGCTACAGTGCCCTGCACCACGCCATCGGTTTTACCACGGAAGCCCACATGCTCAAACCGTTCCCCGAACGCGTCAGCGCCACCCTGCAGTTTCTGGACGTACTCCTCACTGAGACAGACCGTCAAGCCGGCACCTTACTCCAGCTCAAACAAGCGCAGCATGATGCATACGTGTCTCAAACACAGGCAGCAGTGGCGTGGGAACTGGACACCACCGCGGTGGACAGCTTGGATTTCCCGGGTTACGAAGCGCGCTATGAGTGGAGCAATGTGACCGGCAAACGCCGCCTGCGCTACGACCATGATGCGCCTTATCAGCGTCCAATCCCGTACATGCACACCTTCAGAAACACCCGCACCGCACCCATCCCTGCGGCCTTCGTGGTGCCCCAGGCTTGGCGTCATGTCATCGAACGGCTGGAGGCCAATGGAGCATCCTTCTACCGCGTTGCTGCGGACACCTCCATCACCCTTGAAGTTGCGCGCATCGTATCCCATTCAGACCTCGGAAGGCCCTATGAGGGCCACCATTACCGCACCGTGGAGGAAGTCTCCCGCAGCATGGAACCGGTCTCACTCTTTGAGGGAGACCTGGTATTCCCCTGCGATCAAAAGGCCTGCAGATACCTCGTGGAAACCCTGTCCCCGGAGGGGGTGGATGCTTTTATGGCCTGGAACTTTTTTGACAGCGTGCTGCAACAAAAAGAGTATTTCTCTTCCTATGTATTCGAAGAAACTGCTGCAGCGCTGTTGGCCGCGGATGCCGAACTCAAACGGCGCTTCGAGGCCACGCTCGAAGGGCAGGGGAAAGACTGGAGCGCCCGTCAACAACTGGACTGGCTCTACAAACGTTCCGACCACTACGAACAAACTCCGGCGCGATACCCCATCTTCAGCGTCCCCAATGGACAACCCCTGCCGTTTCAATGAATGACCTCGTCCACAGGCTTGTCTCAGGCTACCACGTCGCAGTGCGTCTGCTGAGACACGAAGTCATCGACGCCACTCCAGCACAATGGCGCTTGGCCGTGGACACATTGGCCCGGCTGTATTTCCCGCCCAAAGACCTCAAGGTCAGGCCCTTCGACTGGTACGGCCTGCCGACTGAAGCCATTTCTCGCGAAGGCTGTGACACCGGCGCTCCTCCCATAGTCTGGATCCACGGCGGCGGATTTGCATTTTGTTCGCCCCGCACACACCGGGCCGCAGCAGGGACAATTGCAGCCATGACAGGGCGAGAAGTCTGGCTACCAGATTACCCGTTGGCGCCAGAACACCCATACCCAGAAGCCCTAGATACACTTTGCCAAATACCGATTGATTCCCCACTCGATATCATCGGCGACTCCGCAGGGGGCAACCTCGCGCTGGCTTGGGCTTTGCGACGCAAAAACCGCGACCGATTGGCATTGCTTTCCCCTTGGTTAGACCTTCGGGTCAATGGCGCCTCTTCAGTCGTGAACGTGAGCGAGCACAGTGCCTTTGACCGTGAAGACTTAAGGGAATACGCCAGCCTTTACCTCAAAGGCTTCAGCCCCACGGATCCAGATTGCAGCCCATTGCTTGCCCCTCATTCCGGCATGGCCAACCTCGGAAGTGTCTACATCGAAAGTGCCGCGGACGAGCTCCTGCATGCCGATGCCCAGATGCTGGCCCAGCGCCTACAAGAATGTGGAGCTCGTCCCGTCACGCATATCGAACCCAAAGCCCACCACGGATGGCAATTATTGCCTGACCTTTTGCCCGAGGCGAAACAATCCGCGATACGGGTTAGTCGGTTTTTCACACAAGGGTAACCTAAGCTTCGCGGTATTTACATGGCCACCAGTGGGATGCCGACACAACTTGCGGCCGTAACTCATGGATTCTACCTCAGGTTCTTTGCGCAATCAGGGTTACAGAGATGTGCAAAGCTAGGAGCCATCTCCGAACGCGGAGATGGCTTTTTAGTTCCCTATTTCATCCAATGCGGACAACAATCCTTTCAATGCCGCTTCCATCTCTTCTTGTGAAGCGTTGAGAGGAGGGGCCAATCGGAACCCCTGAGGCCTGCTCAAAAACCAAAACAACACGAGACCGTGGCGACGGGCAGCGGCCACCAGAGCTGAAACCCGTTCAGGCCCATCCAAGTCCACTCCTAAAAAGTGACCGGAGCCTCTTACTTCCTGTACCACCGGGTGCGCAGACAATGCCGCCTTCCAGCGTTCACCTTGTGCCCTGACACCTGCCAAATCAACCCCCTTTAATGCCGTCAAAAAAGCCGCACAAGCCGCACAAGCCATCGGGTGACCGCCAAATGTGGTAATGTGACCCAGCTTAGGGGACTCACGCAAAGTCAACATGTACGCCTGTCGGGCCACAAATGCGCCCATGGGCATACCTCCTCCCAAAGCCTTGCCGAGCACGAGCACATCTGGCACGATGCCTGCGGCCTCAAATGCATGAAAGTACCCGGTGCGGCCCAATCCACATTGGATCTCATCCAAGACCAGCAGCGTCCCCGTTTCATTACAGCGGTCGCGCAAAGCCCGAGCGAAGCCAGCAGACATGGGCCGGATACCAGCATCGCCTTGCACGGTCTCCACAAAAACCGCCGCTGTTCGATCAGTCACCTGTTGGAGGGCTTCCACATGGCCAAAGGGGAGGTGTGCAACCTCAGGTAACAGCGGAAGAAATGCGTTTCTGCGGTGCGATGGCGTCGACAAACTCAGCGAACCCATGGTTCCACCGTGATACCCTCCGGTCATCCCGAAAATCTCGGTTCTGCCTGTCACACGCCGGGCGAGTTTCATCGCTCCGTCAATGGCCTCTGCACCACTGTTGACGAAATACACCGCATCCAAACCGTGGGGCCGCAGCGTCCCGAGCAGAGCCTCTGCCGCTTGGTCCTGGGCCTTCTGTGCGTATTCACCATAGACCATGACATGCAAATGGCGGTCGATTTGCGCATGCAGCGCGGCCGCTATTGCCGGGTGTCCGTGACCGAGTGAACTGACGCCAATGCCACTGACCAAGTCAAACAGGCGCTCACCTTGGTCCGTGATCAACCACGAACCTTCCGCCTTCTCGATCCGCTCACCCAAAGGATGAGGGGTGGTCATGGCCAAGCCCCGACCAAGAAAATCCGCACCGTTCTCCATCACCTCAATGCTTCAATCTCAAAGTCAAATTCGTCGGCAAATACCCACGTAGGGTTCAACCGGCCCAAGTGCCATTCTGGAATTTGCCCCCCATTGAACTGGCTCAAGTGCAGCTTCAAGTAGCGCGCCTTTTGCGTCCCTGAGAACTGCAACCGCTCTGTCTGAGGCGTGTAATCGGTGGGGGAGGCTTGTGGTATTTGAACCCCGTATTCCGCATAGTTGACACCATCCAAAGAGGTGGAACACTTCACTTCGCTCGGCGCCCAAATCCAAGACTTTACGTCTTGCAGCACCCCGACGCTCATTCCCTTGACCCGATACACAGCACCAAGGTCTACGGTCACATGTGCATCCTGTCCGAAATAGCCCTGCCAATCTCCCGTTCTGAAGTCATCGCCCTCTCCACGTACGCCGTCAATCAAAGCGCGGTCACCACCAGCGGCATATTGGTTGGCATAAGGGAATCCGATGTCAATGCTGAACGCAGGGTTGACCCGCGCAATCCGAGACGAAACCACCGCACTGCGTTGGCCATCCCGCTCGGCCATCAACTGCACCACTTGGGTACCCTTGACGGTCACAGCGCCGGTGGAAGGCACAAACCCTGAGTATGAACCGTCTACAGCCCTTGCAGCAGGGCGGTCTTCAACCACCCGAACCCAGACCGAGGCCTGAGGGTCTACGCAACCAATTTCGACTTCCAGGCTGTCTCCCGCATAGCTCCTCGGTGCATCGATGAAGGGAGCGGGCACGAAAGAGCCGTCACCCAACACCCATTCTTCCACGGGCCAGCTGTCCTGTGATTTGCCCCAGCCGCCGATTCCAACAGGCTCATCGCGAACATCAAATTGCCAAACACCTCCGGCCATCAATTCCTCATGGGTCACATAGGTCCGATTCACAGGTTTTGCATCAATCGAAAAACCATGCACGTAAACCGCTTCATCAGAAGTCCTGTCCGCAGAAATCTCCAGTGTCCTGCCATTGGGCAATCGCCAGCGGACTTCGTCATACCGGGGCGTACCCAAAATGTATTGGGCTGAGCCTGGGGTAACGGGATACAGTCCCAAGGCACTCCACACATACCAACTGCTCATTTGGCCACAATCCTCATTGCCGCTCAACCCATCAGGTTCAGGAGTGTACAACGCGTCACAGATGCTGTCCACCAACAGCTGAGTGCGCTCAGGATACCCGACAAAAGAAGGCAAATAAGCCATGTGGTGTGAGGGCTCGTTGCCATGTGCATACTGTCCTATCAACCCTGTGATATCACTTTGGTGGCGTCCTGAAAGACGGCTCGGACCGTTAAACATGCTGTCGAGCATGTGCGCATACGATTCAGCGCCCCCCATCAATTCCATGTGGCCAGCAACATCATGGGGCACGAAAAAATTGTACTGCCATCCATTGGCCTCGGTGTACTCAAAAGTGACCTCGGTGGGATCAAAAGCCTCCCGCCACGCAGCGCCATATCTCGGTTGGATAAACCCACTGGCCGGCCGGTACAAATTGCGCCAGCCCTGTGCCCGCTGGCCAAAACGCTGCGCAATGTCCTTCCGTCCCATATCGGCTGCCATGCGCGCGATACACGCATCGTCAAAGGCATACTCAAGCGATTTAGAGACACTCTCGCTTTCCTTTTCCAATGGGAGATACCCCAAACTGTCCCACACTGGTTTCGACAGGTCATCTGAAGTCGCCACGGCCACCATAGCATCCAACGCTGCGTCAGCATCAAAACCGCGCAATCCTTTCGCCCAAGCATCTGCGATCACGGGCACGGCATGGTACCCAATCATGCATCCCGTGTAATTACTGGCCAGCTCCCACATGGGGAGTTTGCCGCCTTCCTCGTGCATGCCGATGAAATTGTCAATGAAGACCGCTGTCCGTTCGGGCTCCAGCACATTCAGGAGGGGGTGGGTGGCCCTGAAAGTGTCCCACAAGGAGAACACGGTATAGCGGGGCGCCTTCAAAGAACCTGAGTGCACCTGAAGATCAGTACCACGATACCGACCGTCCACATCTGTAGCCAGGTTGGGGACCGTCAAACTGTGGTACATCGCGGTGTAAAACACGCTCCGTTCTGCCGCATCATGCGCGTCGATTTCAATGCGAGCCAAGGCCTCGTCCCAACGCCCCTCAGCAGCCTGCTTAGCGACATCAAATCCAGTGGCATTGGGCGCCTCCTGATTGAGGTTTCTCACCGCCCCGTCTACATCTACAAAGCTCAAAGAAACACGCGCTTCAACCGATTCCACATCCTTGAAAACCAAAGAAAATATTGGCACAAAGCTCAACTCTTGCTCGAGGTTGCCGTTGACCTCGACCGACTCCAATTCTGCCAGCTGATCCAACCACTCAAATGGGCGGTTAAATCGCATGGCGAAATACACGTGTTGGGCCTCCGCCCAGTTACTAGAAACCCGTTGACCGACCAGTGTGGAATCGTCCAAAGGATACATGCCATAATTGATCAACTCATCCCGGTGGTCGAGGTCCACAACCAACTGCAAAGTGTCCCGCTGAACCAAGCTCCAACGATGGAATCCCACACGCTCACTGGCCGTGAGCTCCACCTCAATTTCACTCCGCTGGAGGGCACAGCGGTAATATCCCGCATGGGCTTGCTGGCTGCCTGGAACGAACCGGTCTTTGTAACGCTCGCGCCAAACGCTCCCTGTATCCATGGCCCCGACAGTCGGCATCAACAAAACATCTCCGTAATCCGATACCCCCGTACCCTGAAGGTGGGTGTGGCTAAAACCATAAACTTCATCGTCAGTGATGTGGAACCCCCCACAGCCATCCCAACCCTCCAACCGGGTGTCAGGACTTAATTGAACCATGCCAAAAGGGACCGTAGCCCCTGGATATGTGTGACCATGCCCGCCGGTACCGATAAAGGGGTCCACAGACCGAGAAAGCGGTTCAGCAGGAGTGGAGCAACCGTACACCACCACTGCAACGATCAGGACACACACCGCTTCCCAGCGGCTTAAACGAAAGAAGGAAGTCATTCTTTGGGGGTCAACAATTGATCAGGCCGCTTGACACCTGAAGGAAATACGGCGCCCTCACCGGGCTGCTTGCACACCAAACACTTGAGCCTATCGTGGAATCCAAAGTGCTGAATAGATGGCGCCGGAGGATTGACAATGCTGTCCAATGCAAGTTGCTGGAGGGGCGTCAGAAAGCCTGCAATAAAAGCGTTGCGGTCCCGCCTGATCACCTTGAGCTCCTGGCGCAAGGCTCCAACGCGGACCAACACTTCAGCTTCACCCAATGCGGAGCGCTCCAACGAATCGACTTCAGCTTTGACCGCTTCAGATTTCGACGCAGCCGATACAAAGGCACCTGTCCAAATCTGACCTACCGAAGGCATGGGCTCAAAACGCTCCAACAAAGCGGCAAGCATCCGCCCTTCAGCACCCGACAAAGCCTTTGGAGCTTGAGCATGTGCAGTCCAAGACCCCATGGTCAATGCGAACGCCAGCCACGAGGCCGCTCGCCACCCATTTCGCTTGGTTGTCTTGTGCTCAGGCATGTTGCAAATTACCGCGGAGCGCTGAGGTCTGAGGAAAGCAACCACCGAACCGCATCGGACCAACCACCATCAGTGCCCTGAACACCCGTTCCTCCTTCCAATCCGTAACCACCTTTTGGGGCGCCCGCTACCACGGTGTACCTCGTCGGCACGGTGATCCTCAGTCCAGATCCTGGCAAAACATGGTTCTCAGGCGAGCCGGAGCACCCCCCGGGGAAGCCAAGAGGAGACACCCCAAACAAGGCTGTACGGTCTCGGGAGTACAATGCATCGACCAGCAGGAGTGAGGCACTAAAGGAGAGCCCATCCACAAGAACAGCCAAACTGGCTCCTGACTGACGACTGGCCCTCACCAGAGGCATGGCCGGAACGGGTTCAAACTCTGAATCGGCAGACCCCCAAGCCCTCTCGCGCTCCTCGGGCCACAAGTCCGGGGCCAGCCAGAAAGACAACACTGCATGCCGGCGGGTCCGGTACCCCCCCAAGTTCCCGCGCAAATCCAGCATCACAGGCAATCCAGCGCGGCGCAACTGTCGGGTGCATTTGCGAAATGAACGCCTAAATGCTCGGGGCGTGCCCGATGAGAAATCTGAGATGACCCACCGCATGAAAGCCCCGTGATCGATGACCGCCATACCCGCCAACAGCTCATTTGATGCCTGCTCAACTTGGCCCGCTTGACGCGCCCCCGCGCCTTCAGAAGAAGGACTCAGCCAACCGACCCAAGGCCAAGTCCTCTCCATCCAGGCCCTGCGCGCACCCTCTGCAATGCCTCTCCCAGGCGCCATGCACTCCAAAGGCCCCTGCCGATCCAACAACCCCGATGGCGGCACAGACGAAGCCCCGGCACCCGCCGGAACCAAATCTTCAAAGCGCACCCGCATGTGGGGATCATTGGCCGAACGAAGCCAACCGTGCACCCGCTGCCCCCATGCCAACTGACTCACATCACCAGGCTGGTGCGCGCACTCAAGCAAAGCATCCCGGGATTCGAGCACGTCTATATCACCTACCATGAGCGACATAGCACCACTCAGAATGGAGTCCAAGGCTTGAACATCGGTTTGTCTTTGCTCCGACTGAAGCGTCCCTTGCGCCCACAAACCCCACACTGGAAATGAGGCCATTACGCATAGAAGTACAATGCGGTAACGCGCAGACATCAAGCCTGAGGGCCTTCTCCGACCAATGCGTCCTGACGCTTGTTGGCCACCATGGTCAATATGGTGGCAATGGCCACAGTCTCTCCAGTTTCATCGGTCACATCCACCTTGAACTTCACAATGCCCTTGAGCACGTCTTCTTCACTGCGCTTTTCCTGCTGCACCTTTTCTTCTACAGTCAACTTTACTCCGATGGTCATGCCAGGGTACACCGGCTTGGTAAAGCGGCACGTTTCCAACCCGTAGTTCAGCAATACCGGCCCTTTGTGCGGCTCTACGAACATGCCCGCTGCCTTGGAAAGCACCCAATAACCGTGGGCCACCCTGCCTTCGAAAATGGTGCCACTGAGCGCTGTCTCGTCCACGTGGGCATAAAAATGGTCGCCTGAAACATTGGCGAAATTGACAATGTCCGTCTCTGTCACGGTGTGACGGTGTGTGGTAAAGGTCATCCCCACCTTTTGATCCTCGAAGTGCAATCGGAAGGGGTGGACTTGGGATTCTGGACGTGACGCACCTGGCTGATGGCGCGCAGTAATGGCCGTTATCATGTCCGGATGACCTTGAATGGCGGTACGCTGCAGATAATGCCCCAACCCACGCAGGCCCCCCATCTCTTCTCCACCGCCAGCCCGGCCGGGACCGCCATGCACCAATTGGGGCATGGGGCTGCCGTGACCCGTACTCTCCTTAGCACAGGCTTCATTCAGGACCAACACCCGTCCATGGTGCGTCGCAGCCTCCACTACGAACTGTCTGGCGACAGATTCACTGCCTGTAGCAATACTACAGCAAAGAGACCCTTTACCCATATGAGTCAGCATTATAGCGTCATCTAAACTTTCGTATGGAAGCAAACAAGAGACCGGTCCGAATGGCTCTACCGCATGGACCTTCTCCGCTGTCAAAGGGGCGGAATGGGTGAGCAATCTCGGCGCATAAAACGCTCCGGTTTCCCAATTGGCACCAACGAGTTCTGGCGATTCAAAAGACAACAAGGTTTCGGCCTCCTTCTCCAATTCGACAACCGCAGCTTGAACCTCCTTCCGTTGATCCAAGCCAGCCAATGCCCCCATGCGAACACCCTCTAAACCAGGGTCACCCATCGGCACTTTCTCCAACTGGCTCTTCAAAGCGTCCCGAACCGCTTCTATGCGGCTTGATGGCACCATCGCCCTCCGCACTGCTGTGCAACGCTGACCACACTTAATGGTCATTTCCTTTCGCAATTCCTTGATGAACAGGTCAAACTCAGCGGACCCTGGCTCAGCGTCTGGCCCCAAGACCAGACTGTTCAAGGAGTCTGCCTCGAGGTTAAAAGGCACGTTTTCAGAAAGGATGCGGGGGTGGGACTTCAACTTCAAGCCGGTGGATGCCGAACCCGTAAATGTCACAACATCTTCAAAGCCAACGTGATCCAAGATGTCCCTAGCCCCACCGCAGACCAATTGCAGGGCGCCCTCCGGCAAAATCTTGGAAGCGACAATCTCCTTGACCATGGCATGCGCCACATAAGAGGTCAGGGTGGCCGGCTTCACCAAAGCCGGAACACCGGCCAGCAAATTCACACTGATCTTCTCCAGCATGCCCCATATCGGGAAGTTGTAGGCATTGATGTGTACCGCTACACCCCGCTTCGGTACGCCAATGTGGTGTCCTATAAACGTCCCGCCCTTAGAAAGCATGGCGGGATCTCCATCGACGAGATAGGGGAGGTCTGGCAGCTGCTTGCGCAAACTCGCAAAGGCAAATAAGGTGCCGATACCGCCTTCCACATCAATCCAAGCGTCGGTCCGGGTGGCTCCAGTGTGCGCACTCCACTTGTAGAATTCTTCTTTACGCTCCATCAAATGCAGGGCCAACGTCTTGAGCATTCTGCCGCGCTCTTGAAACGTCATCTTCCTCAAATGAGCGCCTCCAACCTCACGCGCATGGCTGAACGCCAAGGACATGTCCACACCCGAGGCATCAGCACCAGCAACAGGCTGTCCATGAATGGCATCGAGCAGAAGGGTGGGGGAAGGGCCCGCCGGTATCCATTGACCAGCGATGTAATTGTCGAGTAACCTCATATCAGCGGCAAAGTAAGGTTGTGCGCAGATGAACAAAACATCAATTCGTCGACAGAAACCTTTCGTAGACCCGGAAAAACAGTTATCTTAGGAAAGATTTGTTTTGCCACCTCTAGTCTTTGAATCAATAATCACCTGAACATGAAGAATTTGTTCGCTCTTTCCGCCGCTGTCCTTTTCGGCTTTTCAGCCGCAGCCAGCAACGTCGAGCTTGTAGTCCAAGCCGTCGATAATGGTGGTGCCGTCAACGGCAACACCTACCGTGTATATGCTGAGCTCCCATCGAACCAGCACAGCCTGCATGCCATCTTCGCTGATGGCGAGCACATGCTCAACGTCACCTCAACCGGTTCTTTCTACCAGAACCAATTGGGCGGCGCTTCTACCATTGACATCAACGAAGCCGTTCTTGGCATCGACGAGTCCCTCGCTTATGACAGCTGGGTCACTGTTGGCGCTGAAAACAGCAACAATAACAACCTCTGGAACATCGGCATCGACTTCGCATCCTTCAACAATGGAGGCGCACTTGAAGTTGTAGACGGTGCTTGGTTTGTCGTTCCTACAGACGTTCGTGCTGTAGCAGACGCCCGCAACCTCGTGTTGCTCATGCAGATCACCACCGACGGCACTGCCACCGGTACGTTGAACATGCAGGGGTGGACACCTGACGGCGAGACCTGGCGCGATTATGACGTGACCTTCACCACGACGGACGCTGAAGTATTCGGCTGCACGAACCCAGATGCCAGCAATTACATCAGCGAGGCTACTTATGACAATGGCTCTTGCGAGTTCGCTACCGACAACGGTCCTATGGCTGAGCTTTTCAGCTTGGAGGAAAGCAACTGGAATGTGTTCCCAAATCCTGTATTTGAAGGACACTTCAGCATCCAGTTCAACCAGGAGGTGAACCTTGGCGCTGAGAACATCATTGTTGAAGTCACCGACATGTCTGGTAAGACTGCACTGTCTCAGGAAGTCAACAGCGGAAGCATCATCGGTGGTAACCGCATCATGGTCAAGCACGACCTTGCTGCAGGCGCGTACACCTTGAGTGTGACCCACAAAGACTTCTCTGCTGCTCAGAACTTGATCGTCAAGAAGTAAGCAACAGCTCATAAAGCTTTGGAAAGCCGGTCCATTGGGCCGGCTTTCTTATTGCTCCACTTTCTACATTATGTAAAGCAGAGGCGAGATTCCTTTGTGGCCATATCAATGGGGAATGGCCGGAATGACGTCACCCTCGTTTACAAATGCTGCAACTAATGCAGCTTGCGTCCTATGCTCGATCGAATACCACACGCGCATTGACTGGGCCAGACCAACAAACCCGTCATACGAACGGATGCGTCTGCACTGCACATCCGATCTGCGTCAGCACGCTTTGCCATGTGCACTCGAAAATTTCCACAGAAGCGCACGGATGCCCAAGGCATTAGAAATACGCGAAAATTTCACGCTGTGCGATACGTGAAATGCAGCGCAAATAAATGACCGTTGGCCTGGGCACATCCATACAGGCGCCCGTGGGCACACGATAGCTGTGCGTGTTTGAAGTATTGGTCTGCCGTATGCAGTTTGAACCGCTCACTTAAAGACCAAGCCTAATGGCGCCGGCCATTGGGCCTGGCTAAATTGAGGTCACTGCATGCAGCGCCAATTCAGACCATAACAGGGCTCAGCGCTGTCAGACTAGGTCAAATCATCGAAAAGCCCCTTTTGAATGATAATTTACATTATGTTAAATAGAGGGGCGTAAGAAAAGGGACCGAAGCCCCCTTTCTCTAAAATCGTTTGTCTCGCTTATTCCAACGTCTTCAGCTTAGCCGAAACCTCCAGCATCTTCTCATCCATGCCTACACGGGCATAGATGTCACGCAAACTCCTCAACGTTTCGCGGTCGTTGGGGTCTACATCCAAGGCCTTTTCCAAATAAGGCAGCGCCGTTGAGAACATCGCTTTTCCGCCATCCTCGAGTTCCTTTTGCTTCGCAGCCTCAGCGCTGCTCATGCGGGGCTTCCACATGTCATTGGCATCATTGACCATCTGGACCGCCTTATTGAAGTATAGCGCGCCCAAATTGTAATTGGCGTCGAAGTAATCCGCACGAATCGCAAGGCTCTTCCCGTATGCGTCGACAGCCTCATCCTGCATACCCAGGTTGTCGTAAACACTTCCCAGACTAAACCACAAGATTTCGTTGGTTGGGTCTTGCTCTGCTGCGAGCATGAGGTTTTCCTTGGCGCGCTCAAACTCACCTGCAACCAGGTAGATGTTGAGCTCCTCAATGATCAGGGCTTGCTCACGGGGGAAATCCTTCCTTGCGTTTTGCAAAGTGGTCAGAGCGCTAGCAGTATCACCTTCCATCTTGTGAATGTTGGACACAAACAAGAAGACCTCTGGAACCTGGTAGCCGTATGCACCGCACATCATGTATTGCTCAATGGCACGCTCATTCAGGTTGGCCTTTTCGAAGCACAGTGCGCTGTTGAAGATGGCCATCGTATCCACAGCCCCCAACATTTGCGTCATTTCAGCAGCCGTGACAAACAGCTCCCCTGCCCTTCCATAAACACCAGTGTTGAAGTACGAGATTCCAGCATTGCCTGCGATGGTCGCGCCCCGCGCCACATCTGCCAAACGCTCTGAAGTGTAGCGCTCCTTCACATCCAACTCCTCGGCTTTCATCAAGCTCATTGCGGCCTTTTCCAAAGCATCGGGAACTTGCGCGTAGAGGGCGCTGTCCGAAGCCAAATTGGTATAGATGTTCCCCCTGTAGCGCCAGGTCTTCTCTTTGATGTTGGCCTTGGGGTCCTCGATGGCTTGATCGATGAACTCGGCCGCCTTGAGGTAGTCGCCGTCCTGATTGGCATTGTACGCGCTCACCACATCTTTCTGGGCAAACAACGCAAGGGGTGTAAAGGCCAACAAGGCCAGAATTTGCTTGGTATACAGCATGAATTAAGCTTAATCGAGGACAAATCTAGCACATCCCGTGCCAGACTTTTTGTCCCCGGTTATCCATCAATGGTTATTCCTTCATTCTTCGGCAGTGCCCTCCCCTTCGGGAGCTGCTCCACCCTCCTCACCTGCGGCGCCTTCTGCACCCTCAACGCCCTCCTCGGTTTGGTCTTCCTCAGTTTTTGGCGTGCGGCAGACGGCTGCAATGGAATCGTTGTTGCGCAAGTTGATCAAGCGTACGCCTTGCGTGGCACGCCCCATGGTGCGCAGTTCATCCGCCCCGGTGCGAATGGTAATGCCGCTTTTGTTGATCACCATGAGATCGTCCTCATCTGTGACACCCAAAATGGCCACCAATTCACCCGTTTTGTCGGTGATGCTCAAGGTCTTTACTCCCTTACCACCTCGATTGGTGATGCGGTAGTCTTCCACCGCTGATCGCTTGCCGTAACCGTTCTCACTGACCACCAGCACATCCTTCGAGCCGTCGACAATGACGACCATGCCCACGACTTCGTCTTTGGGCCCTGCCAATGTCACGCCCTTTACGCCTTGCGCCGTTCGGCCCACAGCACGCACCTTCTCTTCCGGGAAACGAATGGCCTTACCAGAGCGCAGTCCCATCAGAATTTCGTTGTTTCCGTCGGTCAACTTGGCCTGCAGCAGCTCGTCGTCCTCTCGGATGGTGATGGCGTTGATGCCATTCGTCCGTGGACGTGAATATGCTTCCAGCGTGGTTTTCTTGATCACCCCCTTCTTCGTGCACATCACCACGTTGTGGCTGTTGACGTACTCGGGGTCCTTAATGTCCAACACCGGGATGTACGCCATCACTTTGTCATCGGACTCGATGTTGATCAGATTCTGAATCGCCCTTCCCTTAGAGGTGCGAGAACCCTCCGGCACTTCGAAGATCCGCATCCAGAAGCATCGGCCTTTTTGCGTGAAAATCAGGAGCCAGTTGTGGTTGGTCGCAGAGAAGATCTCCTCGATAAAGTCTGCATCGCGGGTCACGGCACCTTTGGACCCGACACCGCCCCGGGACTGCTCCTTGTACTCAGCAAGTCGGGTGCGCTTGATGTAACCAGCGTGGCTGATGGTAATCACCACCTGCTCGTCCGGAATCATATCTTCAATGCTCAATTCAGCACTGCTGAATTCGATGCGGGAGCGGCGCTCATCACCGAACTTCTCCTTCATCTCCCCGAGCTCATCCTTGATGATGCCCATGCGGAGTGCCTTGTCGGCGAGAATGGCCTGCAAGCGACCAATCAACTCCATCAACTCATCGTACTCCGCCCGCAACTTGTCGCGCTCGAGACCGGTCAGCTTTTGGAGGCGCATGTCCAAGATGGCGCGGGCCTGCAATTCGCTCAGCTCAAACTTCTCCATGAGGCCATTGCGTGCCTCCTCTGGTGTTTGGCTTCCACGGATGAGGGCGATGACCGCATCGAGGTTGTCAATCGCGATGATCAGGCCCTGCAAAATGTGGGCCCGCTCCTCAGCTTTCCGCAACTCATACTGCGTCCTGCGGACAATGATCTCGTGGCGGTGGTCGATGTAGTGCACCAACATCTCGCGCAGGTTCAGCAACTTAGGACGTCCTTTGACCAGTGCGATGTTGTTGACCGAGAAACTGGTCTGAAGCTGCGTGTACTTGTACAGCTTGTTGAGGACCACATTCGGGATGGCATCTCGCTTGAGCTCGAACACCACGCGCAGACCGTTCCGGTCTGATTCATCCCGAATCTCTGAAATGCCCTCGATTTTTTTCTCGTTGACCAAGTCAGCAGCCTTCCTCACCATATCGGCCTTGTTGACCTGGTAAGGGATTTCCTCTACGATGATGATTTCCTTTCCCGTGCGGGTCTCCTCGAAACGCGCCTTTCCGCGCATCACAACCCGGCCCTTGCCCGTCTCGTAGGCGTCGCGCACCCCTTCAACACCATAAATCACACCCCCCGTTGGGAAGTCCGGCGCCTGGATATGCGTCATCAGCTCTGGAATCCCAATCTCCGGATTGTCGATCATGGCAATGCAGCCATTGATGACCTCAGTGAGGTTGTGGGGCGGCATGTTGGTGGCCATACCTACAGCGATACCCGCAGCTCCATTGACCAAGAGGTTCGGAATCTTGGCGGGAAGCACCGTAGGCTCCGTCAAGCTGTCGTCAAAGTTGAGTGAGAGGTCTACCGTCTCCTTGTCCAAATCGGAGAGCATCTCCTCTGCGATTTTGCGAAGACGTGCTTCCGTGTATCGCATCGCGGCTGGGTTGTCTCCGTCGATGGAGCCGAAGTTTCCTTGGCCGTCCACCATGGGGTAACGCATGGACCAATTCTGCGCAAGGCGCACCATGGTGTCGTACACCGAGCTGTCGCCGTGCGGGTGATACTTACCCAAAACCTCACCTACAATCCTCGCAGACTTCTTGTAAGGACGGTTTGAGAGTACACCCAACTCGAGCATTCCAAACAAAACCCGCCGGTGGACAGGCTTCAAACCATCGCGAACATCAGGCAATGCGCGCGACACGATGACCGACATCGAATAATCGATGTAAGCCGACTTCATCTCGTCCTCGATCGAAATCGGGATGATCTTCTCTCCTTCTGCCATGTTGTCAGTGCTTCTGCCCCACTTGAGGCCCTAATTAAGCGTTATGCGAAAATACCGGATGACAACCCGCGGAGATGTTGACTTTGGCCCGTATTTTGAACAAGGCACACGTCCACTTGTGGAAAATCCAACGCTCACAAAAAAATGAGCCCTCGTGGACGCGATAGATTTGATGGTTCGGGGATTTCCCCTTTTCTAAATAAACATGGACGCTAAATTCTCACCCCGCGTGAAGGACGTCATCACTTACAGCCGCGAAGAGGC
This sequence comes from Flavobacteriales bacterium, assembly GCA_022428205.1. Classification (GTDB taxonomy): domain Bacteria; phylum Bacteroidota; class Bacteroidia; order Flavobacteriales_D; family Sanyastnellaceae; genus UBA8752. The sequence goes on from JAKMCW010000064.1 coordinate 25,413, forward strand.
TCTTCGGCTGGGGCATAACTACATTGGAGTAGAACACCTCCTCCTGGGCATCATTCGCGAAGGCGAGGGCACAGCCATTCGCATACTCGAAGGGCTGAATGTCGATTTGCCCAGGCTACGGAAAATGGTGGAGGGCAGCATTTCGCCCAACACTGTCCAATCCGGCAATGCAGGGAATATCCCGCTGGTGAAGCAGGCGGAGAAGATCCTGAAGATCACCTACCTCGAGGCCAAGACCTTCAAAAGCCCCGTCATCGGCACAGAACACCTCCTCCTCTCCATTTTGAAAGACGAGAACAACGTGGCCACCAAAGCTCAGCTGGCCTTGAACGTCGACTACGACGAGGCCAAGCAGGAATTCGAAAGCATCCTCACGGACGGTGGCAACACCGAATCCCCGCGCGCTGAATTCCCGGGAATGGCCGACGACGAAGATGAACCACGCTCTCCCTCAGGCGGCGGCGGACGGGGCGCGGCTTCCAAAACGGACAGCAAAAGCAAGACCCCAGTCCTCGACAACTTTGGCCGAGACCTGACCGCAATGGCGGAAGAAGGAAAGTTGGACGCCATCGTGGGCAGGGAAAAAGAAATCGAGCGCGTGAGCCAAGTGCTTGCCCGTCGGAAAAAGAACAACCCCATCCTCATCGGAGAGCCAGGCGTCGGTAAGAGTGCCATTGCTGAAGGCTTGGCCATACGCATCGTAGAAAAGAAGGTCTCGCGCGTGCTCTTCGGCAAGCGAATTGTCACCCTCGATGTCGCCTCTCTCGTTGCGGGCACCAAATACCGCGGTCAATTCGAAGAGCGCATGAAGGCGGTGATGAACGAGCTTGAAAAGAGCCTGGACGTCATCCTGTTTATCGACGAAATCCACACCATTGTGGGCGCAGGAGGTGCCAGCGGCTCACTCGATGCCTCCAACATGTTCAAGCCCGCCTTGGCGCGTGGCGAGATCCAATGCATCGGTGCCACCACCCTGGACGAATACCGACAGCACATCGAGAAGGATGGCGCCCTCGAACGCCGCTTCCAGAAAGTGTTGGTCGAGCCGACAAGCGTGGAAGAAACCATCCAGATCCTGAACAACATCAAGGACAAGTACGAAGAGCACCACTCCGTGAACTACACGGACGAGGCTTTGAAGAGCTGTGTCTCGTTGACTTCGCGGTACATCACGGACCGCCACCTCCCGGATAAGGCCATCGACGCTTTGGACGAAGTGGGCAGCCGCGTGCACCTCAACAACATCAACGTCCCCCAAGAGATCATCGATATCGAACAGGAAATCGAGCAGGTCAAGGAGGAAAAGAACCGCGTTGTGCGCAGCCAGAAGTACGAGGAAGCCGCACGCCTCCGTGATTCTGAGCGCCAACTGGCCGAGAAACTCACTGCAGCCAAGCAGAAGTGGGAAGAAGACACCAAGACCCATCGTGTCACGGTTACGGAAGACCATGTAGAAGAAGTGGTGGCCATGATGACCGGTATACCTGTACAGCGCATCGCTGAGAAGGAAAGCGGTAAGCTGACCCGCATGGAGGACGACATGGGCGACAAGGTCATCGGCCAACCTGATGCAGTTCGCCAAGTGGTCCGCGCCATCAAACGCAACCGGGCCGGATTGAAAGACCCCAGCAAACCCGTGGGTTCGTTCATCTTCCTCGGCCCAACAGGTGTTGGTAAAACACAGCTGGCCAAGGAGTTGGCCAAGAACCTATTTGACTCCGAGGAAGCCTTGATTCGCATCGATATGAGCGAATACATGGAGAAGTTCGCCGTCAGCCGATTGGTCGGAGCACCTCCGGGATATGTCGGATACGAGGAAGGCGGACAGCTGACTGAGAAAGTGCGACGCAAGCCCTACTCCATCGTCCTCCTTGATGAAATCGAAAAGGCGCACCCAGATGTCTTCAACCTCCTGCTTCAAGCACTGGACGATGGACAATTGACGGACAGCCTCGGACGACGTGTTGATTTCCGCAACACGATCATCATCATGACCTCCAACATCGGAGCGCGTCAATTGCAAGACTTTGGAACTGGCGTTGGATTCTCAACAGAAGCCAAGCAAACCAAGGAAAATGATAACCGCAGAGGCGTCATTCAAAACGCACTCAAGCGGGCATTCGCTCCTGAATTCTTGAACAGGATTGATGACGTCATCGTCTTCAACAGCCTTAAGCGCCCAGACATCCACCGCATCATCGACCTCGAATTGAGCAAGCTCTTCGGCCGCATTGAAAGTCTTGGATACAGCATCTCTTTGACCGATGCCGCCAAGGATTTCCTCGTGGACAAAGGCTATGATGAACAGTTTGGTGCTCGTCCGCTCCGCAGAGCACTTCAGAAATACCTCGAAGACCCCCTGGCCGAAGAGATCATTTCAGCGCAGCTCACCGAAGGCGACAAAATCGAAGGCGATGCCATGGAGGGCCAGGAGGACTTGGCCATCCGCATCATCAAAGGCTCTGAAAAGCCCAAGAAAAAGCGCAAGCCTGCCGCAAAAGCCGCCGGAGACAAAGGGGATGACACCCCTAAAGACGAATCTCCCGAAGCCACTGAGGACAACCAAGAGGAGGACAACGCTTGATGCGGGACCAACTCTGGGACATATATGACCGCATCAGGAGCAGCAACCGCTATCTCCTCGCCTTTGGCTTGTTTGTCATTTGGATGTCCACCATGGCTGAAGTCGATGTGTTTCGCATGATCAATACCCGGTTGGAGCGAAACCACATTGAGAGCAGGATCGCTGAAACACAGGCCGACATTCAACTATTGGATGCGCAACTCGCCGAGATTCAACGCGACCCTCAGGCCAAGGAACGTCATGCCCGGGAGGCATACTACATGCACAAAACCAACGAAGACGTCTACGTATTTCGTTGAAAGCCTTCGGCGCAGGTCGAGCCCCACTCGTCCAATTCGCGTTTCAGCTGCTGTGGTCTCGGACAATGACCCATTCGTGGTCTTTGCGGGCCCACACCAAACTGAACCACCCTGCCAAGGTGTCCAGGTCTCCGGTACGGTCCAGCCTCCAGGAACCGAGCATGACGGCATGGTCTAAACCAATAGGCTCAAGATCCTGAATATCAAAGGTCAACGCCCCCATCTCTTCAGGCGTCGGGTAGCCTTTCTTGTAGTTATCCAAGGTCGTCTGCCAACCATAGGATGGACCGCGGCTCCCCACAAACAGTACGCTGTCGGACTTCCAGTATGCCGACATGAAACCTTCAAGGTCTCCCCTGTTCCAAGCAGCCTCTTGCTGGGCCATCTTCTCTACAATTCCCCTGTGGTCTGATGCAGAGAGCACGGCTGCTGGAGGCGCATGATCTTGACATCCCGCCAACGCGAAAAATGCCAGAAACAATGAGGGAAGGGCAAACCTGATGCAGGGCGCAGCAGCGCGCGATACAAGGGAAGATGTCATGCCCGCAATTTGGGCCACATCAGACAAACGCTTGCCATGAGCTCACCCGACTCATAGTGGGCTTCAATCCTGTGTTTAAACGTTGAAGCGGAAGTGCATGATATCGCCGTCCTGGACGATGTACTCCTTGCCCTCTACACTGAGCTTGCCCGCTTCTTTTACAGCCTGCTCACTTCCCAGGCTGACAAAATCGTCATATTTCATCACCTCTGCTCGAATGAAGCCCTTCTCGAAGTCGGTATGAATGACACCCGCTGCCTGAGGTGCTGTGCTGCCAGTGCGCACTGTCCAAGCCCGCACTTCCTTCTCTCCAGCTGTGAAATAAGTCTGCAACTCGAGGAGTGCGTATGCCGAGCGGATCAGCTTGGCCACGCCGGGTTCCTCCAACCCGATATCGGCCAAGAACATCTCCCGCTCTTCGGCATCTTCCAACTCTGCGATGTCCGCCTCGATGCCCG
>JAKMCW010000076.1 GCA_022428205.1 Flavobacteriales bacterium
TCGGTCATGGATTTGCCCTCGCCAATAAAGAGAAGCACTTCATACTCTCTGTCGGACAGGCTTTTGTGAGGGAGTTCGCTGTCGTCCTTGGCCATCTCCTCAATCATCAATCGCGTCAGGTCAGCGCTGATGTATTGCTTCCCAGATGACACCGTGCGCATGGCTTCTTCGAGCACCTCAGGTGCACTGTCTTTGTGCAGATAGCCGCGGGCTCCGGCCTTGATCATCCGAATGGCAAACTGGTCCTCCGGGTACATGCTCAGTGCGAGCACGGCAACTTGGGGATACATGGATTGGATTTGCTTGAGTACCTCCAAACCACTGCGGCCAGGGAGCGAAATGTCCAACAGGAGGACATCTGGTGCCTGGTCTCGAAACAGCGGGAACAACGCTTCCCCGGTGGAAACATCATCGATTACGTGGAAGTCTCCGAAGGATTCGACAATCTGTCTCAGCCCTGCCCGTACAATGTTGTGGTCGTCACATAAAACGACGGTCTTCTTGTCCATGCTCATAATTTACGACGAAGTGACGTTAGGGAACCGAATAACGATAGAAGTCCCCATTCCGCTCTTGGTGTTGACCGAAAAATCGGCGTTGTGGTTTCGGGCCCGTTCCCGCATACCGACCATGCCCAATCCGGTCCTGGTTCTGTTTGGTTTTTCCTGGGATCCTATGCCATCATCTCCAATCTCAAGCACAAGGTCTTGGCCGACGTGCTTGAGCTGGATGTAGGCCAAATTGGCTTCAGCGTGCCTCGAGATGTTGGTGAGGGCCTCCTGCACCATTCTGAAAATGTCTGTTCGCAGGCCTTCACTGAGATTGGGGAGTGCCCCCATGTGCAGCCCACAAAACGTGGACTCTCGGCGGTTGAAGTCCTGCACCAGCGTTTCCAGTCCAGCAGAAAGTCCCACCTGGTCGAGTACAACCGGGCGCAGGGCGTGTGCGATGTTCCTGACTTCTTCAATGATGGAGGTGTTCAGGCCGATCAACTGCTCCATTTTTTCCATCAGTGGCGAAGGTGAGCCTTCAAGTGGGATTTGTTGGAGCTGGTTCTTGATCCAAAACAGGCCCAGTTTGAGCGCGGTCAGTTCTTGTCCGAGTTGGTCGTGGATGTCCCTGGAGAGGCTTCTCTTTTCTTCATCGCGTTCCTCTTCCACCTTGCGGATGAGGGCAGTGAGTTCTTCGGTCAAGCGTTGGCGCTCAAATTCAGCCCAGAGGTGCAGCGCCTGGGTCTTGTAAGTCTGCAGCACACTGTCCAGTGCTGTTGGGAAGAGGTCTAGCTTGCGCTTGGAGAGGTAGTCGGCTGCGCCCGCCTTGAGGTAGTCTACCGCTACTTCTTCCTCTCCGGCGCCTGTGATGACGATAAAGGGCGACTCAGGATATTGCTGGGAAGCCAGGGAAATGGCTTCCAAGGCAGAGCCATCAGGGAGCAGGTGATCGGCACAGATGAGGTGGGGCTTGACTTCGTCCAAAGACTGACGGAATTCCGCCAGTGAAGCGACACGGGTTACAGTCAGCTGACGTGCACACCGCGCGCAAGCGGCTTCGAAAATCTTGGCGTCGATGTCGTTGTCTTCCAAGTGCAAGACCCGCAACGCCGCTCTTCCTTCGGGGTCCAGCAATGGATTGCCCTCGGCAAAATCGAATCCAGACTCAACGCCAGGGTTCATCCCACTATGGCACCGTAAGTCACCATGAAGCTGCGGTCTCCTTCGAAAAGGGGCAGGCCGTTTTCGAGCAGTTCAATGGCATCGGTTCGCTGCCCGTCGGCGTCAAGTTGTTCCGCTGCGCGAATCAGGCCCGTCTTGAGTAAGGCTTGCATGGATTCGGTCAACGGCTCATCGCGGTACAATTCGGTTTCCTCTGAGGCAGAGAGTCTGCCCGTCATGCTGCCCATGAGTTGCAAGGCGGTCTTCCAGTTTTCCTGGGCATCTCGCGTTGAACGGGCGTAATAATTGGCCAAACCAAGCCACACGTAGGCCGAAGGGTCCGTCTTGTCCAACTTTGAGAGGTAGGCATAGAGGCTCTTGGCACGGGTGTATTTCTCGGCGTCCATTTCGGTGTCGGCCGCTGCGATGGCCTCGGCGCGCAGTTCCTCAATGAAGTCGAGGAGGTCGGGTACGTATTCGACTTCCTTGTCCTTCTTGATGAACTTCGTGCAGTACTTCAGGCTCTCTTTCAGTGCTTTGGGGTAGCTCTCCTTGAGGGCCGGATCATCGCTTTGGTGGATTTTCAAGTAAGCGCGGGCCATGTAGGCGTACGGCTCGGGATCCTTTTTGGTGTTTTCCTTCTCGGTAAAACCGATGGCACGGAAGAGAACACGTTCGTATTTGCCGTCCACCAAGTCTTCCAGCATACGGTTGTACTTGGGGTCTTGTGCTTGTCCATTGGGGATGGAAAACAGCAGGGCGCCGATTACCGCCCACACATAGCGCATTTGTACTTTTCCTCTCATATCTCCCGAAGGTAGGAACACAGGGGCGATTCGTTTGATTATTAGAGGGTGGAATCAGCGCCAAATTTTCCCACTTCGGATGGTAAAAAGCCTGCGCAGCCCGTCGCATTTCGGCCGGGTTTGGCCTTTTTCCGCAGCCTCGGTTGGTCGCCTTTTCCGTTTCAGGAGGCCGCTTGGTCGTGGTTTGTAGACGGTGGAGATGCGCTGGTAAATGCCCCAACGGGCAGTGGTAAGACGTATAGTGTTTTGGTGCCTGCGGTGCTAAATGGGGGCAAGCCTGGAGGGGTACGTGTGCTGTGGATCACGCCCATTCGGGCGCTTGCCAAGGAGATTCACGGATCTGCGACGCGTTTGTTGGAGCACAGTGGAGTGCCCTGGCGGTGCGGGATTCGCACCGGCGACACCCCGGCTTCCGAGAAGCAGAAGCAAGACCGTCGATTGCCGGAGGTTTTGGTGACGACACCAGAAAGCCTCCATGTCCTGCTGGCCAAAAAGGGCGCCGAAGGCCGTTTTGGTGGATTGGAAGTGTTGGTGGTAGACGAGTGGCATGACTTGCTCGGCAACAAACGGGGTGTGCAGTTGGAGCTGGCCGCTGCAGCCCTCAAAGCCCTCTCGCCCAAGATGAGAGTGTGGGGCATTTCGGCGACCATCGGCAACCTCAGCGAGGCCAAGGATGTGTTGATGGGAGAGGACCGCAAATCCAGCGCCCGCATCATCCGCGCCCAAATTGAGAAGCGCATACGGCTCGAAAGCGTCATGCCCGATCAATTCGAGAAGTTGCCGTGGTCTGGGCATTTGGGGGTTCAATTGCTCGATCGGGTGGTCGACATCATCCGCGGACACGAGAGCACTTTGGTGTTTACCAATACCCGCGCCCAGAGTGAAATCTGGTACCAGAAAATCATCGAGGCACATCCCGACTTGTCGGGTGCCATCGCACTGCACCATGGCAGTATCAGCAAAGAATTGCGCTTTTGGGTGGAAGATGCCTTGCACGAGGGAAAGCTGAAGGCCGTGGTGTGCACCAGTTCGTTGGACCTCGGCGTGGATTTCCGCCCTGTGGAGGCCATTGTGCAAATCGGAGGTCCGAAGGGGGTAGCGCGGTTTGTGCAGCGCGCGGGTCGAAGTGGGCACCAACCGGGTGCTGAGAGTCAAATTCACTTCTTGCCCACTTTTGGCCTGGAGCTGTTGGAGGCGGCGGCCCTTCGAGAGGCGATTTCTCAGGGCGAGATAGAACCGCGCCGGCCCATGGTCCGGGCCTTCGATGTGTTGGTTCAATTTCTCTGTACCCTCGCTGTGGGTGACGGCTTCAAAAAGGAAGCGCTCGAGCGCACCGTGCGCACCACCCATGCTTATGCCATGATGGACGACCAAGAGTGGGAGGATGTGCTGGCCATGGTGACCACAGGCGGGAGGGCATTTGCCGCATACGATGAGTTTCGCCGCGTCATTCGCGATGAAGAGGGGGTGTTTCGCATCATTGACCGGAGGGCAGCCCGCCGTCACCGGATGTCCATTGGTACCATTGTGGGGGACACGATGATCGCCGTGAAATGGCGCGGTGGCGGATTGGTGGGCCACGTAGAGGAGTATTTCGTAGGTGGCATGTCGCCGGGGGATGTATTCTGGTTCAGTGGCCGCTGCCTTGAGTTGATCCGTGTGAAAGGTTTCGTGGCAACGGTCAAGCCGTCGAAGTCACCCAAGGGCCGCATTCCCACATGGCAAGGTGGGCGGTTGCCATGGACCTCTATGGTCAGCAGGACGCTGCGCAGGACCCTGGACGACTACGCCCACGGCCGCTCTACAGCACCGGAGCTCGAACGCATCAGTCCCATGCTCGAATTGCAGGCAGAGCGCAGTCACTTGCCGGTATCTGGAGAGGTGTTGATGGAAGTGATGGAGACCAAAGAAGGCCATCACCTGTTTGTCTATCCGATGGAGGGACGCTTGGTGCACGAGGGAGTGGCGTCCTTGATAGCGTACAGGATGAGTTTGCTCAAGCCGATGACGTTTTCGATGGCGTACAACGACTATGGGTTTGAATTGCTCAGTGACCAACCCATTCCGATCACGGAGGCTTTTGACAGTGATTTGTTTAGCACGAAACACCTGATGGATGACCTCGAGGCCACCGTCAACGGCGCTGAGTTGGCCCGACGACAATTCCGCGACATTGCGGTAATTGCCGGCTTGGTGTTTAGAGGCTTTCCCGGACAACCAGTTCCCGATCGGCATCTTCAAGGTTCGAGTGCTCTGCTGTTTGATGTCCTGGCCGACCACGATCCGGTCAACTTGTTGTACCGCCAAGCCTTTGATGAAATGACCCACCACCTCATTGAGATGGACCGGTTGCGGAGCGTGCTCGATCGACTCAATGGAGGAAAATGGGTCATCACCCATCCGGAGCGGCCCACGCCGTTTTCCTTTCCCATCCTTGTGGACCGGCTGCGGGCCA
>JAKMCW010000083.1 GCA_022428205.1 Flavobacteriales bacterium
AGGCCCGAAAAAACGGAGATCAGTACATTGCTTTGGACCGCCTTTTTTCGGCGATTCTCTCCGTCAACAGTACCGCCGCTCGCATCCTTCAGGATGCTGGAGTCACCGCTTCGGGATTGGATGCGGCGTTGGACGAGCTGCGCAAAGGGCGCACGGCCGACAGTGCAAGCCACGAAGACGCCTTGGAATCTCTTGCTAAGTATGCGCGCAACCTCAACGCTGCAGCCCGCGACGGCAAGCTCGACCCGGTCATCGGAAGGGATGAAGAAATCCGCCGTGTCCTGCAAATCCTAACACGCCGTACAAAGAACAACCCCATCCTCATCGGCGAACCGGGTGTAGGGAAAACCGCCATTGCCGAGGGCATAGCCCACCGCATCGTGGCTGGTGACGTCCCCGAAAACCTCATGGCCAAGACAGTACACAGCCTGGACATGGGCGCCTTGGTGGCTGGCGCCAAATACAAGGGGGAATTCGAGGAGCGGCTCAAGGCGGTCGTGCGCGAGGTGACCGAGAGCGATGGGCGGATACTGCTTTTCATCGACGAGATCCACACCCTTGTCGGGGCTGGTGGTGGAGAAGGCGCCATGGATGCCGCCAACATCCTCAAGCCCGCCCTGGCGCGCGGCGAATTGCGGGCCATCGGAGCGACCACATTGGCTGAATACCAGAAGTTCTTCGAAAAGGACAAGGCACTGGAGCGGAGGTTCCAAAAAGTGCGGGTCGATGAACCTGATCGCGAGAGCACCTTGGCCATCCTCCGGGGCATCAAGGAGAAGTACGAGTCACACCATCAAGTGGAGATCCGAGATGAGGCCTTGATCCGCGCGGTAGAGCTCTCCTCGAGGTACCTACCTGACCGCTTCCTGCCCGACAAAGCGATTGACCTTGTCGACGAAGCGGCCTCGCGGTTGCGGCTTGAGATGAATTCCAAACCGCAGGCACTGGATGACCTAGAGCGCCGCATTATGCAGCTCGAAATCGAAAAAGCCGCGATTGCCGGCGAAGATGACCCTGTACGCCACACTGAGTTGGACATCAACCTCGCAAACCTGCGCGAAGAGCAAGATGGCCTTCAAACCCGATGGAATGCCGAACGTGAAGTCATCGACCGTGTGCAGGCGCTGCGAACAACGCTCGAAGACCTCAAAGGCGAGGCTGAACGCGCCGAGCGCGAAGGCGACTTCGGCAAGGTGGCTGAGATCCGCTATGGCTTGACCCGCGAACGCGAGAACGAGCTGGAAGCCGCCAAGTCCAAGCTCGCCGAAATGCAAGGCAACTTAAGGCTGGTCAAAGAAGAGGTGGACGCCGAGGGCATTGCGGAAATCGTGAGTTTATGGAGTGGTGTTCCTGTCTCCCGCATGCTCAAGGGTGACCGCGAAAAATTGCTCGAGTTGGAGGCAGAACTGGGACGCCGCATCATCGGGCAATCGGAAGCAGTCAACGCCGTGAGCGAGGCGGTGCGCCGCACACGTTCTGGCCTTGCAGACACCGACAAACCCATGGGCAGCTTCATCTTTATGGGGTCCACCGGCGTGGGCAAAACCGAGTTGGCCAAGGCCCTGAGCGACTTCCTGTTTGACGACGAGAAAGCCATGGTCCGGCTCGACATGGGAGAATTTCAAGAGCGCCATACAGTGAGCCGCTTGGTCGGTGCGCCTCCGGGGTACATCGGCCACGACGAAGGCGGTCAACTGACACAGGCTGTCCGCCGGCGGCCTTACAGTGTGGTCCTGTTGGATGAAATCGAGAAAGCCCATCCCGACGTATTCAACATCCTGCTGCAACTGCTCGATGAAGGGAGGTTAACGGACAGCAAAGGCCGTTTGGTCGACTTCCGCAACACCCTCATCATCATGACCTCCAACGCCGGACACGAGGCGTTGACGGCGCGGTTTACCGCTGCGCACGAAAGGGGAATAGGGCCAGAGGAGGCGGCGAGCACTGAAGAAATGTCGCGCACAGCGACGGATGCCTTGCGCGGCTTCCTGCGGCCGGAATTCATCAACAGGGTGGACGAAATCGCGGTATTTCACCCCTTGGACCTGGAGCATACCCGCAAAATTGTGGGGCTGCAACTGGCCCGCCTCAAAGAACGCCTCGACGCTGCCGGGGTTCAATTGAAGGCGACATCCGAAGCCCTCGATTGGCTCACGCAACAAGGACACAACCCTGAGTTTGGCGCTCGCCCCGTAAAGCGCTTGATTGAGCGGTCCGTGCTCAATCCCCTGTCGCGCGCACTGCTGGCCGAGGAGCTCCAACGCGACAACACCTTGGTCATGGACATCTTCGATGGAAAGGTGGTCTTTCGCGGCGCTCTGGCTCACGAGAAGCTGATCGCGGTCAGCTGAGATTCACAGCACGTCGAGTGCAAACATGGTGCGCCCGCCGAGGCGGCCCTCCAACCGATCGCCAGATTGGACGGGGCCAACACCGGCGGGCGTACCTGTAAAGAGCAGGTCACCTGTCTTCCAAGTGCTGTATCGCGAGACGTGGGCGATCAGTGCATCGACAGTAAACAACATGTCTCCGGTGTGCCCCTCCTGTGCGACTTCACCATTCCTGAGTAGGTCAAACCGAAGGTTCTGAATGTCTCCGCCAAGTTCAGCGAGGGGGATCCAATTCCGAGACACGACAGCACTGCCGTCAAAGGCCTTCGCCTTCTCCCAGGGCTTACCCGCCGCTTTCAACTGCTGCTGTACATCCCGCGCGGTGAAGTCAATCCCAAGGCCGACCTCCGTGTAGCAACGGTGCGCGTGCGCCTCATCGATCCACTTGGCGGCGCGGTCCATGCGCACAATCAACTCTACTTCGAAGTGACAATCCCCTGTCCATTCGGGAATGGCAAAGGGATGGTCCTTGTGGAGGACGGCGCTTTCAGGCTTGAAGAAAAACAGCGGTTCGCTCGGAACCGCATTGCCCAGTTCAGCGGCGTGGTCGGCATAATTCCGTCCAATGCAAACAATCTTCATGGGCACAAAGGTGAACCAATGGTGTCAATCCACGAGCAGTTGCACCTGCACCCTGCGGTCAAAGCCCGCCCCCCATTCGGGTCGCTGTTCACCGAAATGGGCCGCGGTGACCCGTTCTGCAGCGACCCCGCGCTCCAGCAAATAGTAGCGCACCACTTGGGCACGGCGCCTGCTGAGTTCCATATTGGCCCGTTCAGAGCCCGTGGCGTCGCTGTGGCCCGTGACCAGCACCCTCAAGTTTGGCCGAGCCGCCATCCACTCCACGAGGGTATTCAATCCATACTCCGCACTCAACCCGATGGCAGCACTGCCCGCCGGGAACTGCAAGGTGAATTGCTCGGGCAACCGATCCGGAACAAGGGCGGAACCGGGATTGGGCGACCAACGGCCGTCCACGCCAGCCGCCGGCAAACTGCTGGAAGACGTGCCTTGTGGTGTTTCGCGGTTCATGCGCCTCTCCAAGGCGTCAATCCGGGCGGTCAGTTGCCGCAGTGCAGCGGCCAATTCGCCCTCTGTTTCTGTCGCCGTGTCAGGCCCTCCGCCACCGAGCCCTTCCAACGTGCTGTTGTCTGCTGAATACCCCCCAAAATCCGGCAAAGGATCAGGGCTCAGCGGATCGCGCCCTCCTTGGATCTGGGTCCAATCCGACGTCAACTCCGATCGGCCTTTCACACCTTGGGCGAGGGCCTCATTGGTATACACACCGATGTCGAGCGCCACCAACAACACGACCTCTTCGAGGGCGCCTTGCACCTGGAAGTACACCCATTCTTCTTCTTCCCACCCCCTCGGTGCAGGCGGCACGGCCCAGCCATTGAGCCCCGCCAAAGCTTCCTTGACCCTTGGTCTGAACTTCTTGAAATCGGCCACTGCGCCCTCGAGGTAATACGGCACGGAGGCCTGTACAATGGCCCGCATGTCCTTGATGGTGCGGGATGGCGGCGTAGCCAAACGTACCTGACCGCGTTCCACCACCACATCGGAAGCCAGCCGGTTGGACAGGACTTCCATGACGACTCGCTCATACTGGCGGGCCACCTCTGACGGGTACGCCCCCTGGGCAAGCACCGCAGTGGGGTGCGCCGCACAGCACGCTCCGACAACAATCAGAGCACACAGGATTCTCCGAGGTGAGCAGTGTAACATGGCCACTGCAATTTAACTCATTATGAGGGCAATAACGGCCCCGCGGACGAAAGGGTCCGTGTCATTTGCCGCGGCCGCGCAGCACAATCCACACCGTGTACGTCAGGATTTTAAGGTCCAAGGCCAAGGACATGTTTTCCAAATAGATGAGATCGAACCGAAGGCGTTGCACCATCTCTTCGACATTCTCAGCATACCCGTATTTCACCTGCCCCCATGAAGTGATGCCGGGCCGCACCTTGTGAAGGTGGTGGTAGTGTGCCGCTTTTTGGGCGATCAAGTCGATGTAATGCTGACGCTCTGGACGGGGCCCTACCAAGGACATTTCCCCGAGAAGTACATTGAAGAACTGGGGCAATTCATCCATCCGGGTTTTGCGCAGAATCCTGCCGACCGGTGTGATCCGAGGATCGTGGTCGCTCGACAGCTGCGGCCCATCGCGCTCCGACCCCACATACATCGACCTGAATTTGTGGATCATGAAAGGCACGCCCCAGCGCCCCACCCTCTCTTGGTGAAACAACACCGGCCCCTTCGAGGACAGCTTGACAGCCAAAGCAATGCTCAACAGCAAAGGCGTCAGGACGAACAACGCAATCAAGCTGATCACGATGTCCATGCCGCGTTTGACCGCCACCTGCCAAGCGGGCATGATCTCTTTGCGAATGGCGATCAACGGCGCGCCAAACAAGCTCTGCATCCGCACCAACCCACTCAGGATATCGTAGATGTCAGGGATGATTTTGATGCCCACCCCTGTGCCTTCCAAGCGGTTGATGATGGCCTCTAATTCTCCATGCTCTGAGCTCCGCACGGCGAGGATGACTTCCTCGATGTCATACTCCGCAATAATGTCGGCCATTTGGCTTGTCCTGCCGAGGCAAGGAATGCCCTCAAAGGTTTCGCACCCTTCTTCACCAACTTGGATGGACCCGACGAACCGGAAGCCCGGGTTGCGGCGCAAGGACCGAATCTCGTGCACGGTTGATACGGCCTGTTCATTGCACCCAACAATGAGGGTATTGAAGGCCACCTCACCCCGGTGCACCTTTTTGACCGTGCGCGTAGTCAAGGGCATCCTGAAAGCGATCACCGCTACAGACTGGGCTGCATACAAGACCAGCAAGGACTGGTAATACTGGGTGTAACTGCTGATGGCGTCATCGAGGATGAGCACAAAAAAGAGGATCAAGGCCCCGAGCAAAGTGGTCCATAGCACTTGCCCTACTTCCAAAGAACGATGGCGACGGTATGGATCGCTGTGCATCCCGGCCAGTCCATACAGGCCCAGCCAAAAAGTGGGCACAAACAGCAAGCCGTACCTGAAGTTGCCATCGAGCCACATCTCCTGAGGAAACCAGGCGTTCTGAAACGCCGGAGCGAACTCGAGGTAGTGTTTCCTGAACAGGTAGAGCGTCGTCCACGCTACTGCAGAAGCCAGCACATCGCCCAGCACATAGCGCAGAGAGGCCCATTGGCGGTCTCGCAAAGTGATGGGCTTGGCTGTGGCCGTCATGGCAGCGCTTGTGGACATCGGTATCAATACGTGAGGATGCGAAGGTTATCCAGGCCCACTGAACCTTGTTCTCTGCCCGCCTCAAGAATGCATTCGAAATACACCTCGAAGTGATCGGCAGGTCCTTGGGCCGAGATGGTGGAAGCCAGGTCCACATACAGTTTGTTCCATGCCGTTGCCCCCCCGACTTCCTCCGTTGGATTGATCACAAGGGTGAGGTGTTTGGTCTCGTTTCCACTCCTGAAACCGTACAATCCAACGGCAAATGACTGGTCGCAGCGGTAATCCAATTCAAGGAAAGCGGGCAGGCCCGACTGCAGGTCGAATTCCTGCTCCACGGTCCGCACCCGTACAATGGGCACATCCTCGCTGACCTCCATTCGTCCGGACTTCTCTCCTTCAAATACCTCGGCTTCAGCTCCGACCCTCACGAGTCCACTCCCCCCGACCATGCTGCCAAATACATTGGAGTTCTCGAAGTCCTCAATCGGCATGTATTTCACTTGTTCGACCAAGGTAAATTCGGGAACCAAGGTGTCCTGCGCCCCAGGCTCGGGATTGATCAGGTGTTCGGCGGTGGTGTAAAAAGGATAGGGCGCTCTGCTGTTGCTGATGCCGTTTTCGCGGATGCCTGCAAGCAATGTGACGGCGCCTCCCGACGCATCCGTCGGCAAGATGGGTATCACGGCAGGCAAAGGGAACACACCCACCACGTCCGTGGCGCTGTACACCCATACGTCGGTGACATTGGTCGAAGCTGTCCCCTGGTCTTCTCCAGGGGAGTATGACATTTCAGGGACAATGAGGTAACTGGGAATGTCCTGTCCCGGGTCCATCAAGGAACAGCCCCAGAGTCCTGTGAGCATTAACCCCAATTGAGCTGCTGGAAATCCGTAAAAAACACTGCGGCGAAGTCGCATAATGGTCGAGGTTGAGGTGCGGCCGAACATCGCTACACTGCGTTGCACAGCGGCCCTTGCGATATCGCAACGTCCTCCAGCGTCCTTTTCATGTGTCCCCCTCCTCATAGTTTTCCACAAGCCCATTGGTGGACAGTCCGCCTTATCGCAAAATCATAATGTGCCCCGTCTTGCGGATCATGCGACGGACGACGGAAGTGGGGTCGCGATAGGTGACCTGGAATGCATACACCCCGTCTCGAACGTAATACAGTTTTTGGTCTAGCGGCCGGCCATCTTCGCGGAAGCCTCCAGTCCAATACTCTTCAGGGTTTTGACTTTCCCAAACGACCACCCCCCACCGGTCAAAAATCTTGAGCACGTATTCTTCTGGTGAGCATTCGAAGGATGGCCGCCAGGCATCGTTCACGAGGTCGCCATCCGGAGTGAAGGCCGCCGGAGCAAAAACAGCACAACCGCACGGCACTTCGACAACCAATGTCGAATCCGTGACACTGCCGCACTCCGTAGCGTGGGTGGCGGTATACAGTCCTGGCTCTGTGACCACGCGCGTTGCGCCGGTTTCTCCATCATCCCAAAACACAGGATCGGGGGTACCCGCACTCAGCAATACTGATTCTCCCTCGCACAGCTCGATGAACTCAGGCAATGCCATTTGACCTATGGCCCCTGTGGGCACCGCAACGGCACCCGCCACATCGCACCCGGAAGTCACCTCATTGGCCACGAAGAAGTACACGCCAGGGACTGTCACAGTCAGCCCTGAAGGGTCAGCCGGAGTGCCGTCCACATCCCAATCGGTCCAACCCTCAGGCCAAGGCACGAAGGCAAAGTCACCGGGGCACAGTGGGGGCACCTCAAACTCGGGGACTGCGGGATTCTGGGGCGCGAGGTACGTACTGTCCTCTCCCGAACATTGGGGCAGCGGGGACACTGCCACCGATTGCCAGCCGGAGACGTCTCCCGTCCACGTCCACCCTTCCGTACCGTCGGACCAAATTGGGGCGGCTACACCGGCCAGCGGCGCGATCTCCAGCAATGCCAGTTCGCCAGGGCACAGTGAAACCGTATCCGGCAAACCAGGGTCTGGAACGTCGTAGACGGTCACCGTTGTGGCGAGGAGCGTCTCATCTCCGCAAACGTCGGTCACGGAGGCCTCATAGGTGGTCGTCTCCGATGGCGTGACGCTGGGCTGCTCCAACAGCAGGTCGCTCAGGCCATCTGCTGGTGCCCAGGCCACAGCAGCTCCTGCCCCAGCCTCCAACAACAGGTCTACGCTCCCACCCGCGCAAGAGGTGTAGGCATCCGGCAAGAAAGGCACCTCTGGCACCAAGGCTGTGATGCTGTATTCCAATGTCAGGGGACAACCCGTGGCCACATCGGTGTAAGCCAAGGCAAACACGCCGGCCGTGGCTGTCCAGGGGGAAGCCACGTTCACACCGTCCACTTGCCAATCCCCGGTTCCACCCGGAAACGGCACCTCCTCGCTCTCGCCCGGGCACAGCGGCCCCAAGGCAGGAAGCGTGACTTCTGTGGGATACAAAGCCCCGATGGTGGTACTGGCTGTCCCAACACACCCGCCATCACCGGTGACTTCGACCGTTTGTACGCCGATATCATCGCCGGTCCAATCTCCACCCAGCGTGCCATCCGACCATTCTGCAGTCGCGCCCGCCGGAACTTCCACCGAAAGGGACACCGTTTCTCCCGGACAAAACGCGGCATTGGCGGGCAAGGTGGGCTCAGGGGCGTCCAACACTTCCACTGTCGTCTCTTCGGTCAGAACATCGCCACATACATCTGTCCACACCACCTCATAGTCGGTGGTCTCAGAGGGCTGAGCATTGGTCACGGCGGCGGTCGGATCACTCAAACCGTCCACCGGCGTCCAAGAAATGGTACCGCTTTGGGCGCCTTGCAGCACCAGATCTACGCCCTCACCTGCACAAACGGAATGCTCCGGAGGAAGCCCCAACGCAGAGGTGGTCACACACACCTCCTGGGCATTGCTTGACCCCCCCGTCGAACCTGTAAACCCCCACCACACTGAGGAAGTGCCTTGAAAGATTTCACCGATCAGGTCACCTGTCCAAGAAAGCCTGAGTTCACAGTCGAAATAGACCTCAAACAATTGGGTTGCCGGATCCCACACCACCTTGAACTGGTGAGGCTGGCCATCTTCAATGTTGGCCCCATCCGCGCGGGCAGACACGGGACCATCGAGGTTGAAAAACGGGATGTTGTGGTTGTTGATTCCATCCCTGAAAATGCACACATGGTCTTGCGCAGGATCGGCAAAGTTTCCGTTTTGCCAGGTGTCCACCTCGACACCAATGCTGTTTCCTGGGACATCAGAGCCGAGGAATTCGTTGATCCCACCCAACGCAAACAATCCGAAATCCTGCATGACAAAAGCGATGCCATCGGCTCCCGTCGCATCTTGATTGCCCAGGTATAATTCTGCCCTGATGGTAAACTCCTCAGACAGGTCCACCTGGTCATTGAACCACACGGCCCCTACTTGCTGCAACACGTTTTCTGTAATGGCGTAGCAGCCATCACCGAGCCCGACTGCATCGCCGACAAACGTGCACACCTCTTGGGCACTCAAGGAGGACCAAAAGGACAATGCAGACAACCACAAAAGCAAGCGAGCCTTCATACTACAAAGATGAACGCAACGCATTGATTTACGTTGTCTGAGGAAGGAGTTTCCCTCGAAAAACTGTGGACTTAGGCGGATACGGCAGCGGCCGCCTTGGCGTGGTCTGCCAAGAACTTTTCGAGTCCACTGTCTGTCAGGGGGTGCTTGAGCAAACCCTTGATGGCACTCAGTGGACCGGTCATCACGTCGGCGCCGATTTCCGCGCAGTCAATGATGTGCATCGTGTGGCGCACACTGGCCGCGAGGATTTCAGTCTTGAACATGTAGTTGTCGTAGATCCCGCGGATCTGCTGGATCAACTGAATGCCATCGCTTGAAATATCATCAAGCCTGCCGATAAATGGGCTCACGTAGTCGGCGCCTGCCTTGGCGGCGAGGAGGGCCTGTCCAGCAGAAAAAATCAGCGTGCAGTTGGTGCGAATGCCCTTGTCCGAGAAGTAGCGCAAAGCTTTGACTCCGTCCTCGATCATGGGCACTTTGACCACGATGTTCTTGTGCAGGGCGGCGAGGGCCTCCCCTTCTTGGACCATGTCTTCAAAATTTGTGCTGATGACTTCAGCACTCACGTCACCATCGGTGATGTTGCAGATGTCCACGTAATGCTGGCGCACCGCAGCCTCATCCGAGATGCCTTCCTTGGCCATCAAACTGGGATTGGTGGTCACACCGTCGAGCACACCGAGGGCTTCGGCTTCGCGGATTTGGTCGAGGTTGGCGGTATCGATGAAGAACTTCATGGGATGGGGTTGTGAATCGCGCGGCTAAAGTAGAATGCCCGCTCACCAAACTGCGGTTCTCGGCTTTCGGTTTTGTCCACGCGGAATACCGGGTTCAACGGACCACCTGTACGGCCCGCCATGACCCGCCATTGTGACCCAGCCATGCTGCGCCTTGCGGTAGGACCGCAGAAAACCGACCTCCGGGGTGGGACCATGCATCCAGCAAGCGCCCTAAGGCATCTCGGCACTCCACCAGACCTGCTGATAATTCCCAGTGGATCTGGCCAGATGTCGGATTGGGATATGGCGCAGGGAGCGCAGTGTTTTCGACCACACCGATGGTGTTGTCCTCCTTCCAACGCGAGAGGATCCAATGGCTATTTTCCGGGCCACCCTCGGCCAGTGTACCTGCAACGTAGAGGGCCGATCCTACCGTGTGTACCGCTCCAACGCGGTGGCGTTCAAACTCCAGATCCTCAGTCCAATACTCCGGTGTACCAAAAGCTGAACCATAGGAAGTCCACCACGCTGGATGGCAATCCCCATCCCAAGCCACAACGTCACCCAAAGTGCCCACTGCGACTTGCTCATCTTCAAACTTCCAGCCGTAACCCGCCGCCAAGCCCACCGCCCTGAGCGGCGCCTGAACAGGCAGCCCCGGGTCAATGTCCGCCGTCGGGTTGTAGGCAATCTGGCCATGAAGGGGCATCCACCCGGTCACCATCGTCCCAGCCGCCAGTGTTTCCTCCCCATCTGGGACACTTAACAACAATTCAATGCCTGCTCCAACTTCGTACCCGTTCCACCGGTGGCGCATGTCCTGGATTTCGTGATTGATATTGTTGTCCTCTGTCCACTCCAACACACCGCCGTCGCCAAACTCGGTATCGAGCGAACCATCCCAATGGAACCTGGCGACGAAGGGGTGAAAACCGCCCGTGGTGGCCACAGTACCTCCTGCGAGGATGCGCATTTCAGTTGGGGAATCAAACACATACCCACCCGTGGATGGCACGAACAAAGCATGGGTAAACCGACCGCTCCACTCATGGCGCACGCTGTCCTCCACAAGCCAGCCGTCCGGTGCGAGCACAACGCGCCCTTCCTGGCCGAAATCAGGGTGAAATGCTCCATCCTCCGCGCTTAACAAGGCCAAAGCAGGCAATTCCCGGTGCGCACAGCAACTGTCAAAAGCCGCACCCGCCATCACCATCCAAGGGCCGACGGCCTCCCACTTGCTCCATTCATCTGCAGGTCCCACCATGTCCATTCCACCCCCCAAATGCCACGGCCCTACAAATCCCAAATCCACCTTCCCCTGGGTGCCCCATGTGGTGTCCAACGCTTCCATTTGAAATGACCTGATGCGCCACACATTGGCTGGCAGGGAGTCTGGGCCCACTTCGGCCTCGGTAAACAGGAACCAACGGTCCGCTGTGGCACTGGTTCTGAGGTCCACTGGAGTCTCAGCTTGAAACCCTTGGCCAGACCACACCTCTGCCCCGTTGGTTTGGGCAAAGGCACGCCACCGCACCTCAGGTGTGCCTGTGGAATCAAAAGCTGCACTGAGCATGTGCACCCGCGAAACGTCGTGGTCGATGGCCACAGGGACTTCCCATCGATCAGAAAGCGCCATGCGCCGACCGTTGCCTCCCCATGTGTCGTCCAAAACCCACTGTGCCTCGGCGTTCAAGGCGCCATAGACGCCAACCAAAACACAGAGCACACGCAGGATCATGGATGCAAGATGAGCATGGTGTGTTGACCGGTTGTCAGATCCTTGCACCAATAGGTGCCTGCGGGCCACCCTGTCAAGCTGAGGCCGTGCCCCATGGCCGTTGCGGACCAACTGTCCACACAGCGCCCCAGGGCGTCGTACACCTCTACCCGCCCGGGCAGGATGCCCGCAAAGCGCACGACATCGCGGACCGGATTGGGATAGGCATAGAAATCAGCAGGTTGACCCAATGATGGGGAGACACCGCTCACAGAGCCCGTCCAGGTTTCCACCGCCTCGTCAATGGTCACATTGGTGCCCCCGCCTCCACCCGGGCCGGGGCCTCCACCAAAGTTGTCGGTCTCCACCACGCCGCGGTAAGCGGGAAAGAAGTAGGGGTATTGGCCATTGTGGTCTTCATCGACCGTCGCGTAATAGGCATAGGTTCCTTCCGGATACTCTGGGGTGACCGCGAACCGGCCATTGAATTCATCCAGACTTCCTGAACCCGCCACGAATTCATGGTCCTCGATGTAGGCACCCAACACCGCGGCCACAGGCGCTGCGCCCGGCGGAATTTGAGGGGTCACCAACGCTCCGACATCGGGCCCGTATTGATTGGGCGCCAAAGCCGTTCCATCGGGCAACGTGTGCCGCACGGCAATGTCACGGAGCTGCCAGCTGGTCTCCATCCGAGCAATGCCCCCCGATCCATCTGCATTGGCATATCCGTATGGTCCGTAGATGGGGTAACCGTCAAACGCATAGCCGATCAAGGGACTGTGTTCGGCCATATCCACAGTGAACAGCGCTTCGCTCGGGAAGCCGTCACAGACATCGCTGGTCGGCGCAAAACTGTCGTCAAACGCCGTGGGCACTTGGTGGTGGTGGTATTGGCCCATGGCCGGATGGCCCTTGGCACAATCAAAACCGCCGTTCTCGAAGAACCCCCCGTTTTGATGCCACACGCCCTGATTGTTATAGCTGAAGGCGTCTTGCGCATTGAAAATCACCACGCCATTGATCAGGACCCCCGTGTGTCCGAGTCCGGTCGCCGTTCCGCCTGACGGACCTTCCTCTGGATGGCGCGGAATCTGAAACAGGTAGTCTTGACCGGTCGCCTGGGATGGGTTGCCGTCTGGAAATGGTGCCGTTGGATACCGCGGAATGCCGTTGGAATGGACATACACATAGTCATCGCTGAATTGGACCAATTGGACATCGCACTCCTCCTGCATCTGAACAAGGTTGTTGCCATTCCAGAACTGACCGGTTTCACCGTCGGTGTTGAGTACCCAAGCGGCCAACTCAGGCTGTGCAGGAAGGGAGAAGGCCAGAAGCAAAAGGCACCCAGAAAGAACGTATCGCATGAAGAACAGACGTTTCCGGGCAAGAAGGGTTTAATTGCCACATGCTTTCCAAGGAAGAGAAAGAAAATATCAAGAAGGCTATTTCCAAGAAGGCCCAGGACCTGGATGAGCGCATCGCAGAATACCGCGAGCTGACCAAGCCTATCCCTCCAAGTGAGGCGATCGGCAGGGTGAGCCGAATGGACGCCATCAACAACAAGTCGATCAACGAAGCCGCTTTAAGACAAGCCGAAAAGCAACGACAGGGCCTGGAACGCGCACTGCAGCGCATGGACGACGACCGGTTCGGCTTGTGCACGCGTTGTGGCAACCCCATTCCCACAGGGCGCTTGCTCCTGATGCCAGGTGCCTTGACCTGTGTGCGCTGCGCAGGTTAACCCCGCTTGAACAAGACCCAACACATGCTCATCGACATCCATCCGGAGACACCGGAACCGCGAAAGGTCAAACAGGCCGTTGACCTCTTGAAACAGGATGGCGTAATTGTCATTCCCACGGACTCGGTGTACAGTTTTGCATGCGCCCTGGGCTCATCGAAAGCCCTCGACAAAATGGCGCGGCTCAGAGACCTGACCCCTGCAGAGGCGAACTTCTCCCTGATTTGCAAGGACCTGAGCCAGGTCAGCAACTACATCGCACCGCTGGCCCAGCCCACGTTCAAACTGATGAAGCGCGCCTTGCCCGGGCCCTTCACCTTTATCCTCAAGGCGGGGGTCAACGTGCCACGCATCTTCAGGAAATCCAAACGAGAAGTCGGCATTCGCATTCCAGACCACGCCATACCCGCAGCCCTCATTGAGCTGCTGGGGGTGCCGCTCGTGGTCAGCTCGGTTCCCCATGACGACACCCTCGAGTACATGACAGACCCTGGCCTCGTTCACGAGAAATATGGACGTCAAGTTGAGGCGGTGATTGGCGGCGACATCGGCTACCTCGAAGCTTCCACTGTCATTGACTGCACGGACGACCCCCCCACCGTGCTGCGCGAAGGAAGGGGCAGCATAGATGGCTTGATCTGAGGAAACGGTCTCGCATTATTCCAGCAGAGATGTCAGTCACGGCTGACATTTGTCAATGGTGGCCGTTTTAATGGGCGGCCTGCTTAGTTTCGGTAGCAATGAGAATCCTCGCTGCTTTCCTCTTGTCTCTACTTGTGGTCTCTACCAGCTGGTCGCAGGCCGCTGCTCCAAAGGCCAACTTCTTCCAACCCGAGGAACTTGAGCGGTCATTGGTCCCGACCACTCGGCCTGAGGCGAGTCAAGGTTTGAAGCTGGATGCGGCCTCCTTTGAAGTGTTCCGCAATGCAGCCCCAGAGCGGTTTACTTGGAACCTCAGCTTTCCGGATGGGCAGGCCCGTACACTGCGCTTCAAGCGCTTCGAAAACCAATCTGAGCAGCTCCAAATCGCAGTAACGGATGCCCAAGGTTTCCATTTTGAGGAAGTCTCACCACGGCTCATGTCCTACGAGCTCGAAGGGCGCGACGGTTCGGGCTCCCTCATGCTTATGAAAGACCACGTGATCGGCAGTTTCACCTTGGGCCAAGAACGGTGGGAAATCAACCACAGAGGCGATGGCCACCACGCCCTTTTTCCTGTCGCAGCTTCAACCGACGACCGTGTGTTTACCTGCGGAGTGGAAGACGCTGCCCCGCTGCCCGGAGCAGATGGTGCCGCCATGCAGATGAGCAGTTCATCGCTGTTGGAATGCGTCGAGGTCGGCATCGAAATCGACCAGTTCACCTACAACGCGTTGGGTTCGAATGTGGACGACGCCGTGGACTGGGCCTTGGCCATCCTCGCGTCGGTCGATCAGATTTACCGCAACGAATTGGACGACCTCGTGACACTTGAAGCCCGCTTCATTCATGTGTGGACCTCCCCAGACCCCTATGCCTCCGTGGTCGATGATGGTGGCGGATTGTTGGGCGCCTTCAATTCGGAGTGGAACAACAACCCGAACTTCAACTCCATCCCGCTGGACCTCAAGCACTTCCTCACGATGAGAACCAACATCGGAACCGGCGGAATTGCCTACTTGAACGGGTTGTGCAACAGCTACAATGCCGGGGTGAGCGGCAACTTGAGCAGCACGACCACCTACAACATCAATACCTACGCTTGGAACCTCGACGTGGTGGCCCATGAACTTGGACACAACTGCGGCGCTAACCACACCCACTGGTGCGGATGGCCTGGCGGACCAATTGACAATTGCGGCAGCTACGAAGGTGACTGCAGCGGATACACGAACAACCCTACTGGGCAACTCGGCACCATCATGAGCTACTGCCACGCGATTGCGGGTGGCAGTAAGAACCTTGTGTTTCACCCCACAGTGGAGGCCAACGCCCTCATCCCCACCTTCAATGCCGCCTCTTGTATCGGCACCTGCGGAGACTTGGTCACCGAAACCACCAGCCAATTCTGTGGCGATACCGAGGCTTGCAACTACACCCCAGGCGACCCCAACAACGAAGGGTGCATCTACCCCGACGACTGCTCTGAATGTGGCCCGAACGGCGGATTGACTGGCGGGTTGACCGTACCGGAAATTGCGACTTCGCTGGCGGGAGGAGGCATTGAGTCCGTCACCTTCGACGCCCAGGGAACACCCCTGGCGCTCAACATCACCCTCGACTTTTCCAATCCCCAAAGTGGAGGTTCTTGGGCGGGTGACATGTTGATCGGCCTCTGCTCACCCTCAGGAGAATGTCTCGAAATAGGAGGTTATGACCAGAGTCTGGGCTATCCCAGCGGCGGCTCATGGCCGGGCAGTTGGAATGTCTCCGCAGCCGGCACCTACACCGCTTCCATCAATTTTTTGTCAGCGCCTTTGACCGGAGATGGACAATGGTCCCTGGCGGTGGTCAACGCATGGTCCAGTTCGGGCATCGTCGAATACACCGTCAACATTGAGCTCGCTGGATTGTGTGACGGCATTGCAGACGTGCCCGGGTGCATGGACCCCTTAGCGTGCAACTACAACGCATTGGCCACATTGGACGACGCAAGCTGCCTGTACGACGACGCTCTGGGTGTCTGCGGCGGCCCATGTGCATCTGACGTCAACGACAACGGAATCTGCGACGATGAAGAGGCCTGCGGGGAAGCCGCATGCGGAGAAGGCACGTATTGGGACATCACGACCGGGCTGTGTAAGTCTCAGCAAGAATTGTGTCCTGGCGATGTTGATTTTGACGGCATTGTGACCGTGAATGATGTGCTCAACGCGCTTGGCAGTTTCGGGATGAATTGCCCACCATTGCCCACACCACCAAGTGCCTGTGGTGCCATTATGTGTTGCAATGAAGCCACCTGTGGTACAGGCACGGTTTGGGACGAAGTGACTGGCCAGTGCATCAGCAACCTCCTCGAATGTCCAGGAGACACAGATTATGATGGGATCGTGACCGTCACCGACGTACTCAACGTACTCGCGAGCTTCGGTATGCCCTGCGATTAAGTGGTCTGACCTGAGCGCGCCGCCAGCATCGGAACAAACGCGAATTTCCCGTGGGTTTGCCGGGTAAACTTCTTCTCCTCGACCCTGCGCACTTCGGTCATGATTTGATGTCCCTCACCCACTTCGGGATCGTCCAGTGGGATGATGAGGCGACCTCCAATGGTCAACTGACCGAGTAAGGCATCCGGGATAAATGGGGCGCCGCAAGTGACCAAGATGCCGTCAAACGGGGCGAAGGCGGGCTTGCCTTTGTAGCCATCGCCATAGTAGCAATGGGCCCGATACCCGAGCTTCTTGAGAAAGGGGGTCGTTGCGTCGTAAAGGTCTTTCTGGCGCTCAATGCTGTGCACCTTGAACCCCATCGCCGTCAACACGGCGCATTGGTAGCCACTGCCCGTTCCGATTTCCAAGACCTTGGCACCCTCTGGAAGGGCGAGCAATTCGGTCTGGCGTGCTACGGTGAAGGGGTGGCTGATGGTCTGACCTGCTCCGATGCGGAATGCCTTGTTGTCATAGGCGAAGTGCACAAACGCATCGTCCATGAAATAGTGGCGTGGAACCCGATCCATGGCATCGAGCACCCGTTCGTCAGAGATCCCCATGTCCCTGAGTTTACCCAACAATTCTCGGCGAAGGCCTTTGTGGCGATAGGTATCGGTGAGGTTGGCGGCAGAGGACGACATGAGCCTACCAAAATACCGATTACAAAGACCGGGATTCAATGTGGAAATCGCGCCTTGCCAACATGCGGCCCGGGGGAAGCTCACCGGGTACTTTCGCTAGACCATGTCTTCACCCTTGCGCATCGGAGTTCTCGGAGCCGGCCACCTCGGCCGCATCCACCTGCGCTGCCTGCAATCCCTGAAGGACCGTTGGACAACCGTGGGGTTTTACGACCCCAGTTCAGAAGCAGCCATGGCAGTGGCCGCACTCAGCAAAGAAGAAGGTTGGCCTGTTGCACCCCGCGCTTTTGAATCGGCGGAAGCCCTGCTCGGTTCGGTTGATGCCGTGGCCATCGTCACACCCACACCGGCCCATGCCAAACTTGCCGAGGTAGCCTTGGCCGCCGGGGTACATTGTTTCATCGAGAAGCCGGTCACCACGCACCTCGCGGAGGCCGAGGCCTTGATGGCAGCGAGGGATGCTGCTCAGAAAGTTGTCCAAGTGGGGCATGTCGAGCGTTTCACCCCCGCATTCGAAGCGGCACGGGCCCACTTGCAAGCGCCCCGCTTTATCGAAGCGCACCGTTTGGCCCCCTTCAACCCGAGGGGCCTGGACGTCCCCGTTGTCCTCGACCTGATGATCCACGACATCGACTTGGCTTTGCACGCCCTCGAAGGAGAGGTCGTCCGGGTTGCCGCCAATGGCGTCGCGGTGGTCGGTGACAGCGTCGACATTGCCAACGCGCGGTTGGAGTTCTCTTCTGGCGCGGTGGCCAATCTTACGGCGAGCCGTGTCAGCATCAACCCCATGCGCAAGGTGCGCCTCTTCCAATCCGACGCCTACCTCTCTGTGGACCTGCTCAACCGCAGTGCCCAAGTGATGAAGCTCGAGGATGTGGCTGAGGGCTCCGAACGCGACCCTTATGGCCTGTACTTGGATGTGCCTGGACGTGCAGCTCGGAGGCTCCACATAGAAGAACCCGAAGTCGGAGAAGCCAACGCCATCGCAGATGAATTGGCCGACTTTCACGCCGCCTGTGCCGGCCATGCGCCCTGTCGGGTGCCCCTCGAAGACGGCCTCGCAGCCCTCCGTGTGGCAACCGAAGTCATGGAGCGCATCGAACAATCATTGACCCCATCAACATGACGAGAAATTGGTTCACCTGCGTGGTGAAATACGTGCGCCACGGCGCCGACGGAAGCGAAGAAAAGACCACCGACCAGCTGTTGCTGGACGCCTATACCTATACTGAGGCTGAGGCGCGCCTCGTGGGCATCGTCACGGATGTCTGCACCGGCCCTTTTGAAGTGCAATCCATCACCAAGAGCAACTATGCCGAAGTGGTGCGCTGGGACACGGGCGACAAGTGGTTCCGCATCAAGGTGGCCCTCACGAGCTTCGACGAGCGGAGTGGCAAGGAGAAGGAATCCAACCAATACTTTTTGTTTTCTGCGGACGACGTGAAGGATGCCTACGACAAGACCAAGGAGTTCCTCAAGGGCTCTGGCATCGGCTTTTTGATTCCGGCCATCAATTACACCAAGATCAGCGAGGTCTATCCACAAGGTGAAGAAGGCTCCACCAACATGACGGCCGCCGATGGCTACGGTGCGGTTCCCGCCGACCACCCTTCTATCGCCAAGCCGGAACCTGAGGAAGCTGTGCCCGCAGGCGTCGACCCCGACACCGGCGAGGTGAACTGAGTGCGCCCCAAGCCGCTCAGGCCCACTCCCAACAGGAGCGGTAAGCGCCGGTGGCCTCACAATGCGCAGTGAATGCTGCGTAGAAACCGTCGCTCCCCAAAGTGGCGCTGTCCCCGATGATGAGCAGGTGCATCCGCGCCCTAGTCATGGCCACATTCATGCGGCGGTACTCGGCGAGGAACCCCACAGTGCCCTCTTCATTAGAACGGGTCAGGCCGATGACCATGATGTCGCGTTCTTGTCCTTGGAAGCCGTCTACTGTTTGAATCGTCAGCCGCCCTTGGGCACCCGCACGGTCGCCGTGGAGCAGCTCCTCCAGGAGGGTGACTTGGGCCCTATACGGCGCAATCACACCAATAGAAGCCAAGGGGTGTGCCGCCATCAATTCGCGCACCCGGTCTACTGTAAAGGCAGCCTCTTCAGGGTTGCAAACGCTGGCATGGGAACGGCCTGTCTTGTCGGCTTCGGGAGATGAGCGCTCTTCGTCCCATCCTCTGCCCGCGGTGTCAATGAAAGTGAGCGGTGCGAGCCCTTCCAATGTCGCTGTCGCAACCCCTTCATGGGCCTGAAGTTTCCCTTCGTAAAACCGAGCATTGGGAAACGCCATGATGTCGGCATGCATCCGGTACTGCGTGTCGAGCAAGTGAACGTTGCGGTCGCGCAATATGGCCTTCTCCAATAGACTCACACCGAGTCCCGCTGTGATGGCTGCTGGATGCTTGACCGTTGGCGGCAGCTGGGCCGCATCTCCGGCGAGCACGACCCGTTCTGCTGCACGGATGGGGATCCAAGCTGCCGGCTCCAAGGCTTGGCCGGCCTCATCGAGCACCAAGGTGCCGAAGCGCCTGCCGCTCAGCAGCCGGTCGGCAGCGCCTACGAGCGTGCAACAAATGACCTCAGCACCCTCTACCACCCGCTCTGCGAGAAAGGCTTCGAGGCGGTTCGCCTCCTTGCGGAGAGCACGGGCCTCAGCGTACGCTTCACGGCGAGCGGCCCGTTGGTCGGGACCAAACGAACGAAACTGCTTCTCCGCCTCGCGGGCAGCCTCCTCGGCCTGCCGGCGATACACCTTGACTTGTTTGTGGTCTGGATCGGCTTCCACCAAACGGTCGAGTGAACGGTCCACCACAGCCGGATCAATCCGCATGGGATGGCCAATCCTGGCCACCTTGAGTCCGATGGCGCCCAACCGCTCCACCATGAGGTCAACGGCCGCATTCGATGGCGCCGCGCACAGGACTTTTTCGCCCCGGCGCACCAGCGCCTTGACAAGCTGAACGAGCGTAGTGGTTTTGCCGGTTCCAGGGGGACCATGGACGGTCGTGATTTCGGCCGCCGAAAGCGCATGGGCCACTGCGGCACACTGTGACGCATTGAGGTCAGGGTGGGCATAGGACTCAGGGACTGAGGGCTCGGTGCGCGCATACCCTAGGATGACCTCCCGGAGTGCGGCGAGCCGGCTCACCTTACCATCACTGCCCGCATTGAGCACATCGGACAGGGCCTTGGCCATTTCCTGAAAACTGCGCTCGTCAAACCGTGCGTCCAGTGTCCACGTGCGGTGTGTCGCCTGATCGGGCAGTTCATGGCCATCCAGCACCACCTCGGCCTCCAAGCCTCGGGCCGAACGCACAATGCCGCGGTACGTCACCGATTCGCCTTTCTCATCGGCAGAGGAAAGCTGCACGGCCGCGCCCGAGCGGAAGGCCCCTGCTTGACCAGCATCGGCCACCACCTCCACCGTAGGGCGCCCGCCCATTGTAAATCCTGTGCGCACCACCTTGACCGGCGCCCAAGACAAGCCATCTGCCCGTCGTTGGGCCACAGGCTGGCCTTCCAAAATGGAGCGGTAACGGACTTCTTCGGCGCGGTGCTCCTCCACCAACGCCTCTGTCAGCGCCGAAAGTTCAGCGATGCTGTCCCGGTAAGTCTTCACTGCCGGGTGCGGAGGATCTCCAGAGGGCCCACATATCGGAACCCTTCTCCCACCTCGGTAATGACACCATTGTGTTCGATGTCCTCCAACGGCAACGCATAAGAATTGACATCCAATGTCATGAAATACGCACCTTCGGACGCTTCGTCCTCGTTGGGCGACCAGGTGTTCTCGTAATCCTTCTCGAAGTGAATGAGCTCTCCCCAGCGGTTGTACACCGAAATGGTGGGACCGAGTGCACTGATGGCATTGCCCTTGATCTCATAGGCGTCGTTCTCACCATCGGCGTTGGGCGTGAAAACGTTGGGGATGATTTCAATGGCACAAGGGCCGAAATTGACATCAAAACTCATCGCATCACTGCCGATGCAGGGAGGTGCCATGTTGACCACCAAGTCGATCACGTCTGATGCATTAACGGTCAGCGAACTGCCTGTCTCCGCGAGCGGGCCATCGGTCTGGGAGGTCCAAGAAAATTCCAAGTCCCACTCTGAAGGCGCCAGTTGCGGCACCAGAATGTGGTTGTCACCCAAGCAGAGCCCGTAAATCTCTTCGTCAGGCCCCAAGACCGGAGGAGCATATATGCCTACCGGAACTGTGGCACTGGCCAGGCACTCGTCGATATTGCCGCCCGTCATGTTCATGGTGACCGTGACATTGACCGGGGCATCGAGCCCATCTACGGCAGCGGTCGCCCCCGTATTGGAACCCGTGAGGCCCTCAATGTCTCCTCCTGTGGTCTCCCACGTCCAGTCCACATTTAAGTTGGAAGGAACACCTGTCGTCGTGGCATTGAGTCCTACGGGAACGCCACACCAATTCTCCTGTGCTGTCAAGCTCACTTCAGGCGCAGGCTCTACGGTCACCACCATGGTGTCGTAAGACGTGCAACCGAAGTCATTGGTGGCCGTGTAGACATACTCGAAAATGCCTTGATTTTCAGGCAGGATGGTGATGCCATCACAATCGCCACCGTCGTCTACGATGAAGGGACCCGTCCAGAAAGAACTGTCGCAGTCGGCCCCAATCTGTGGCGTAAACACGATGGGCTCTGGGTACAACGCGGGGTCAAAGTTGACATACCAGTCGAAGATGAACCCATTGTCGGAACCCCAACTGTCGCAGACTTCCACCGTCCAGGTGCCATTCAAGGGACATCCCTCCAGCAATGTCCAAGGCTGATCGGACTCATAGGTCCCACTGGGCAAGGTGCCACCCGCATTGTCCGACCAACTGCCATTGGTGGCTTCGGGCGACCAGAAATAATCATATCCTACACCCGGATTGTCGGCGAGCGCATCGTTGTCAACCGGCTCACCGAGGAAGGTGCCGCCGCCACCTTGTTGGTGTACCCCCATGGAACTGCCGTCAGGACAGATGAAGGTGACCGTGAGGTCGCCCATGAAGCTGTGCTCGAAATTGATAAAGAAGTTCTCAAAATCGTCCTCCGACTGAATGACCTGTCCGGAGCTAAACGCCGTCAGAACGATGGAGGAACTGAAGCACTGGGACTGGTCGTCGGGAATGAACAGACCTCCCCCGAAGTCCACTTCAGGTTCGCTGTCATAGGTGATGCCTTGCGCCACGCCCACCACGGGATATTCCTCGCCCGCACAGATTTGCAGGTCTTGAGTGGTGCCTTCAAAACTCGTGGGGGTCGACACCAAAATCAGGTGGTCTACGAGGTTTCCGTTCGGGCAGTCGTTGTTGTCGACAATGAAGAGCTGTACGTTGTAGGCGCCGGGTTCGTCGTAGCTATGGGATACGTTGGGACCGCTTTGGTCTGTGGTACCGTCATCAAAATCCCAATCCCAAGTGGCAATGAGGAAATCCTCCGCAGCGGTGGACCCATTGCCATCGAACTGAATCTCCTCGCCCACACAAATCTGCAGGGGCACCGTCTCTACAGCCCCGTCTATGGTGGTCACCACATTGGCTTCAGGGCGTTGGCAAGGCTCCTCACAGACGACTTCTGCCGTCCAGTTGGAATTCTCTGTGGCGTCCGAGGTAAACTGCCACGTCATACAGCCAGAAGCGTTGGTGACGTCGTCCATCTGACTCCAAATGTCCACGCCTTGCAGATCGAAGCCCGTGTAGACACCGTCCGGAGCGCCTACCGCCTCATCGGCCAACCAGACGCTGAGGGTGTCCCCCGCCCCCAAGGCACACAAATTGAAATAGAAACTGATGACGGGGTTGGCCACCATATCGGGGCAGAAAGTCATCGTGAAGTCCGCATTGGGCGAAGCATCACCCGCGGTGAGGCCATTGTCCACAAAAAAGAAGTCACAGCCGGTGTAAGTTCCTCCTTGCGAAATGGAGACCTCTTGCCCCTGCGCTGCTC
>JAKMCW010000119.1 GCA_022428205.1 Flavobacteriales bacterium
GCGGACCGAGCGAGCGTTTGGGCATCCTGTCTGGAGACCGGATTGTGGAAGTGGACGGCGAAGTGGTGGCCGGTGTCGGCATCCGAAACAAGGGGGTCATGGAACGCCTCAAGGGCCCGAAAGGCACACACGTAGACGTCGGCATCAAGCGGAGCAAGGTGGACGACCTTATCCATTTCGATATCGAACGCGACAAGATCCCCATCTACAGCGTGGATGCCCACTACATGGTGGACAACAAAATCGGCTACATCAAAGTGAACCGGTTCTCCAAAGAGACCATGGGGGAGCTGATCGAGGCGTTGGACGACCTCCAATCCAATGGGATGAAGGACCTCATTCTCGACCTTCAAGGCAATGGCGGCGGCATGCTGAATACCGCCATTGCCATGAGCGACGAGTTCCTTTCCGATGACCGCCTGATAGTGTACACCGATGGCCGGTCGTTCCCACGGGAGGACCGCATTTCCCAGACGTCGGGACAGTTCGAGAAAGGCCGGCTGGTCGTTCTTGTCGACGGATCCAGCGCCTCGGCCAGCGAGATTGTCTCCGGCGCAGTGCAAGACTGGGACCGCGGCCTCATTGTCGGACGGCGCACCTTTGGCAAAGGGCTGGTGCAACGCCCCGTCCGCTTGCCCGACGGCAGTGCCGTTCGCTTGACGGTTCAGCAATACTTCACCCCCTCTGGCCGCTGCATTCAAAAGCCTTACGAAGATGGCGTAGATGCATATCGCCGGGAGAAGTACGAGCGCTTCGAGAAAGGCGAACTCATGTCCTTGGACAGCTTGGAGCTCCCCGATAGCCTCAAGTACAGCACCTTGGTCATGAACCGAACGGTATATGGAGGTGGCGGCATCCTGCCCGATGTCTTTGTCCCCATCGATACTTCACTGAACAGCGCCTACTTCACGGACCTCTTGCGCAAAGGCCTCTTCAACCGGTCCGTCCTTGAATTCGTGGACGATGACCGCAAAGGCTTGGAAAGCGCGCTCAATGACCGGCAAGCATTCATTGAGGGCTATGAGGTCTCCAAGGTGCTGCTCGACAAATTGGTGGCGCTCGGTGAAGCAGAAGACATTCCCTTTGTGGCGGAGGACTGGGACACCAGTTTGCCGGCCATTTCACTCAGGCTCAAAGCCATTTTGGCCCGCAACCTGTTTGATACCGCCGCATTCTACGAGGTCTTCAATCCCATCAACCCCATCTATCAGCGGGGCATTGAAGTCCTAAATGACGGCACGTACAAGGCGTCCGGAATTGGAAACCGGTAATTCACGTCACGCTACGGAACAACCTGTGCACAAAGCCTACCGGTACCCGGTCAAGGCGGCTAATTTTGACCCAATACGACAACATCATACCATGAACATCCCACGTACACTGGCCATGTTTGCCATCCCCGTGTTGCTCATCGCCTGTTCAAGCGAGAATGGAGCCGAAGAAGGCGCTGCTACAGCGCCCGAAACCACAACGGAAGCAGCGGCAGCCAACGAGACCAAAATGGACCCGGCCAAGGACGCAGCTGAAGCGCCTGAACCCGCCGGCCCATCAACCACAATGACGTTTGCAGAGAACGCCTGGGATTTCGGCACCATCGACGAAGGCGATGCCGTGACCCACATTTTCAAGTTCACCAACACCGGTGACAACCCCCTGATCATCGACCGTTGCAAAGGTTCTTGCGGATGCACCGTACCTCAGTGTCCAAAGGAGCCCATCGCTCCCGGCGAAGAAGGTGAGATTGAAGTGAAGTTCAACTCCAAGGGCAAGAAGAACAAGCAGACCAAAACGGTCACGATCAACGCCAACACGGTCCCTGAACAGACCCGCATCACGATCTCAGCCAATGTGACACCGGCCCCCGCCGCTGAAGCAGGCAAGTGATCCTAACGTCACCTTACTGAATGTCAAAAGGCCCTCTTCGGAGGGCCTTTTGCTTGGAGTACATTTCGATTGCGGCAGGCTACTTCCCTCCTGCCCGGCAGTGATTACTGCAACAAACCATCAATGGCATCGGCCAATTGACGGTCCTTTTCCGTCACCAACCTTCCAGCATCATGGGTGTGCAGCTCGATGCGCACATAGCTGAACTCGTTGTGAAAGTTGGGGTGGTGACCGTGCTTTTCGGCGAGAAAGGCCACCCGCGTCATAAACGTGAAAGCCTCCTGGAAGTCCTTGAACCGAAACTCCCTGACCAAGCGATTGTCCTTTTCAAGCCACATGACGCATTGCTTCTTCACGTGAAAGTAGCGCGGACAA
Source organism: Flavobacteriales bacterium (assembly GCA_022428205.1). Classification (GTDB taxonomy): domain Bacteria; phylum Bacteroidota; class Bacteroidia; order Flavobacteriales_D; family Sanyastnellaceae; genus UBA8752. The sequence continues at coordinate 2,260 of JAKMCW010000119.1, forward strand.
GTGGGAATTGCGCGCGTTGGGCGAATTTCGCGTTTATGTCTTCGTCCAGCGATCCCACTCCGCAGCCTGCCCCCATCGGATTTGCACCGCCCTTTATTGACGAGGCGACCATTGCCGCTGTGGAACGTGTCTTGCGCTCGGGCTGGATCACCACCGGACCGGAAACGGCGGCGTTCGAACAAGACCTTGCCCGGTATACCGGAGCAGACCGTGTCATCTGTGGTGGGTCTTGGACGGGGTTGGCCGGTGTCATTCTGGACTGGTTTGGGGTGGGACCTGGTGATGAGGTGATTCTCCCGGCTTACACCTATTGCGCCACAGCCAACATCGTGTTGCACCGCGGCGCTACGCCCGTACTGGTGGACCTTCCGGCCAAAGCTGGAGAAGATGGATTCAACATTACCTGGGCGCAGATCGAACCGCTGCTCACAGCGCAGACCAAGGTCATCATGCCCGTGGACATCGGAGGTTGGCCTGTGCCTTGTGCGGCTTGGAAAACCAACCTCGCGCGCTGGGTTGCGTCCCATGGATTCACATGCGACCACCCGGTGCAAGCCAAACTTGGGCGGCCCTTGTTATTGTCAGATGCCGCCCACTCTATTGGGGCCACCACAGAAGGCGCACCCATTGGGAAGCAAGCCGACATCACGGTCTTCTCCTTTCATGCCGTGAAAAACCTCACCACAGCGGAAGGCGGAGCCGCAGCATTGTCGTTGCCGGCCTCATTTGATGCCGAAGCCGTCTACCGCACCTTGCGTTCCCATTGCCTGCACGGCCAGTCCAAGGACGCTGCCGCCAAATTCAATGCGGCCGGAAATGCCGCTTGGCGCTATGACGTCACCCACCCCGGCTTCAAGTGCAACATGACGGACATACAGGCGGCCATGGGCAGGGTGGCTCTTGAGCGCTATCCTGAAGACCTCTTGCACCGCCGGGCACTGGCTGACCGCTATGATGCTGGACTCGCTGCCTTACAGGAGATTCAACGGCCCCAGCGCCAGGACCAAGGACGCCGCAGTGCCGACCACCTCTACATCATCCGCTTGCCCCGTGTTTGGCAGCCGCACCGCGATGCACTGATGGAAGCCCTCGGTGCGCAGGGAATCGCGACCAACGTGCATTTCCCCCCACTGCCTCTGCTCACGGCTTATGCCGAGCGGGGCCACAACATCGGGGATGTGCCCCATGCAGTGGCCGCTTTTGACGCGGCCATCAGCCTGCCCATCCACCGACAGATGGAAACGGCCGACGTAGACCGCGTCATCGCGGCTTTACATGCCGCCATCAAAGGGCTCAACCTGCCCTCATCTTCATGAAGCGCGGCTTTGATTTCCTCGCAGCTTGTGGCCTGCTGCTCCTGCTCGCCCTTCCCATGGTCGCGATTGGACTCCTCCTTTGGATGCGCGAAGGACGGCCGATTTTCTATCGACAGCAGCGCGTTGGGCGTTGTGGACGGCCCTTTGCCATCTTGAAGTTTCGCACCATGCGGCCCGCGCGTGCCGGCGATGCCGCCATCACCTCCGGAGAAGGCGACAACAGAATTACAGCCATGGGGGCCGCTTTGAGGCGGCGGCGGATCGACGAGTGGCCGCAATTGTGGAATGTTTTGCGGGGAGACATGAGTCTGGTCGGACCCCGTCCAGAAGTCCCTGAATTCGTGGACCTTGAGTCGGAATCATGGCAGGACATCCTGTCTGTGCGCCCCGGCATTACTGGACCGGACGCATTGGCCTTCAAAGACGAAGGTTCGTTGTTGGCGGGGGCCGATGACCCCAAAGCCTTTTACCGATCGCACATTCTGCCCCAAAAAGTGCAACTCCAGCAGCGCTATGCGCAAGAGCACTCTCTGTGGGGGGACGTCCGGATCCTATTCCGCACGCTCGGTGCGCTTCGGGGATGAACACCCTTCTACGAAGAAGAGCAATTCGCGCATCCTTTCCGCTTCTTCGAGCTGTTCCTCGCGCTCAAAAGCGTAGGCGAGGTTTCCAATCAAACGCCGCACAACATCCACAGGATGACAGGGACCGCAGTGCTGCTGATCAACTGGCAAGTCCAAGTGTCCCAAGAAGACATTGACCTCTTCGGGGTGGATGATGCTCCCTTTGCTGAAAGGATTGATGTAGAACAAGATGCTCCCTGGCCCTCCATCCTCGCTGAATTCACCGAGGTGCCCCCCGTCGCAATAAGCCAAGATGAAGTGGTTGGGCAGGTTGACGCCATGAATGGGCAACCCGAGCTCTTGTGCCATGGCCAGGTATAAGGCCCCCAATGCGAGAGAATTGCCTTTGCGCTGCTCAATGACTTCCCTGGGCAATGCGTGGGAAGGCTTGGCCGCTCCACCCCGTGTGCCTGCAAAACCATGGTGTTCGAAGAAGATGCGGTTGATGACGCGGACCTGTTCCAACGCGGTCATGTCATCGTTGAGCTCCAGCCAGATGTCTTGACGGACCCTTTGCAGGGTTTCCTTGAGCGCTTCGACGGAACGGGTAGGATCGATGTATCGGTCCAGTAGAATCAAGGCCTCCGCCAAGTGGTGGTCGTCGGAGTTGATCCAATCGGCAAATCCACCACGGACCTCATCGGCCCCGAGGTGGTCCAGCAACTCTTTGGCCCGTTTGAGGAAAATATCGCCGTGGCCTTCCTCGGAAATGGCGTCACGAAGGGGGAGAAGCACAGCCTCCCCGATCTGCTCCAATTCCTGACGCACGGTGTGATAGATCCCCTCATCTGGGTCTTCCAACAGAGAAATCAACGCATTCAGTTCGGTGACGCTCATTGTCCTTCAGGTTCGTGGTGGCAAAGTAGTTCCGTCCTTTACGGCCTATTTTGGCTCCGTGGGTTCTTTTCCAAACGACCGTGTGGATGCCACGCCGAACCCCAGTTTCGGCGGCACCTCCAGCACCAATTCAAATTCTGAAGGAGCGCCTGCAGAGCGCCAAGTTTCGGGAGCGTCACCACGGCCATTGCCCCCCGGCCAGATGTCGATAGCCCCTGGCGCGCGTCCGTGGAGGTCTTACCGCCGTCCTGGACGCCCCGGTCAAGGACGCCATCCAGAAGAAGTCAAGCGCGACCTGGAAGCCGACCGCAGGCGCATCCAACAAGCGCTCATTGTGACCATTGGGTGCCTGGTGTTGGTGTGGGGTGCCTTTCTCATCAACCTTCAATTCGAGCTCGGACTCAACCGCTTTGGAAACCGCCCGCTGCGCGTGGATGGCATTCCTGGCATTTTAGGCATGGCCTTTTTGCACGGGGGCTGGGACCATCTGTGGAGCAACACGGTGTCCTTCTTTTCACTGTCTGCAATGCTGCTCTACTTCTATCGTGGCGTGGGCCTGAAGGTGCTCTTTTGGTCTTGGCTGGGCAGCGGGGTCTTGTTGTGGACCAGTGGAGCCGAAGGCAATCACATCGGGCTCAGTGGCGTGGTGTATGCGCTGGCAGCCTTTCTTTTTCTCAGTGGGGTCATACGGAAGCACCCCTTGCTGATGCGGGTCGCCCTCGTCGTCGTCTTCCTTTATGGCAGCATTGTTTGGGGCGTGTTGCCGATCAAGGTTGGCGTCAGCTGGCAAGGACACCTGGCCGGAGCCTCGACAGGCATATTGCTGGCGCTCGTCTTGCTTAAAGAAGGGCCGCAAGCACCGCCTCCCATGCCGGAAGAAGAGGAGGATGACCCCGAAACGGAAATCGCCCCCAGCATGACTGGAGGCGATTCACCATCAGATATCGAAGAAGGCGCTTAGGCGTTCAGCATCACCGGCATGACGAGCATCAGGATGTCTTCACCTGTGGCTTCACCATCATGCTGCGGCCGGATGATTCCAGCGCGGTTCGGAGCGCTCAGCTCCAGTGTGATTTGCTGCGCGTCGAGGTTGTTGAGCATGTCCAACAGGAAGCGGCTGTTAAACCCGATTTCCATATCGTCGCCCGCATAGCTGCACGCCAAGGTCTCATGGGCCTCGTTGGCGAAGTCCACATCCTCTGCACTGATTTTCAAGCTGCTCCCCGCCAATGAAAGTCGCACCTGGTGCGTGGTCTTGTTGGCGAAGATGGCGACCCTGCGTATGCTCCGCTGGAAGTCCTTGCGGTCGATGGTCATGCAATTCGGGTTCTCCTTGGGGATGACCGCCTCATAGTTCGGGTACTTGCCCTCGATCAACCTGCACACGAGGTCCATCTCGCCGTATTTGAAGTGCGCGTTGGCCTCGTTGAAGGACACCACCACCTCGTCGGTCATGGGCAACGTCCCCTTGAGCAAGTTGAGCGGCTTCTTTGGCACGATCATCTCGGCATTCTCAGGCGCAGAAGCGTCCGTTCGGGCGTAGCGCACCAAGCGGTGAGCGTCGGTGGCCACAAAACTCAAGTGGTCATTTCGCAATTCGAAGAAGATGCCGCTCATGACGGGACGCAGGTCATCGCTGCCTGCGGCAAACAACGTACGCGAAATCGCATCTGCCAAGGTATCAGAGTTCAAGGTCACCGCATTGGCGCCCTCCAACTCTGGGGTGCGGGGAAATTCGTCGGCGTGGGCTCCAGCCAATTTGTATTTGCCGGCTTCACTGGTCAACTCAACGCCACATGTCTTGGCGTCCACCTTGAAGGTCAGGGGCAAATCCTCAAACGTCTTGAGGATGTCCAACAGCATTTTGGCGGGAATGGCGATGGCGCCCTCCTCCTCTGCCGTGACTTCGACCGTGGTCGTCATGGTGGTCTCCAAGTCGCTCGCGCTGATGGAGGCCTTTCCTGGCTTGATATCGAACAAGAAATTGTCCAATATGGGCAGGGTATTGCTGCTGTTGAGCACGCCACTGATGGCCTGAAGTTGACGGAGCAGGGCCGTGCTGGATACGATGAACTGCATGCGGTTAGAATAGGTGGTCGAAAATACCCCCCTCCTAATCCGTCGCGGGCCCCTTGCGCCTTCACTTTTTCACAACGGATGCACCGGTTACCCTAAGGAAGTGACTTGGACAGAAATCAAGACCCTCCGTACATTAGGAGGCATGAAGCGATCCATCAGTTCCAAACTGTTCACTGCCTGTTTGTTCGGTGTTTTGTCTGCCCCGGCAGCCACCTTTGCCCAAGACGCCACTCCGACCACACCTGAAACCTTACTCACAGTGGTGGAAGCGCCCCTTTCAAGGGAGAGCCTCAACGAGGTGCGCTTGATGCTGGCCGAACAGGACATCCGCTTCAACTATGGCAACTTCCAGTTTCACCCGCAGTCCGGCGACCTCATTGGCGCTGAGCTTTTCATGGTGATCGATGGGCAAGAGTACCGGGAGTACGTGGAGTTTGTCACCCCTACCTGTAAGCTTCAGGTCGTGCGCGAGACCGGCTTTAGGATGGAAGGCTGCTAACGCGTTCCATGGCACCCAAGACGGCGCCGACTTCTAGCCCGTCTCCACATTTGAAATCCCTTACAGGGCAGCTCTGATGGCCGTGCACACCGCACGGCTTGCAATCCAGCGCGGCCTCTTCAACCTCTACATTCTCGGCCCGGCCTGCTGACACCATTCCTGGCAAAGCGCCAAACCCAAGGCGCGGTGTGGTGCTGCAGAACACCCCGACCACAGGCGTCTCCACGGCTCCTGCCATGTGGAGCGGTGCACTGTCGTTGCTCACCACGACTTGTGCCTCGGACATCAACGCCGCTGCACCCAATAAATTCAATCTGCCTGCACACACCAGAGGCTGGGCCTCCTTGCACTGGGCAGCGATACTTTCCAACAAGGCGGCATCCGCATTGCCCCCGAGCAAGACCAAAGGCACTCCCCCATGTTTACGGGCGCACTCATCGGCCAATGCGGCCCACTTCTCTGCGGGCCATCGCTTGGTGGCCCAAACGCTCGCCGGAGCGAGGATCACAGCGCCACGAGGCCAGGCAGCAGCAGCCGTGCGATGCGCAGCACCGGGGTGCAATGTTGGCACGTCGCGCACTGAGTCCCAACGCCCGAGCCAGGGCTCGACCTGGCTGTGGTTTCGCTCGGTTTCATGTCGTCCGTCTCCAACCTCATGGGAGACCAACTTCGCATGGCGGGCATGAAGACCAGTTCCTCCTTCAAATCCTGTGACCACAGCGGCGCCTGTTTGGCGGGCCAAAAGGGCCATGCTGGCAAACCGGTGCAGGTTGATGACCACATCCGGCCGGCCGCGCTTCACTTGGCGGGACAGCCCCATCAACCGGGGGTACTTCTGCCATCCTGCGCGGTCCCAAACATGCACTTCCTTCAGGAAAGGATGGGCCTCAAACAATCCTGCAGCCGCTTTTCGGACCACAACAGAGAGGGTGTGCTCGGGGTACCTGCGGTGCCAAGACTCGAGCAGGGCGGTGGACAACACGACATCGCCCAAAAACGCGGGCTGCAGGAGCACGACGTGTGCGCCTGGTCTAAGCTGGCTGTCCGCCGCAGGCTGCTTCATACCGCCACAGCGTGGGTACGCAAGGCCTCGTTGAGGGAAGTCTTGCGGTCGGTACTCTCCTTGCGGCGCCCCACAATCAATGCGCACGGAACGCCGTATTCGCCAGAGGGGAACTGCTTTTGCCGGGTGCCTGGAATGACCACGGCGCGGGCCGGAACCTCTCCACGGTATTCGACAGGCTCTTCACCTGACACATCGATGATGGGGGTGCTTGATGTCAATACCACACCAGCGCCGAGGACGGCTTCACGCCCTACCCTCACACCTTCAACGACGATCGCACGGGACCCGATGAATGCCCCGTCCTCGATGATGACGGGCGCAGCCTGAAGGGGCTCCAAAACACCGCCAATGCCGACACCACCACTGAGGTGCACGTCGGCTCCAATTTGGGCACACGAGCCTACCGTTGCCCATGTATCCACCATGGTACCTGGCCCCACATAGGCGCCGATGTTGACATAGCTCGGCATCATGACCACACCCTTGCCGAGGAACGCACCGTATCGCGCTATGGCATGGGGCACGACCCGCACACCCGCTTCAGCGTGGTTCCGCTTGAGGGCCATCTTATCGTGGAATTGGAAGGGCCCTACTTCCTGGACTTCCATCTTGCGCATAGGGAAATAGAGCACCACGGCTTTCTTGACCCATTCGTTGACCTGCCAGCCACTGCCATCAGGTGCAGCGCAGCGCAATGTCCCGGCATCGAGCGCCGCAATGACACATGCAACGGCATCTTGGGTCTCTTGGCTGCTGCACAGGGACCTGTCGTCCCATGCGGCCTCTACGGTGTTTCTCACCTCAGCCCAGTTTGCCGTGGCGGTGCCTTCGGCTTCCTTCGCTTGTTCCATGCCACGAAGATACCCGGTCGCCAAGGTACCTTCGCACCGTGGCACGCTTCATTGCATTTGACTTTGGCACCCGGCGCATCGGCATCGCCGTTACCGACAGTGGCGCCATGATTGCAGCACCGGAATGCACCTGCGGACCCAAGGAGTGGCCCCAAGTGGTCGACCGCCTTGCGCATGCTGAGCCATGCGCTGGCCTTGTGCTGGGTCAGCCCGGATTGATTTCGGGTGACACCACCCACAGCTCCGCGCACATTGAGGCTTTTGCCGCGGCGCTGCGCAAGCGCTACCCCGATTTGCCCCTCCACCTCGTCGATGAAGATTACAGCAGTCGAGAAGCCTCAGCAGCACTTGTCATGGGGGGCATGAAAAAGTCCAAGCGGCAAGAAAAAGGCAACCTCGATAAAGTGGCCGCCGCCATCATACTGCAGCGCTTTCTGGATCAGCGGCCTTGAGGAACCCCTTACTCGGACTCGTTGCCTTTGAACACCTCGATCTCGCGCGTCGTTTTCACGAGTTGTGTGAACCGATCGACATAACGCGTCGCGCGCACCACATGATTGTCAATCCAGTGGTAATTGCCCCCGCGTGGCTTCCCCATCAAGAGGCCGTGGTACTTGAAACCGTGCTGATCCAACCATGTCACCGTCACATCGCGGTGGTCCTCAGTGCGGCTGGTAAAAAACGTGATGATGTGCCCTTCGTCATACCAACCGTTCAAGGTCTTCAGTGCATCCGGAAAGGGCGCACAAGTGGCCATTCGCTCAGGCTGTTCATTGGGCACATCCTCGGTGATGGTGCCGTCAATGTCAATCAGGAAGTTCTTGACGTGATCGGGAAGCTGCGGTGAAGCGGCGCGGCCTTCGGCATCACGGGCGTCTTGGAGATTGTGGTCTTGCGGGGTATCCATGGTCGTTTCTTGAGTTTGGCGAGCGCCAGAGAAAGGACCATTACCTCTCCACTATACGTGCAAATTTATGGCCCAACAGCGCGAATCACATGCAGCAAGGGACACCAATCCAAAGACTTATGCCCTTGCTCGAAAGCTTCTTCTAAGATTTCACCCAGTGGAGCAGTCGCCCCAGCCGACTGCATTTCCCACGCAGCGGCAAGCTGAAAGGTGCTGCATACCCGCTCTTGGGGCTTTCCACCCGGCCTCACCCATTGGTCCATTTTTTCCAAACGCGTCAACGATTGCGCCTCTTTGCGCTTGTACGCCCTGACCACCTGCTGATCTAAGCGGTCCAGCAGGTTCGTCATTTTGGATGCGGCTGCCTGAACACTGCCCTCCAAAGAGCGGTCGAGCTGCCCTATTTGTGCTTGGGCGGCATCCGCCTGGGCCTTGAGCGATTCCCGCCAGGCGGTGGAATCCGGGAGTTCGGCCTGACTCACCAAGGCTTTGGTCCATTCTTGCATGGGCCGCAGCATCATTTCGTCACTTAGCCCTGCCTTCTCCATCAGCCTCCCTTGGCGCCGTGGCAGCACCACAGCACCGTCGCGCGGCACAAGCACAGGTTGCGACACCCCCAACTGATGATAGACACCGGGCAACTGCATCCCGTAAGCGATCTCTGCCAGCCCCCCCACCATGGCCACGTCTGGAAGCAACACCGACTGATACACCGGCCGCAGCAGCGCATTGGGCGAAAACTTCTCAGGCTCGGCAACCACATCAGCGCACAGCGATGCAGTGCTGGACCAATGCGCCCCATTTGCAGCACGCCAACCGCCCTCTCCATCACCTTCTATGCGGCGGCGCTGTCCTTGGTCAAGGTGAAAAAGGTTGCAGTCGCGCACATGCACCTGGGGGGTAAAGCCAGCGTCCGAAAGTGCTGCGTTACAGTGTGAAACGGCTGTGTGGACAAGGCCTTCAGACACTTCGCGCACCATGATGTCGCGAAATACCGCCTTGAACGCGGCATCATCGCTGTCCAGGACGACGATTTGATCTGGACCGAACATCCGATGAACCCATCGCCGCATGGCCTGGGACAGGCTCCCCTCTGCATCGGCCATGAGGCCTGACACGGTCTCTTCGGTCACTTCGGCCGCCTCTGCCCAGCCTTTCAGTACGTGGGGCAACCCCGCTGTCGACATGCGGCCCACAGCATCTCCAATCGGACCGTCGGGATGCCAAGTCAACCATTCTTTGCCACTCCACAACGCGCTGATTTCCTCGAAATCGTGATCCTCAGAAGCCAACCAGAAGACCGGGACAACTGGGGAACCCCACCGGGCCTCCAATTGACGGGCCAGCGTGATGGCCGTCTGGATTTTATAAAAGGTAAATGCCGGTCCTCCGGCAATGCACAATTGGTGACCCGTGGTCACCGTGCGGGCTGAAGAGGAACCCAACTTGCCAAGCACAGCGGGTACCGAAACGCCAGCATCGGCATACTGGCCCTTCAACCGTTCCATGAGCAGCTCACCATGGTGCTCACGGCCAACCAAAGAGGCTTTCTGCGCTTCAAACTGTGCCACGCCCGGCCGATGGGGCCATGTCCAATTAGGGCCGGACTCAGGCAACCTCCCTTCCCACCAGACGCGGGCGAGGTGCTGACCAGGCAGGCTGTACATCAACGCAAAATGCCGCATGGATGTCCCCACTTCCAATGTCTTGTTCATCCGTTTCGCTGTGGAGACTCAGTTCAAGAGCGTAACGGGCCCTTGCTGGTTCCGCGAAGACTTCGGGGCGCTCCTGGGCCATTCCAAGGACCAGATGTAGACTCCGGGCTCGAGCAACTTTCCATTTTGGTCCTTGCCATCCCATTGGGGCCTGCCCGGATCGAGATCAGCAATCAGGGTGCCCCACCGCGAGAAAATCTGAAAGGAAACAGGCAGCACATCTCCCACTTTGGGCTCAAAAAGGTCGTTCAAACCATCCCCATTGGGAGAGAACGCATTGGGCACAAACATGCCAAATCCCGCGTCCTCGACATCATCTTGAACGGTCGGCGCCTTGACTTCGTCGGTCGGCATGGGACTGGGGTCACCCGGCGGTGGAACCGGTTCGAGCTCAAACGCATCAAAGAAGTAATACGCCAAGGTTGGGTTCGTTCCAGAACTGACCTCAGCGTCGAGGGCATCATCTGGCAGAAAGACCCCCATCGTCAAGAAGCGGTGAGGCTCATCCGCAAGAAAGGTGAGCGTGACTTGGCTCCACCCCTCTTCGTATCGGGCATAGGGGAATGAAAATACCGGCGGAAGGTCCAGGACGCCATCTCCGAATTGGGTGGGCTGGTCCGGACTCAGGGCCACACCCACACCGTTGACCGACAACCCCGACAAGGACGTCGGAATCCGCTCTCCATTGGTGAAGTGAAAACTCAGCCGGTAATGCTGCCCTACCGTGAGTGGGGCTTCGAATTCCTGTACCAGGTATTCACGGGACAATGGTTGCCCCGCTCCATTCCTCTTGATGACCGCCAATCCGGCCACACCTGAACCTTCATAAGGCTGTACCATGGCCACTGGGGTTTCTGGCAAGTCGCCGCCCAATGTTCCATTGGTGTGAAAGAAATCCGGAGAGGAAAGGCCACTCAGCGCATTGTTCCAACCCGGTAGAAGGTGCCACATGCCCGGGGCAGACGGCAGGCTAGAAGACACTTCAAACCCGGGATTTACGAGCTGAGCATACGCCTCTGATTGAACCCCACCCCACAACAACAGTGAC
>JAKMCW010000120.1 GCA_022428205.1 Flavobacteriales bacterium
TCACGTACGCTTTCGCGTGTGTTTGCCAATCCTTTGATGCGCCACCGCGCACCTGTATCGGCTGGCCGTCCACATACCCAGGCGTGGCGGCGTTGTACTCCTGCCGCGCTTGAAACTGCCCCACCAATTCCTTGATCATGCGACCGGGAAACTGGTCTACAGTCGGGCCATCGCCTGACCGCAGCACCGGGTCTTGTGTAGTCGTGGCATTGCCGTCAACAATGACCGTAACAGCACCAGTATTGCGCGCCGTTTTAAGCCCGTCAACGCCTCTGCTGCCTTCGTTGGTCATCACCCGTTCAAGCGCCTCAATTGCTTGCGCTGTGGGGCTGTGAGCGCGTTGTGCGGCTAACGCTGCGCGCGTGCGGTTCCCGTCTGTCGTGGCGCATGCCAAGTAAACGAGTTGCGCAGCTTGGTGGCGCGTCAATTCGCGCCGCACCTCGCTGACCTTTTGCAGTGCCTCCAGGCTACCGTCTACGTGCGCCGCAGTCGTGTACCGCTTCAGTACGCGCTTGATGTCATTCACGTTAGCCATGATCACGCCTCTTCGCGGTAGATGCTAAACACCGACTCATCCAGGATCTGCACATCGAAATACTGATGCAGCACCAATGACACTTTGCCTTGGCTGTCGAAACTGTAAGGATTGACCATGATGTCCAGCAAACCGAAGTCACACGCAACCAATCCTTGCTCCCAATCGCCCACGATTACGCGCCCGGTGGTCGTGCCTCCGTTCACATGATTTTCGAGGTCTTGAGTAGCGTAGAACGGGCGACCGTTGACCACATCGACCACCTTATCTAGCGCATGCACGCCGTTGGTCTGTATGCCTTGCACATCCTCAAACGCTTTTGGGCTGGATACGTATCGCATGTTGCGGATGTCGCCACCGCTGTCAAACGCTGCGCGCAGCATATCGTCCAACATGTCTTGCGTCAATGGGCGACCGCTGCCGCCGGCTGTGGCCTCTTCCACGTTGGTGGTGATGCCGCTGGTGCTATTCACAAGCAGGTTGAACGCCGTCAGGTCAATGATGCGCGCAATGTCGGCTTGCAGCTCTGCCACGATCGCGTTGATGACGGTATCCGCACCGCCTTGGATGAGTAGCTGTTGACTGACAAACGTTTGTGCTGTGGCGCGCTGCGGTGTCAGCGTCACCGTCTCTATTTCTGCCCCGCTGGTGTCGCTGGCTGCTGCCTCAGCTTTAATCGCCACGCTTCCGGTGGTGAACTTCGGCAGTTGCACGTTCGCGCCATCGCTGGCTATGCGGCGCACGCCTAGCTCGTCGAGCAATGGACGTTGGCGGCTGCTTAGTTGTGCTGGCCCCACGGCAGTTGGCACAAATGCGCTGCCTACGCCTGTAGTCTGAAAGTCTCCGGCGGTGCCTGTCCTGGTGATTGCATTCGGCACGGATAGGTTTCCGGCGGTCGCAATCTGCGAACGTTCCTGGATCAGTGCATGCAGCTCGGCTTCAACGCCGTTTAATGGTTTCCGCATGGCCTTCAGGCGAATGGCGCGCGGCAATGAGTATTCCCGGCAAAGGCGCACGACCTCGTGTCGTTCGTTGCTGGTGCTGGTGAATGGCAGTGCCATGTGGCGCGCCGTATTTGTCTTGTGGTTCATTGAGTTATCGAGTGATGAGAAACTGCGCGCTTTTGGGCTGCTGCTTGACACCGGTGCGCGCTTCCGGTTTTGCAGTTGTGGGCATGCTGGTGGCGTGGCGTTGAATCCAGTTGGGTACACCGTCTCCGCGCCTGTCAACTTTATCCTGCATGCTCAATTACTTTTTGGTCGAATGGCAGCCACACCCGCCGTTCGTAGGCCATCGCCGCGCGGCTGAAAAACATGCCGCCGATCGTGATGGTGTTGGTGTCTTTTGTTGTGGGGTTGGTGCCTGGTATGCAGAACACGGTTGGCTCTCTGTCTCGCCATACGGCCTTGAGTTGCCTGGTGAACGCATCTACTTTCAACACCTGAAGACACGTCGCGCTGTTACCGTTTCGAACCAACGATGAAATGAAATTCACTGCCGTTTCGCCGTCTTCGTTGCCTTCCTCTTGCGGCATGCTTTGCCCAGCTTTCAGCAGTCGGCTTTCGGTGTCTACTATGGCTTGGTGATCTGAGACGAAACACAGCCACAGCATTTTGGCCACTTGGCTGCTGATCATTGTGCAAGTCCAAGAATCAACGTGAGAATCACGCACCATTGCCTCGGCTGCACTGTTGCAAATGCCTTCGGGGATTCCGGCTTGAAGTAGTGCCACATGCACCTCGCTTAGAGTCATGTAGGCAAGGTGGAGAGCACAATTAAAGCTGCCCCCGACAACTCTATGTGTTACAGCAGATCCAAATCGTTTTCCAACCTGGCTATTTCTTGCCTTTCCATTTGGCGAAAAGTTGTCCAAGCTTGATCCTGACTAGGATCAACTTGATCTAGGCTGGTGGTCATCTCCATTAATGGCAACCATTTGTCGTCTTGTTTTGCCATGCACATAAAACATCCTGTGCGCATCCGAAACATTCTCCGCAGCGTATGAAACGCATACCAATCACGCATTTCGTTGATGTATTCAGGTGAGCCAGTAAATTGTGGAGGTGCACCCGTATTGCCACCATTCAAGCCGCCTTGGAGCTTTCTGTTGTCTTCATAAAACTCTTTTAAGTAATGAATGGCCGTTCGAATCACGAAAACTCTGCCCGGCACATGAGGCCCCATTGCAAGCAGCCAAGCAGTTAAAATTGGCCCGAAATAGTGGCGTGGTACTGCTCTTCCAAATTCGTGAACGTTACCGCCAATTTTCACTTTTACTCTAGTGTGGCTCGTGCACGGCTTCGGCACCTCTTCCAAGTTGGCCACAATGCACCTACGCGATTTGTGATAGCCCGTTCGGCAGGTTGTCCATTTAGACTTGATTTCATCACTGTACTCTTGGTCAGAACCCGATTCATTTACATTCAAATACTCATCTGCCTGGTCTTGGCTTTGGGCATAGCGGACTATGTCTAGCGCATGCCGGATATCTAATGGGTTTGGGTCTCTTATTTCTTTCCGATAGATGTCATCAGCGTACCTCGAGCCAACTCCACCGTCACGCGCTGGATACAAATCCACCCATCGTTTACCCCCAACTTTATTGTCCTCGATGTCAACCAAAATGGACATTGGACTTAATCTGTGTTCAAGATCAGTATGCGCATCACGTGTGCGAATACCGTCCTCATTTGCAATCGCCTTGCGCGTATGCGTCATGAGCAGTTGCCAAGGTGTAGCAGATTGGTTCTTGCTGGAGAACCCCACAGAGCGCAAGACAATTCTATCTATTTCCGCTTTAACTATTTCCGCTTTAAGGTGATCAGAGTGCATTACCTTTTAAATTCTTGAGGTACTTGCGCTGAATCTTTCCAATCGCTGCAGCTGGATTGTCTAGCCCACTGAGCCAATGTCGTATGTGTGGTTCAGTCATCATTTGCAGCTTACTTGCGGCTTGCGCCGGCATAATTCCATCGAGCCTCCATTCACACACCAATTTGCGCACATCCTCGGGAACGTTCATCCGCAGATCGGTTTTGTGTGCCTTCGGTGTGACTAAAAGAAAAGCGTCGAACATGGTTGTGAACCAATGCTCGCGCAGCAGGCAAGCGGCGTGAAAACTCAAATCATCGCAAACAAGGCTTGACGCATTCTCGCTTGGATTTGCTCTGAGCACTGCAAAAAGTGCAGCGGTGCGCAGCACGGTTTGGTGCATGCGCTTTGAGTATCCACCTAAATGCGGGTGCTCGTCCATTGCTTCCACGAGTTTGGCTTGAGCACTAGTGTTATGCTTTCTCTGTTGTTCTGCTGTAAACGTCACCATAAGTGGGTCGTGGGGATTGCGATTCCTTTGGCGGTTGTGAATTTGTTGCACTTCTGTTCCAAGGTTAAACAGCTTCCTATGAGTGCTTTTAGGCCTCTTCCCCGGAGGTGGAAACGGACTAATATGCACTGGTTGCGCAGGTGGGGTGCAGTGGTACACGTAGCGATTAGAAAATCCGTCTTCTGTATCGCCGTGCATGGCATCAATCAGTGCTTGTTGAGTGCTGCAGATCATAGCCGAAAGCCATACTCGATGGTGCATTGTGCCGTCTTCCTTAGTGGTGAAATCTGCTTGTTCTCCCGCCCATCCTTTCTTGACCAGGCTGCGCACGTTTCCGTGTTCCTTGTTCCCGGCACTTTTTAGCGTGTCTCCTTCGCTGTCGGTCAATAGATGCACCACGCCTTCCGGGTTTTTGCGCATTTGGCGCACCCATGTGTTGGGCGTACTGCGCAAGCTGATGCGCATGTCGTGTTTCATCGGCTCCGGTGGTTTTATTCCGTCCTCGTCCGGTTCTGCAGCGTGCCACTTTGCCAATGCAATGCGCCCTTGCTCTTCCTCTGTTTTCATGATTACTTCAAGCAGTGCATTTGCATGGTCTGCGCAGCCTTTGCCGCTGGCACTGTCACCGGTCACATACACTTGAATGGCCAGTCTGTGATCCATGTCGCGACCAGGCACAACAACGTTCTCACAGATGCGTGATAGCACCGGCAATGCGCCGTGCAAGAATGCTTCGCGCTCGTGTAGCTGGTCATAATAACCGCACGCCGTTTGTAGCAGTGGAGGCAGGCATGTCCATAGGCCGCTTGGCAAAGAAGCCTGAACGCCTTTTAACTGTTCTACAATGCTTGTCGTCATGACTGCGCGTTTTTATGCTTTTCAGAATAGCTTTTGACTAGAGCATCAACGTCAGCGCACAAGACCTTTCGCAGTTGATCGGTAGAGTGTTCTAATTCCTCCAATTCGGTTTCAAAAACGCTCAGGTGTTGCGCGGTCATTGTACTAGGCTTGTATTCCTTGAGAACCTGCAGCATTTGCAGGAACTCCCGCTCTTCGGCCTCTAGTTCCTTTTCGCGTGCTGCTATTCGTAGCGGGTGGAAATAGTCGTGTCGGTCTGCCTTCTCATATCGCTCAATAAAAGCACCCAATTCTTCCGGCGTGTCGTGCGGCTGGTTGTACTCCTGCGCCAATTGCTTCCACGCACTAACCGTGCGCCCGTTGATGATTGCATTGTCCTGGATCATCACACCACCACGATTTGAGTTTGAAGCTGCATACCGTCGCGCGGCATCTCTCCGTACTGTGGCAACTGCCTGACCCATTCAATCAACTCTGAGGTCAAGTACCAATGGATGCGCGTGCTTAGTTCGTGGCGCGGTATGTCCAGGTGCCGCAATTTGCGCTTGCTCAAACCGAGCATTTCAGCGGCTTCTGCCGTAGTCAAGATGGGTTTTTGGATAACCTGCGGTGCAGGTCTTTCGGCATCTTGTACCGATAGGTGCATATTTGTCATGTCATTACTTTTTAGTGTTACACGCACTTGACTTTGAGACGCGCTGGCTGCTACCGGCGCGTTTCGCTTTTACTAAGGTTTAGGTCGTTTTATGTGTCAGGCCCCAACAACACTTTGCGCATCCATTGGTCGCTGGTCTTGATCACCTCGTCCGCGCTTGGCTGCACATAGTGTTGGGTGGACTTCAATTCTTTGTGGGCCATCAAATCGCGCAGGATGAATGGATCATTGGTGAGTTGCCTGGCATTGTTGCCGCAAGTCTTGCGCGCCCATTTCTGTGACAACTGCAGCGGCAAACCGTCCCGCATTAGACCGGCTTTCAATGCCCACTGCTTCAGCATCACGTTGAAATAGACAATTGACCACGGGAGGCGCGGAAATAGCTGGTCGCCATCACCGGTGGCGCACTGCATCAACTCTTCAGTCACAGCCATCCAAGTTTCGCGGCCTGTCTTGCTGCGCTTCCAAGACATGCGCATGCTGCCGTCATGCATCGTGACGATGTTGCTGCGCCTAAACTTTTTTAAGTCTGCGTAATACGCGCCCGCCACCAGCATGAACAGAAAGATGCTGCGCACGTCTTCGCGAAACGGCGTGGCAATGAGTTGCTGTAACTCGTGATCACGCAGGTGTTTGTCCTCTGCCTTGCTTGCTTTCCCGCCGCGCGCCTTGATGTCAGAAGTTGGGTTGCGGTCTATCAATTCGCTGTTGTAGGCGTGCCGCCATGCGCGTTTGAATACACCCCAATATCCCGTGAGTGTTTCTTGCGCCAAGTTGCGCGCCATGAGGTCAATGAGATCATGACTGTCTTGACGTGTCCAGCTTGCCATTGGTTTGCGCGCTGCCGGCATTCTCTCCAGGTACAGCAGCATGCCACGTGACTTGGCCGCTGATTCGTTCGATTTGTCGAGGTAGGCGCGAATCATGTCCAGCACTTTAATGCGCTGTGCCATGACCGGCATGCGGTTGTTTTCTAAGCGCGCAGCGTCTAGTGCCTTTGCAATGCGTTGCGCTGCCTGTTGCGCGTGGATCATGCCTACTTCGATGCCGATGGTGTCATCGACCTTCCACGGGCTTTCCGGGTGTTTCACTACTGGTCTTTGGCGGTTGCCGCTGTGGTCTTTGTAGTCCAGCATCCACACCACCAACATCTCGCCATTGCGCTGCCATTGGCGTTTGCGCACCTTGATCGTGCTTCTCATGCTTGGCACATACGGGTACAACTGCCATAAACTGCCACACTTTGAAAATGCGGCAGTGCTGTACCGCTTGTGTTTTTGGGGGCTGTGGGTGATTCACTGCCGCACTGCCGTATCTCTATAGAGAGAAAATTCTCTCTCTCTCTTACTGTATCTGTGTGCATGGTTGCAAGGTTTCTGTTTCGTGTCGCTGTGTGCCACACCTCTGCCACAAACCTGTTCACAGCCTTCAGATTCAGCCCCACCCAACTCTTTTGTGCGCCTTGTAATTGCTGGCCTTTGCGCTGATTTTCACAGCGTTATGCGGCACAACTTCCTCACTCACTCCGGGTACAAACAAGAGGCCTTTAGCGGTACATTCCGCTTATGAAACAGGCCTTCCTTTTGATTTCAATGATGTCCTTAGGTTGGGCTGCGGTTGCGCAGCCTGTTCTATTTTGGAGCGAACCGACGGGCAATGGCTACTCCGCGGACGTTGTAGCTGGTCCTTACATCGCACCTTCTGCACCAAGCGCGGAACCACAATCTTGGGATTTTAGTGATGTTACGGGCAGTTCTGTGGCGCTGTTCAATTTGGCGCCAGCAGAAACCTCGTCTTTCTTTCCATTGTTTGACAGTGCGGACTGGGTGAGTGGTACTGGGGATCAATTGTCCTTTTGGGGATATCAGGACGACGCGTTCACCGTTCAAGGCAACGCGAACAGCGCAACGGGCATCACCCTTTCCTTTGACGACCCGTTGACGCAATGGACCTATCCACTGGAGATGGGAGCGTTGCACACGGACACGTTCGCATTGGATCAGATGCTCTTGGGTCAACCCTATTCCTTGGAGGGTTCATTGTCGTCAGAAATTGACGCATGGGGATCACTGGTGACGCCTGATGGAACCGCTTTCGAAGAGGTGCTCAGAGGAAATTATGTCCAGAATTACACTGAGACGTATGAAGGCGACACAGCCAATTGGTATCTGAACCAGGTGATGTACTTCGTCCCGGATTCAACGTTGGCGGTGTTTTTTCATGAGGAGTTGATTGTGACGGACAACTCGGGGCTGACCTTACTCGAAATAACGGATGTCGCTTGGTACTCAGACCCCATCGCAAATGTGCCGCCTGTCCACGCTTCGACGATGCAGGCACCTTACCCGAACCCGGCTAAGGCAGGAGAAACATTGACTTGGATGTTGCCAGACGGCTGGGGGTATAGGGCCATTGCTATGGATGGAAAAGTGTTGGCTGAAGGCCAGGCACAGGGGCCGGCGGGCACTCAAATTTCGACAGCCGAATGGGGCCGTGGCATGGTATTGCTTTATCCGTTGAACCCAGAAGGTCAGGAGGTGGGTTCAGTATCGCGCATCCTGATGCACTGAGGTCATGTTGACGAAGAAGGCGCAATACGCGTTTCGGGCTTTAACCGTTTTGGCGCGCAGGCAAAAGGCCACCGCAGGTGGTGAGGGCAAGGAGTGGTTGAGTGCCCGAGAAATTTCGGAACTGGCACCTATGAGCGTGAAGTTCCTGGAGCAAATCTTGGTTGAGCTGCGGTCTGGTGGAGTGGTCAAGAGCAGAAGGGGACCTATGGGGGGACACGCACTCAGTCGGCCTGCTGATGAGATCAAATTGGCAGCGGTGATGCGCATGATGGATGGCCCTATTGCGCCACTGGCGTGTGTGAGCTTGCATTACTATGAACGCTGTGAGGACTGCGTGGAGGAGGACTGTGGTTTACACCGGATGATGTCTGAAGTGCGCGACGCACAATTGGGGGTGTTGGAGCACCGCACTTTGGCGGACCTTATATATCCCACTTAATTTATAGGATTTGTGTGCTTGAGCCTATCTTCGCGGCATGGTATTGTCTCGAAGGGTCTCCGTTTTGGATGCGTTGGTGCGCGACATCGAAGCTGAAGTGATGGCGCAAGCTGATACAGGTGGAGTGGTGTTGACCACTTCTTTCAGCAAGGAGGATCAGGTGCTCACATGGGCTGTGGCAGAGAGTGGGGCTGAAGTGGACGTCGTTTCATTGGACACGGGATTTCTGTTTCCCGCTACGGCAGAGACATGGAAGCAGTCCGAGGTACACTTTGGACTGAAGGTCCGGTCATTGAAGCCAGATGAAGAAGCGGTAACGGGCTTGGGAGCGCTCGAGCGCATCTATGAGGGTGTGGATGCCCGAAAGCAGTGTTGTTCGGTGCGCAAAATCCAGCCTTTGCGGAGGGTGCTTGCAGGAAAAGGCGCATGGTTGACGGGCTTGCGCCGTGTCCAAAGCCCCAACAGGGCGACCATGGAGAAGCGAGAGAAAGATGCCGGCTGGGACATTCTGAAGGTGCACCCTTTGTTGGAGTGGGATGACGCGACGCTGGACGCCGTGGTGTCAGCGACGGGCGTGCCCGTGAACCCCTTGCATAAAATGGGTTACCCCAGCATTGGTTGTGCACCTTGTACACGCCCCGTTTTGCCGCACGAGGACGCACGCGCCGGACGGTGGTGGTGGGAGCAGTCTTCCAAAGAGTGCGGCCTGCACCGTGGTTGAGTCCCTGTCGGTGTGATCTGACTTAGTAGGCGCGCTCTTTGCGGCCTTCTTTCCAAAAGACGAAGGCGCGATTGGCTACACGGTTGCCGCCTGGTGTGGGGAAGTCTCCGGTGAAATACCAGTCGCCTTTGTGAGCGGGAATGGCGTCGTGAAGCCCTTTTACACTTTGGTAGATGATGCGAACTTCAGCTTGGATGTTACTTGGGGTAAGGAGCTCGGAAATCTTGCACGAGGTCTCTTCCTCAGTCAGTTCATCGTAGATGGGCTTGACCTTGTTGAGCTGCTCTGTGAAGGGCTTCTCAAGTTCAGCTTTACAGTCTTCATAAACCCGTTCGATCAACGCTTCGTTTCCGCGCTCCTTGTGCAAGGCAATGGCGGCTTGGAAGGCAATGAAATCCCCCATTTTCGCCATGTCTATGCCGTAGCAATCGGGAAAGCGAATCTGCGGTGCGCTGCTCGCGACCACGATGCGTTTAGGTCCCAAACGGTCCAGTATGCGCAAGATGCTCCGCTTGAGGGTTGTGCCCCGTACGATGCTGTCATCGATGACTACGAGTTGATCCACCCCGCGTTTGACGGTACCGTATGTGATGTCATAGGCGTGAGTGACCAGGTCGTCTCGTGCCCCATCATCTGCGATGAAGGTGCGCAGTTTGGCGTCCTTGAGGGTGACCTTGTCGACCCGTGGGCGCTCTTCTAAGATGTCGCGCACGTCATCGGGAGAGGGATTGGCGCCCAAGCCGAGGATGCGCTGGATTTTGCTCTGATTTAAGTGGCTTTCCAGCCCTTTGACCAGTCCATAAAAAGAAGTCTCCGCTGTGTTTGGGATGAAACTGAACACGGAGGTATCGAGGTCGTGCTCCACGGCTTCGAGCACTTTTGGCACAAGGGATTCTCCGAGGGCCACACGCTCATTGTAGATGTCGGCGTCGTTTCCACGGGAAAAGTAGATGCGCTCGAAGCTACACGGGGTGCGTTCTGCTGCAGGGCGGACTTGTTTGATGGAGGCGTTTCCGTCTTTAGAAATGAGCAGGGCCTCGCCGGGTTGGAGCTCCTTGACCTCGTCAGTTTTGGTGTTGAAGGCCGTTTGGATCACCGGACGTTCTGACGCCGCCACAATGACCTCATCGTCTTCATACCAGAAACAGGGTCGGATGCCATTTGGGTCGCGGGCAATGAAAGCATCTCCCGTGCCGATGATGCCGCCCATCACATAACCACCATCCCACGCTTCAGAGGCCCTCTCGAGCACGTGGCCGACATTGAGGTTTCGGGCGATGAGGTCGCTGATTTCGTGGTTTTCGTGGCCTTGCTCCTTGAAGTCGCGAAAGCGGGATTCCACCTCCTCATCAAGGAAGTGCCCCACTTTTTCAAGGATGGTGACGGTATCTGCCTTCTCCTTGGGGTGCTGGCCAAGCCCCACGAGGACGTCAAAAAGTTCGTCTACGTTGGTGAGGTTGAAGTTGCCCGCAAGCGCCAAGGTGCGGCTGCGCCAGTTGTTTTGGCGCAGGAAGGGGTGCACGCGTTCAATGGTATTGCGCCCATATGTGCCATAGCGGAGATGGCCGAGGAATACCTCACCAGTAAAGGCGAACTCCTTTTGCAACCAAGCGGCATCCTTGAGCTTTTCAGGTTGGTGCTCGCGGGTCTCGGCAAACCGGCTCATGACCTGAGAAAAGAGGTCCTCAATGGGTTGCTTGGCAACGGAGCGCGAACGGCTCAAGTAGCGGTGCCCTGGTGGAACAGAGACCTTCACATTGGCCAGGCCCACACCGTCTTGGCCCCGGTTGCGCTGTTTCTCCATCAAGAGGTACATCTTGTTCAGGCCGTAAAAGGCCGTCCCGTAATGGTCGATGTAATACTGCAGGGGCTTTTTGAGCCTGAGAAGGGCTATGCCACACTCGTGTTGGAGAAGGTCGCTCATCGGGTGCCGGGCGGTTCCGGAGTTGCGAATTTAGAGTGGCCGCGAGGGAATCAGTTCAGATACCTCAGATCGATGAGACTTTGGGCCATGGCGATACCGGCATCCTCAGCTGACCGGGGTTTCCAGCCGT
Source organism: Flavobacteriales bacterium (assembly GCA_022428205.1). Lineage (GTDB taxonomy): Bacteria > Bacteroidota > Bacteroidia > Flavobacteriales_D > Sanyastnellaceae > UBA8752. Next base: position 11,155 of record JAKMCW010000120.1, read on the forward strand.
ATCGTTTGCGCGCCTTGTCGGAGGAGACATTCGCCATGTAGCCCAATTCGGCGAGGACCACGCGCAGCGCAGGGTCGAACAAAGCGAACAACCGAAGCAAGAAGTTGGGCATGGCCAAGGTGCCCACCTTGCGGCCTTCTTTGGGGAAGGCGCGCTTCAGGGCCTTGGCCAAATCGCGAAATGGCAGGGTATTGGCGGTTGCGGCGAAACGCTCACCCGCGGCCTCGTCATCGTTGAGTACCAAAAGGTGCAGGCTTACGACATCGCGCACGTCGACGGTCGGGTAGCCCAAGTGCGGAACACCAGGAAATTCGCCACGCATCATTTTGAGGATGACGTCACCGCTGGTTCCAGCATCTTTTCTATCGAGGATGGGGCCGAAAATGAAGCCGGGGTTGACGGCAGAAACGGACATCGCCGGCTGTTGCTTGGCCATCATCCACAGGTCATGCTCGGCCAAGGTTTTGCTCTTGATGTAGGCCGTGATCATGCCCCCATCAAGTTGGGTCCAGTCCTTTTCCGTGAAGCTGGTGTTTTCCCGACCATGCCCGTATGCGATGGCCACGGTGGATGAGGTCTGCACAAACCGATGCACGCCTTCGGCAGCACAGGCTTCAAAGACATGCTTGAGTCCTTGTCGAGCGGGCCCAATGATGTCCTGCTCGTCCTTGGGAACGCCCAATGGAAAGGGAGATGCGACATGCAATGCGGCGTCGCAGCCGGAAGCCGCCTCCCGCCATCCTTCGGGAGAGCGCAAGTCGGCTACGTGAAAAGTGAGGCGCTGCAGGGCCTCCTCTGCATGTTCACCGAGCTGTGAAGCCAGCATGTCCCGCACAGAATCAGCACGGCCTAAGGACCGCAACGTACCGCGCACGGTGTGTCCTTGGCGCAGGGCTTCCAGGGCCATATGGCCGCCGAGAAAACCGGTGACCCCCGTGATGAGCAGGGTGTTGTATTTCATAGAATGGCGCTGGATCACGAGGGGTTCACAGGCAGGCGCTTGAGCCACTTGTATTCGGCACGGGTCAAGTACCACATCATGATGGGGACAATGACCAAAGTAAGGAATGTGGCAAACGTCAGGCCGTAAATGATGGCCCAGCTCATGGGCTTCCAGAAGATGTTGTTGTCTCCGCCGATGTAGATCTTGGGGTCGTACTCTGCCAACAGGCTCACGAAGTCCACATTGATGCCAATGGCCAGGGGCAGGAGCCCGAGCACGGTGGTGATGGCGGTCAGCAACACTGGACGCAGACGGGTGCGACCGCCCTTTATGATCAAGGGAACGATTTCGGCAAAGGGCAGTGGATCGTCTTCACCCAATCCCAACTCCCGCTTTTTACGGTCGAAGAGCAGGTTGGTGTAGTCGATGAGTACGATGGCATTGTTGACCACTACACCGGCGAGGGAGATGATCCCGATCATGGTCATGATGATCACGAAGTCTTGGCGGAACACCACGAGGCCCAGGAAAACACCAGTGAGTGAGAACAGCACGCTAAAGCCGATGATGAAGGGCGTGGAGATGCTGTTGAATTGCGCGACAATGATCAAGAAGATGAGGAACAGCGCGATGACCAGCGCCTTGGAAAGGAAGGCCATTTCCTTGGCCTGTTCTTCTTGCTGGCCGGTAAACTCCCACTGAACGCCGTCTTGGGCGGGGTAGTCGTTCATGGCGTCCTTGATGGCGGCCACAACTTCGTTGGCGTTGTAGCCACCGAGGACGTTGGAAGACAAGGTTACGGTGCGGTCGAGGTCCTTTCGCTTGATGGCGTTGTAGGTGGTGGACCGCCCTGCTGTGGCTACAGCTGAGATGGGCACCTCCTTGATTTGGCCGTCCGAGGCACTGCGGAAGATGATTTTTTGGTTCATCAATGCGTCGGCATTGTTGCGGTAGGCATCGGAGAACCTCAGGTTGATGGGGTAATCGTCCTCACCGTCCTTGTAGCGGCTCACTTCGCGCCCAAACAGCGCGCTGCGGATGCCGTAGCCGATTTGCTGTGTGCTCAAACCGTAGCGGCGTGCTTTGTCGCGGTCGATGGTAATGGGCATCTCAGGCTTGGACTTTTCGACGTCCAGCTTGAGCCCTTCCACACCTTGGATCCCCGTGGATTCGATGAAGCGCTTCATGCCATCGGCGTAAGCCAGGGCGGTCTCGTAATTGGCGCTGGTGATTTCGAGGTTGATGGGCAATCCTTGCGGGGGGCCGTCGGAGTTTTTGGTCGCCCGAATGAGGGCGTCGGGGTAGCCTTTGACCTCGTCGCGGATGGCGTTGAGCACATCTGTGGTCCTGAGTCCTTGGCGGTCTTGGAACTTCAAGAAACTCACCGTGATGCGGCCCTTGTTTGGGGTGGCACCCAGCTGCGGACCTTCGGCAGGGTCAGAGGTGCCTTCACCCACTTGCGCGATGACGGAGTTGACCAGGAATTGATCGGAGGCTCCATCTGCACCTTCCCGCAGAAAATCAGGTCGGTTGATCGCTTTCATGACCATGCCCTCCACCTCTTGGGTGACCCGGTTGGTCTCCTCGATGTCCGTACCGATGGGCATGTCGATGTAAACATTGACATACTGCGGTTCGTTCTGTGGGAAGAACTCCACCTTGGGTGGGAACATGCCCAACAGCACGAGGGAAGCAAACAACAGCCCGATCATGCCATAGAAGAACAACCAAGGCTTGGCGCCGCGGAGGGAGAAGTGAAGCAGCCGCTCATAAGCGTTCTCCAAAGCGGGGAGGAGTTTGTTTTGGAACCACGCGGTAGCGGGTGTCAAGAGGTAGCGGTTGAGCAGCCCAATGATGCCGCCGAGGATGAAGAGGTTGCCCACGGTGTTCCATCCGGCGCCCAGCAAGAGCAGCCCCACCACGAAGAGGATACCGGTGGTGATGAACAGCCGGCGCACGTTCATTTCGGCTTCTTCCACACGCATGTACAAGCTGGTCAACATGGGGTTGATCACCAGCGCAATGAAGAGGGACGATGACAAGACGATGATTAGGGTCATCGGCAGGTATTTCATGAATTCACCGATGATGCCCGGCCAAATCGCCAGTGGAAGGAAGGCCGCCAATGTCGTGGCCGTAGAGGCGATGATGGGCCAAGCCACCTCGCCCACGCCAAAGCGCGCGGCATCGAACGGGGACATGCCTTCATCCATCAGTCGATAGATGTTTTCGACCACCACAATGCCATTGTCTACGAGCATGCCGAGTGCCAGCACCAAGGCAAAGAGCACCATCACGTTGAAGGTGATGCCCAAGGCATTCAGGATGGCGAAGCTCAAGAACATGGACAGCGGGATGGCCACTCCGACAAAAAGGGCGTTGCGCAGTCCAAGGAAGAAGAGCAGGACGCCCACCACCAGTAGAACGCCGAGGATGATGCTGTTTTGTAGCTCATCGACTTGTGTTCGGGTCTGGTCGGACTGGTCCGAGGTGATGCTGACGTTGAGGTCTGAAGGCAAGAATTCAGCCTTGGCCTCTGCGATGATGCGGTTGATTTCATCGGAGGCGATGATGAGGTTCTCGCCTGCCCTTTTGCGCACATCAAGTGAGACTACAGGGTTGCCCCACTCGCGGGCAAAACTGGTGGCCTCCTGGTCTACAAACCGCACATTGGCTACATCCCGCAGGTACACGGGGGTGCCGCCTTCAGCCTTGACGATGATGGCCTCCAAGTCTTGGGCGTCACGGAAGTCGCCCACGACCTGCACGGTGCGCCTGCGGCCATCCATGAGGATGTCGCCGCCAGAGATGGACAGGTTTTCCTGACCAATGGCTTGGGCGATGTCATTGAAGCTGACGAGCATGGCCTCTGCCCTAAGGTGGTCGACTTCGACCTCCATTTCCTTGGCGTTGACGCCACGGATCTCGGCTTCGTTGATTTGCTCGATGTCTTCGATGCGCTCTTGGAGAATCTCAGCGTAGTCTTCAAGCTGGTCGATGGGGTAGTCGCCAGAAAGGTTGACCTGCATGACTGGAACGAGCTCGGTGAAGTTGAGATCGAAGATGTTGGGGTCGCTGGGCAGATCATCCGGAAAGCTCGGGTCGCTCATGGCGATGTCCACCTTGTCCTTGACCTTTCTCAGTGCCACTTCTGGTGTCACGGAGAAGTCGAACTTGATGTCGATGGAGCTGTAGCCCTGTTGGCTCGTAGAGATGATTTCATCGGTGCCCGTGATGCCCTTGAGTTCTTTCTCAATGGGACGTGTGATGAGCTTCTCGATGTCGCCTGGACTGTTGCCCGGATAGGGCGTGCCCACGAAGACTTCGGGGACGACCACTTCTGGGAAGCTTTCCTTGGGGACGGTGATGTAGGAGGAGATGCCGGAGATCAAAATGATCGCGATCAAGACCGCGACAGTGGTGCGGTTTTTGATCGAGGCGGTGCTCAGGCCGAATTCCTTGGGTGTCTTGGGATCCATGGGGTGGGGTCGCTTGGGGGTCGCTTGGAAAACAGCGGGTTTAGCGCATGATCTGGACGGCTTCGCCTTCCACAACTTGACCCGCGCCGCGGTCGATGATGGTCATACCGGGTACGACACCCTTTAAAATCAACACGCGGTCATCGGCAGCAGGCCCGATTTGAACGGGTTGGCGGACGGCCTTCCCCTCTTGGATGGTGTACACGAAATCGAGCCCTTCCCGGTTTTGGAGGATGAGGCCGGAGGGCAGTGAAATGGCGCTGTCCAGGTGCAGGTCGTTGATGTGCAGTGCGGCAAACTCATTGGGCAGCAACTCCGTGCCTTCGGGAACTGGAACCACGATTTCAAAAGTGCGGTTGGCGGGCTCGATGTAGCGGCCAACCCTCGAGATGGCGCTGGTGCGGGTGGTGCGCCCTGCCATGGCAATGTCCACACGTTGACCGGCTTCTACCTTGCCTACATAGTGGTCGCTGACTTTGGCGCGGACATACATGTCATCGAGGTCCATGACCCGTGCGACGGGTTGCATGGGGGAAGCCATACCGCCTTCCTTGGCGAAAATGCGGTCGACGGTGCCAGCAAAAGGAGCGGTCACCTTGCCGAAGTCTACTTGCTCACTAAAGGCGGCGATGCTTTCTTCCAGCGCTTTGACGTTGGTGCGGGCTTCCAAGAGTTGTACTTCAGTTCCGATGCCCTGTTCCCACAAGCGCTCTTGTCGGGCGAGCACATCCTTGGCGAGGGTCAACCGGGTATCCAACTCGTCTTGGTTGCGGGCCACAGCCTCGTTGTCGAGGTCCATCAGAACCTGCCCTTTTTGGACGGTTTGACCTTCTTCAACGCGGATGCGCAGCACGGTGCCCTGGGTCATAGGGAATACCTGCGCGAGGCGGTCTGTTTCCACGTTGCCTTGCACGGTAAAGAAGTGGTCGAAAGGTGCAGCCGTGGCCTGCAGGGTGGTGACCTTGCGGGCTTCAGATGCGGCAGCAGCAGGCGTTGCTGATGTTGGAGCGTTCTCTGGGGCGGAACCACCACATGCGGTCAGCAGGAGAACGGTGGAGAGAAAGAGTGAAGTGCGGATCATGGGGATCAGGCGTTGAGGGAACGTTCGAGGCGGAGGTGTGCGTTGAACCAGCGGAGCGTGGCTTGGGCGAGGTTGGCTTGGGCATTGACCAACTGGTTTTGAGCCTGTGTGAGGTCAAAACTGCTGGCGAGCCCTTCCTGAAAACGGATGCGTGTGCGGTCGAGAATGCGTTCTGCGAGGTCGAGTCCGCGTTGGGCTTGGAGGCGCTGTTCCAAGCTGGAATTGTATTCGGTGCGGGCGGCACGGTATTCGAGGGTGGCCGCCTCCATCATCTGTTCGAGGGCGGTCGAAGCGCGGTCCCTTGTCAGTTCCGCTTGCAGGACTTTTTCCTTGCCGCCGAAGCTGGACCAAATGGGGATGTTCATTTGAACCCCTACGAGCTGGATGGGGTACCAGCTTCCGGAGCGGAAGAAGTCAAAGGCTTCGCGCTGGGCATTGCGTTGGTTGGTGTAAAACGCCCCGATGCTCGGCATACCGGCGGCTTTTTCGTTGCGAATGCCGAGTTCGGAGAGCTCCAAGTTTTTGGCCTGTGATTGGATTTCGGGCAACCGGTTGGCGTCAAAGGGGGTGCCGAGCACAGTGGCGCCGTCAAAGGCGTTGGACAACGTCTCGAAACTGTCGGCCAGAATGACGTTGGTCCCTACCGGCATGCCGACGGTGAACTTGAGGGCATCCAACGCCACGGAGGCCATGCTCTCGGCTGTGGCCCTCTGCTGGGCCATCTCAGACAGGGCGAGATCCAGTTGGTCGGCATCGGTAGACTCGGCCAGGCCTTCTTGCACCAAGGCGCGGGTTTGGTTGAGTGCCTCTTCGGCCAGGGCTTCAGCGGCCATGAGGATGGCGACGTTTTCTTGGGCGGCCAATGCGGCTGCGTAGCCTTCTCCAGCAGCGCGACGGGCATCGGCGATTGACTTGGACTCGGCAGCGGCCATACCGCTGGCGTAAGCCTTGGCAGCTTGAATGCCGACGAAGTAGCTCGGGCTGAAAATGAGCTGAGTCGCGGTGATCCCTGCGGTCATGGTTTGGGAAGCGCCGAATTGAAACTCTTGTATGGCGTTGGGGTCGGTAGTAGGGGCATCCAAGGGAACACCGGTGGCTTGTGCGACGCCGCCCAAGAAGGTGGTGAGGTAATCGGGGAAGCCGAAGACGTCGCCACTGGAGACTTGGGTGGGGATGTCGATATAGCGGTTGTATTCGACCGTTCCGCTCACTTGGGGAAATCCAGAAGCGATGATTTCTCGGGTACTGCTCGCGGCTTCTTGGGTGTCAAATGCCGCGTATCGGACGTTGTAAGCGCGGGTGGCCGCCAATGACTGGGCTTCCTCGAGCGTCAGCCTGATGCCCGAACCGTTGGGGGAATCCTGGCCGAAAATGGCGCCCTGTAGCAGCAGGACGACCAATAGGGAGAGTGTGCGCATGGTGATGGACGTGTTCACTGGGTGTTGTTGCGTTGACGGAGGTATTCCAACCCCTTGTCGGTGGCGATTCCCCTGAGGTGATAGGTATGTAGCTCTTGTTGCAACTCTGACAAGGGCCGGCCAAACTCGTCAATGGTCGAGGGATCGGTCATGGTCTGAACCATGGCCATGTGCAACCTTGAAATCAGCTTGGCATCGAAATCAGAGCGAAACAAGCCTTCGGACTGACCGCGTTGGATGTTGCGAATGAGGTAGCCTTGCATCGCCTCCATCTTGTGGTGGTGCAGGCGGTGCATGGCTTCAGGGTAGTATTTCTGAAGGTCAAACAGCATGCTGGGGTGCATTTCCCGGAGTTCACTTTGGAAATACTCCATCACAGCGATGACGGCGTCGATGGCGTTAAACCCACCTTCTGCGAGGGTTTCAGTGCGGGCGGCTTGGCGGTTGCAGGCCTGATCGAAGACCTGGAGGACCAAGTCGGCTTTGTCCTTGAAGTAGCGGTACAATGTCTTTTTGGACACGCCCAGCTGTGAGGCGAGGTCGTCCATGCTCACCGCCCTGACTCCAAACCGTCGAAACGCCCGCTCACATCCGCCCAGCAATTCAGACAGGCGCGTGTCTTTATGGGTTCCTTGGTTGACGGGGCTCATGCAGGGCGCTTTCAGGCCGCAAAAATAACACTGAGCTTACACGGAGGAAACGAAACGCTTGTTAAAACGTTTCCAATGGGGCCGACTTGCGCTGCCTTCAGTCGAGACGAATGCCCAACCCCTTGACCAAACCGCTCAAATCCGCGGCATCGAAACGCGCGCCCCGAAGCCGGTTGTCTGACGGGTCGATGGTCCATTCCGTGGCGCCGCGCAGGTCGGCCTCGCGCAGGTCGGTTCGCTGAAAAATGGCGTCGCGCAATCGGCTTTCTGTCCACGATGTCTCACGGGCGTCTGCCCCGGAGAAGTTGTTTCCGCTCAGGTCAGAGCGCTCCAGTTTCATGCCCTTGAGGTCCATGTCTTCCCAATCGCAGAGGGGGGCCTTGCATTGGTCCAACGCGAAGGACATAAAGGAGGGCTGTAAGGTGGTCCAACGCACCTTGTTGAGCGTGCAACCTGTAAAGGTGACGCCGTGGAACCGAACGTTGGTGAGGCGCACTTCTGATAGCTGACAAGATTGAAAAGTGCAGCGTTCGAAACGGGCGTCCCGCCAATCTGAATGGCTGAGGTCGAGGCCTTCGAAGTGGCACTCCTCGAAGTGGTGTCCCGCCCATGGAAAGGGGGGGAGAGGTGCTGTAGACTGGGTGTCAGCCGTCCAGCGGGATTGATAGTGTTCCATTAGGAAAGGGCGCGCCGGATGAGCGCAGGGTCGGCATTCTGTGCGAGGGTGACCTTGAGTTTGGGTTCTGCTTCCATGGCGCGGCGAATGGCAAACTGCGCCTCATTGTTGCGGGCCCAGCTGCGGCGTGCGATTCCGTTGTTGACGTCCCAATGCAGCATGGAAGTCAGCTTGGCTTCGGCCTCGGCTGACCCGTCGAGCAGCATGCCGAATCCACCATTGATGACCTCTCCCCAACCGACGCCTCCGCCGTTGTGCAGGGAGACCCAAGTGGCCCCGCGGAAGGCGTCACCAACGAAGTTTTGGACAGCCATGTCCGCAGTAAATGCGGAGCCATCATAAATATTGGAGGTCTCCCGATAAGGGGAGTCCGTGCCACTCACGTCGTGATGGTCGCGGCCCAGAATCACAGGGCCTGAAAGTGCGCCACTGGCGATGGCGGTATTGAAAGCCTTGGCAATCCGCATGCGGCCCTCAGCATCGGCATAGAGGATGCGGGCCTGGGATCCAACGACGAGCTTGTTGGCCTTTGCGCCGCGGATCCACTGGACGTTGTCGGCCATTTGTTGGCGGATTTCGACCGGGGCCTCAGCCATCATGCCTTCCAATACTTCGCAAGCGATGGCGTCTGTTTTGTCGAGGTCGGCGGGGTCCCCTGATCCGCAGACCCAGCGGAACGGCCCAAAACCGTAATCGAAGCACATCGGCCCCATGATGTCCTGGACATAGCTGGGGTAGCGGAAGTTTTCGCCATCATCGGACATGATGTCGGCGCCAGCGCGGGAACTCTCGAGCAAAAAGGCGTTTCCGTAATCAAAGAAGTAGGTGCCTTTGGTGGTGTGTCGGTTGACGGCTTCAGCATGGCGCCGAAGGCTTTGTTGGACGCAGGCCTTGAATTGATCTGGGTCTTCAGCCATCATGCGTTGTGCCGCCTCAAATGTGAGTCCGGCGGGATAGTAACCACCGGCCCATGGGTTGTGCAAGGAGGTTTGGTCTGAACCAAGGTGAATGTGGATGCCGGCTTCGTAGAAGTGCTCCCACACATCGACCACGTTGCCGAGGTAGGCGTAGCTCACGGCTTCTTGGGCCTCCATGGAAGCCCGCACCCGCTCGCCGAGTTCTGCGATGTCTTCCACTACGTGGTCTACCCAACCTTGCTCTTGCCGCTTCCAGGCTGCCGCAGGGTCTACTTCAGCGGTGACGGACACTACGCCAGCTATGTTGCCCGCCTTGGGTTGTGCGCCGGACATGCCACCGAGGCCTGCTGTCACGAAGAGCTTGCCCGCAAGGGTGGGGTTTTCGGGGTCGAGGCGGCGTCCTGCGTTGAGGACTGTGATGGTGGTGCCGTGCACGATGCCTTGTGGGCCGATGTACATGTATGAGCCGGCGGTCATCTGCCCGTATTGGCTGACGCCGAGGGCGTTCATGCGCTCCAGGTCATCGGCTCCGCTGTAGTTGGGAATGACCATGCCATTGGTCACGACCACGCGTGGGGCGCCGGGATGGGAAGGAAAGAGGCCAAGGGGGTGACCGCTATACATGACAAGGGTCTGCTCCTCGGTCATTTCGCTGAGATAGCGCATGACGAGCCGGTATTGGGCCCAATTCTGGAAGACGGCGCCGTTGCCGCCATAGGTGATGAGTTCTTCGGGGTGCTGTGCGACGGCAGGGTCCAGGTTGTTCTGGATCATGAGCATGATGCCGGCCGCTTGGGCGGTTTGTGCGGGATAGGCATCAATGGGCCGAGCATACATGTCGTATTCGGGCATGAACCGGTACATGTAGATGCGCCCATAAGCCTTGAGCTCTTCGGCAAATTCTGGTGCGAGAACCTCGTGTTGTTCGGCCGGGAAGTAGCGCAGGGCGTTGGCCAGGGCCAGCTCTTTTTGCTGGGGGGTTAAGATGTCCTTGCGCACCGGTGCATGCGGCACCTGATTGGACCGCTGCTTGGGCGCCGGCAGCACTTCGGGCAGTCCAGCGGTGACTTCACGGTGAAATTCAGCGAGGGTCGATTCTGAGGCAACGGTGGTGTTCATGGCGTTCGGTTAGTGGCCTTTGGCGTTGCGAATGCGGCCAGTCCCTTTGTCGTAGCCGAAGGGGCAGTGCTTGCAACCGCTGGTACAACAATACCCGCGTTTGCGGTGGTATTGTTCTGTGAAGACAAGGAAACCTTCGGGAGAAGTGTAGGTGTCGCCTTCTTCGATGGGGATTTTCCGTGAGCGGTCCACGGTGCGAAGTTACAATGGGGGCTCAGGTGCGCAGGTGTCGCCGCCTGACGCGCTGTGGTATGCGGCACAGGATTTCATAAGGGATGGTGTCCGTGGCGGCGGCCAGGTCTTCAATGGTGGCGTGGTCTCCAAAGATTTCAACAGAATCCCCGACCTGTACTTCTAACCCAGTGATGTCGACCATACATCCGTCCATGCACACAGGGCCTACAGTGGGGCGTTTTTGACCGCCTACAAAGAGGCTCACTTTGCCTATTCCAGCAGCCCGCGGCAGTCCATCGGCATACCCCACAGGCAGTGTTGCGATGCGCCTGGGGCGGTCTGACTTGTCCGTGGCCCCATAGCCGACCGCCTCTCCGGGAGGGACGTCGTGAATGTGGCTGATCCGTGTATGAAAGCGGCCGATAGGCAGGAGCCCCTCTGTGGTTCCGGAGGCGTCGAGTCCGTATAGCCCAAGGCCGATGCGCACCATGTCGAACCGGGCCTGAGGGAAGCGCGCAGCGCCAGACGTATTGGCGAGGTGTTGGATGAATTTCAGTGGCCCACCTCCCGCCGCTTTCCACCCCCTTTGGATGTCGTTGCAGGCAGAGACATACCGGTCAATTTGCTGTTGCGTGTGGTGGTCGGCAGCAGGGTCATCAGCTGCGGAAAGGTGGCTGTAGACGCTGATGATGGGGATGCCCATTTCGGCGCACCGGCCCCCAGCTTGGGCGGCTTCATCCACCCCCAATCCGAGGCGGTGCATGCCGGTTTCAACTTTGACGTGGACGCCACGGGCTTCGCCGTCGGCAGGGGCTGTGGAATGCAAGGCGTGCCCCCATTGTTCGAGGGTGCTCAGGTTGTGGACTTCGGGTTCCAAGCGCCACGCGAGCAAGTCGGTGAAGCGTTGGGGGTCGGCATTGAGGACCATGATGGGACAGCGGACCCCCGCTTTGCGCAGCGCGATGCCTTCTTCGGCAAACGCCACGGCGAGTCGCTGGATGCCCAGGCGGTCCAGCTCTACGGCGACGGCGTCCCCTGCTCCATAGGCAAAGGCCTTGACCATGCCCATGATGGGGCGGCCGATTTGGTCGCGGTGCAGTTGAAGATTGTGGGCGAGGCGTCCGAGATCGAGATCGAAAACGGTGGTGTGCGGGTTGGACTCCAATGCCCGGGCCACGCGCTCAAAAGCAAAGGGCCGTGCCCCCTTGACCAATACGTTCCAGCCTTGAAGTCCATCCAATGCGGCGCTGTCGAGCAGCGCTTCTGTGGTGGCGAATTGCTGGATGGTTTCGGGGTCAATGCCCGGGATACCGCGGGACAGTTGGGGGCCGACGACAATCCAACGGTCGACTTCACGGTGGGCCAGGGTGTGCCTAAGGCGGTCGATTTGGCCTGCGTCTTGTCTGTCAAATGGAACGATGTCCGACAGGACTACGGCCTTTTTGCGCCGGTCGCCCAGCTGATCCAGCGCCTCGAGTGCTGTGGACAGGCCGTCCAGGTCGTGGTTCCAGGTGTCGTTGATGACGGTGCCGCCGCCGGTACCGGAAAGGTGCTCGAGCCGCATCCCCAATGGGCGGAGGTGGGCCAAGCGTGCCGTGACGCCTTCGATGTCGCCAGTGATTTCTAAGATGAGCAAAGCGGACGTCAAGGCGTTGGCCAGGTGCGCTTTCTCGGTGAAGGGCACCGTCCAATGGATGGCGTGGTCGCGCCATGAACCCGTCATCTGGGCATGGTTGGGCTTGAACTCCACGCGGGTGATGTCCAGTGCCAGCGTGCCGAGGCCGGGGTGCTGATCTTGGGGCCACTTCCAGTGCACACAACGCGTGTCTGCTTGGATGTCTTGCAGTGCCCTCATCATGTCAGGATCATGGGTGCCCAGAATGATGGAAGAGCAGCCTGCAAACAGAAGGGCCTTTTCTCGCGCCTTTTCCCCCCGGCTTGCAAAATGGGCATCGTGTGCATCGCCGAAATGCGTCATGACCCCGATGTCGGGCTGAATGATGGCTGCGAGTGCGTCCATTTCTCCGGGCAGTGAAATGCCGGCTTCAACGAGGTGCAGATGGGCGTGGTCGTCTAGGCCCCAGAGTGCCAGAGGGACACCGACTTGGCTGTTCCAACTGCCGGGGCTGCGGGATGTATGGAGCGAGGAAGGGGCCAATGCGCGGGCCCATTCTTTAACGGTAGTCTTGCCATTGGACCCGGTGATGCCCACGACTTGGCCGGTTCTGTCTTGGCGGGCTGCGGCCCCCAAAGCTTGCAAAGCCGCGAGGGTGTCCGGCACGCGGAGGATGTGGCCGTCGGGCAAGGATCCCGTCCAGTCTTGAGCGACGATGTACCCCTTGACGCCATGTTGTGCGGCTGCGTGGATGTGGGCATGGCCGTCGTGCCGCGGGCCGCGCAAAGCGATAAACACGGTGTGCTCAAGCGCTTCCGGCCCTGCGTGCAAGGTTCGGCTGTCTGTCGCGAGGTATTCAAAGTCGACTGGCTTGCCGTCGGGGTGACCGATGACGGAGCCGCCGAGGGTGTCGGCCAGTTCTTTCCAGAGCG
>JAKMCW010000126.1 GCA_022428205.1 Flavobacteriales bacterium
GCCTCGGGGAATCGCGAGGCTTGGAAGGCGTGCTCGCTGGTCGGGTACTCGAGGCCTTGGTACGTGACCGGGACCGCTGTGGCGTAGAAGTTCGAGAAGCGGTAGTCGCTGTTGGCGTCGAGGCGCATGCCGCTCCCGAACTTGAACGGCTCGGTGTCAATTTCCCGCAGCCGCCGGTGGGCCGCCAAGGCCTGAGCTCGAGCCGCCGCTGCTGGGTCCGCGCCTTCTTCGCTTTCCTGACCTGGCCCAGGTTCGGGCTCTTCGAGCCTCCGCTGCTGCGGCCGCAGGTATGCCGCCAGGACTCGGGCCCGGGCCTCTGACGGCGGAGGGGCGGTGGTCCCGGCCTGCATGACTGGAAGTGCTCCTAGTGCTCGCCGGGTTTGGGCGCGCGGGTTCCCGGATGTTCTGCTGCCAGCACGTTCAATGGTCGAAGGAACTGTGGCCGCCTCGGGCGCCGGATGGGCTAGATTGCCGGTAGCACCTTCAAATGTTCCGAAGGAACAGTGGTCGCCTCGGGTCTCTTGATGGGGTCGCCGGGTTCCGATAACAGGCCCTCGCTCGCCCCTTGGGGCTCGAAGGGCCTTTGTTCCTCCGGTACCGGAGGAACTCGCTCGGAGGGTTTTTGAAAAAACAAAAAAAAGTGCCGGTCTTGCCTGGTCAGCCCAAAAACGCGGCCAACGTCTCACGGAGGCGCTTCGTTTGTTCCTTCGGAACAGCGCGCAGCTTGGCTATGGGCGCGTCCCAGCACATTCTGCCCACCCCCGCAAACCTCTTCTGCGCTGTGGCCCTGCCTCACCATTTGGAGCGCATCTTCGGTCTTTTTGCCAATCCCGTACCTGGTGTCGTCGTTGGTCTCCGCGCAGATGAGATCGGGGTCGACCTCCAGAGCTTTGGAGAGGATCTTGTAGAAGATGCAGCCAGATCCCAACTTCCTCGTCTGCATGGACGCCTGGAACCCCTCTTTCTGGTACTCGAACCATTCGGTGTCCCACGCCGGATCAAAGGGCAGACCTCTACCAAGGTACTTGAGGTACGCCGGCCACCGATCTGGGTTCCTGGCGTATTTAGGAATGTCTTTCGGGGCCATCTCCTCATGCATCACCCGATGCAGCCGCTTGGCGTCTAGCATCTTGAGTACGGTGTCTTCGCACTTCTCGACGGGGCCCGGCGGTTGGCGGCAGCCGGCCGCGGCATACCTGGCGTAGAAGTAGTGGGCCTTCTCGGTCATCATGTCCGCTTCTGCCGTCGTGACACTGTAGCCACGAGAACTGGTGTAGGCGTCGGTCTCATACCAATTGCTGCCCGCCGCCAGGGCGCAGGCATAGATGTACGGTAGCTCCAGCTGCATGGCATCCTTGACTTGCTTTTGAACTTTCGAGGGTATCTCGGAGCTGACAGGGACCAACAGAGCGAAATGCTCCCTGGCGTACCGGGCCAGGCCGTATGCAGCCATCATCACGTGGTCTTCGGTGACGCAGCTGAGCTGATCGGGCGTCAGCATCTCCAGCGCCTTCAGCGCATCCAGCGCCTCCGGCGTCAGCAGCTTGCCGGTGACCATGGCCATGCGAAGGAACAAGACGAGAAGAGCCTTGTGTGCGCGACTCTCGAGAGAGACTGGGAACGGCTCGAAGCCCAGTGCTTGAGCCAAATGGCTACTGTACCCAAGCCCCTCTTGATTCAAATGTCGCCACTGGCCACCCGGCAGGCCCGGCAACGCACCGACGCGCGGGCAGCTCGAACGCTTGAGCCGCCGGAGGAACGAGCCAGGTCTCGAACTTCCTGAGAGCTTCCGGCGGCACATGGAAAAGTTGGGAGCGTTCCGCACCTCATCGCGGGTGCGCCCACGCGGGGCCGCTCGGCGTGGCGGAAAATAAATCCTTCGAGGCTTAGGTACCGTAGCCATTTTGGCTCAAGCTGTCCTCCGGCCGGTTCTTCGAACCAGCGCCGCTCGCTCCTTCGCCGGATTTCCTGGAGTTCCGGCGATGGCGTGCAACTTCACCTTTGCAGACTCAGTTCTGCAGTGCCCCGAGGCGGCCAAGTTCGACTCCACGTGGTTGAACATCAATGGGGTCGTCCAGGTGGTACGAGGAGGCCAGTTGTACCGCCACGACTTGGTGGCTCCGGAACACGTTCGCAACACATATATCCACGTGGCCGGCAACGATTTCAAGAAGGGAGGGCCGACAGTCAAGGGCGCTCTGCCCCCGAACTTTGAACGTGACGTCCTGCGCAAGTTACGTGGAATCCACAATCGCACCCACGGGACTATGACTTTCATACTCTGGGGCGACTGGGATGCCTGGTCGAACGGCTTTACGGATGCGGACTCCATAACCTCGGGCGAACGCTACAATAGCTTCTGCCGGGAGCTGCTGAATATCGCAAATGCGGTTTGTGAGAAGGTTGTGTGGCTTCACGCTCCTCGACTCGCCGGGCTCGCCCGCACGAGCGACCATTGGCACTTTCAGCACCAAGCCAAGCCGCATATTCAGCTGCTGCTGGCCGAGCTAGGTGTTGAGCTCGACTTGCCTGCGCCAGATCAACTCCCCCTGCTGCTAGAGCCAGTCCCCCCGCCCCCAC
>JAKMCW010000136.1 GCA_022428205.1 Flavobacteriales bacterium
TTGGGGCCTAGCCCTGGGGCCTCACCGGGTCGGGTGTTTCATGCCTGACTCGTTTTTAATAAAAAAAAAAAACAACAAAAAAAAAAGCGGCACCATGTCATCCTCGTCGTCACCACCACCGCCGCCACCCTGGTCCGACTTGTCTTGGGAAGTCTGGGTTCACATCTGGGGCTACCTCGAGTCCACGACACTATGGACCTGCCGTCAGGTCTGCTGGGGCTGGAACTGCACCATTGTCGGGACATCACGGCTCGCCAACTTTGATGCCACTTGCCTGGACATGTCACACTGGCCCGACTATGTCGACACGATCGAGCGAGCACGCGTCAGTCCCGAGGCTCGCCACATGTTTGCCTCGGTGCAACATTTGAAACTGTGTTGTGGCTCCCTGACCCACCCCGCCACTCACGAGCTCCCCTTTTCCGTGTGGATGGGACAGTTTATGACGCTTTACAGTTTACCCGAGCTGGTAGAGATCACCCTCGACTGTCACTGTGCGTACCGGGGACGAGCCGGAGCCAGTCTGGTGGGTGTTCCCAGGCGTGAAATCATGTCCAGTTACCAGGGATGCCTGCTCATGTTCCCCACACACTGGCTGACCCAGGCGCACCGGCTCGCGATTCGGACATGTCACCTGGCCATCGCCACGTGTCCCGACAGTCTTCACTTTGCCCCGTTGTCGAGCCGACCTCGTATCGCCTTGTGTCAACCGGCCACAACGGTGCGACAACTGCGTCGTTGGATGGATCACCTGCCGGGTCTCCGTAGCTTGTCGCTGCGCGAGTCGCCGCTGAGCTACAACTTCAATCGAGCCAGGGGACTGCTGGCTAACGCTCTCATCCCCTTGATCCTCCAAGGGGTGAGCATGCGACGACTTTATCGGCTGAATGTGCTGCGGCTACACCTTCACGGGGGCGATGGTGAAAAACTCTGGACACCCATGCACGACCTGCTCGCCATGATGCAACAGTACCCCCTGATGGCCTGGCATCCGCGACTCTTCGATCTAGGACCCGTCGTACGCGATCCACCCCTCACGGTTGAACTGGTCTTGTCAGCGGTCCCGCCGCGAGAGCACGACTGGACAGAGATGATGGCACGGGCCGTGGGCATCTATCAAACGATGCGTCCCGAGAGTGACGCGGACGGGCCACCCGACTGGTCAACCTTGGTGGATGCGGCCGTTTTAGCGCCCGGTGATGAAGCCAGCCTGTGTCCCATGGTCAACGCCAACACTGTCACCCTCGCTCGCACCCTGGTGGAGCATCAAAACATTGTGCACGACCGGGTGCAGGCGCTGCAGAGGCGACACGCGTACATTTACGGACCCTCACCTCGTGTCATCGTGGCAACCCTGGCGGTGGTGGGGGGCGCTGGCGAAGACACTGACCCCCTGGATGACGACGACGATGTGGAAGACTTACGGCTGGACGAGGGACACCCCCTGGATGACAACGACGAGGCAGAATTGGAGGAGGAGGGACACGCGTCGTCGTCGTCGTCATCGTACCCGTCCAGCCTCCCCCCGCTCGCGTCACCCAGCCTCGACGGCTCACCACCACCACCATCACCACGCTCTGACAGTTCAACACCTGAAACGAACCACCTGGGTGAAGCGGTAGCGTTCTGCTATCCGGGCCTGGACGAGTTTACCCATTGGCACATGATGTACGAAGTACAGCAATTGATGGAACGTTTCAAAGTCCACCTCAACAACAACTGTGCCCAGGCCGCCAGTCAACTGGAGCGGCCCCTGGTCGTGTGTCAGGGCGTTTGTCCCGTAGTAGCCGCCACCTCGATCCCTGAGCACAACGATTTGACCCCCACCATCCTGCCCGTCGTCGATTTCGTGCTACTCAATCACCTGCGTCAAGAGCTGAGAACAGATCCGTGCGGCTACCAGCTCGCTGTCTTCCAGACCCAGTCGCCCGTCGATCCGCCTTCATTTTTGTGTCACTGTCGACCACCACCACCACCACCCTAACCTGATGCTAGGTCCACTTTTTTCAGAGCGATGACTAGCGAGATGGAACGACAGCACAACGGACAACGCACCCGTGATGAAGCCTGGCTGACACGCCTGCCTTTACCCGTGCACACGCAGCTGTGTCAGTACCTCAATGTGCCCAGTCTGTCGGTCCTCAGGTGAGTCTAACCCATGTCGTTATCTCGCGTGAGAGACACGCGATGGCGTGGACCGTCACCAGCCCTTCCAGCCACCCAGCTCTGCC
>JAKMCW010000079.1 GCA_022428205.1 Flavobacteriales bacterium
CAAGCAAGTAACGTGCAGCAGATTCAGCACGGCGCTCGCTCAATTTTTGATTGTAACGGTCAGAGCCACGAGCGTCACAGTGCGAGCGGAGCTCCACTTCGATGCCAGGGCGATTTTGAAGGAATTCCGCGACCAGGGTCAGGGCGGGTTTTGCCTCATCCCTCAAGCGGTAGCTGTCATAATCCCAACGAATTTCGGGGAGTTCGAAGCTGTCGCCTTCGCGGATGGCGCTGGCGTACTCGTCGCTGTTGAGTTCGCTGGTGGGCGTAAGCTCGATCAGGACATCCATCTCGCGGATGAGGACGTCATCGGGCGTATCCAATGTGATGTTCTCTGCGAAATACGTCTGCATGGTCGCTTCTGCTCGGAAACTTCTGCCGTGCGGCAGGTTGAGCCCAAATACACCGTTCTCGTCGCTGAGCAGGGCCACAGCACTGCCGTCTTTGGCGTCGAGGAGGTTGATCTTGGCATCGGGTACGGGCTCTCCGGTTTCGCTGTCGACCACCAGGCCGCGCACGAGCAATGGACGCTCGACGATGCGGAACTTCAAGATGCGGTCGTATCCGTAACGGTCAGAAGAGACGAAGCCAGATTTCCCGTCATCGTTAAAGGACATGGAGAAGTCGTCGCTTTGGCTGTTCAGCGGATAGTCGAGGTGCACAGGGGTTCCCCAATTGCCATCTTCTTGGCGGATGCTGTACAAGACGTCCAAGCCGCCCAATGTGATGTGGGCATCAGAAGCAAAGAACAGCGTGTCGCTGCCCTTCATGCTGGGGAATACATCGTCTCCAGCACTGTTCACCATGGGCCCGAGGTTCACAGGTGGGAACGACCAGGTGCTGCCGTTGCGGTCCAACCGGTACAGGTCCATACCCCCGTAGCCTCCTGGCATGTCGCTCGAGAAGTAAAGGGCAGTGCCGTCCGGGCTGAATGCCGGATGGGCATACATATTGGAGCCATCGCTCAGTCCGATTTCGATGTCATTTGTCCACTCTTCGAGTCCCTTACGGGCATAGTAAAGGGTGGTGTTGTTGACAGAGGAGTCGTCGAGCAACAATTTGCCCACTTTCTCCGGTGCGTGGGAGCTTCGGGTGAAGATCAACTGGGAGCCATCTGGTGACATCGTGGCGATGCCATCATGGTAGGGACCGTTGACACCAGGGACGAGGGTAGGAACGCCACCGGTGACGGGCACTTGGTAGAGGTCCGTATAGCTGAGGTCCGTGTACGGGTCGTGGGCTCCCGGCTTCTCCAAAGCGCCTGTGAAGTACAGCGTGTTGCCAAACCGGAATGGCGCGAAAGCGGAACGGACACCTTCAGTTGAGAAGGGTTCCAGTTCAAAGGCCGAAGTATCCTTAGATCCATCTTGCGCCATGAGTGCACTTTGACGCAAGGCGGCGGCCACTTCGTTGCCTGGGTCGCGTTGGCTCACAGCGTTGAGGATGCGTTCGGCCTCAGCGTAGCGCCGCTGCTTGAACAAGGTCTCAGCATAGGCGATGCGGTCTTCGTCGGTCGCTTCGGGCTGGGCTACGAGAATGGCGTACGCCGAAGAAGCTTCTTCAGGCTCGTTGATCAAGGCGTGAGCAGAGGCCAGCTTCCGGTAAGAATCCGGGTTGGGCGCGCGCTGCACAGCCTTGCCGAAATGGTGGATGGCATCTTGGTAGCGCAACTCTTCAAAAGCTGCTTGTCCTTCTTCTATGTGAAGGCGTGCACAGCCCGAGAGGGCGAGAATGCTTCCGACCAACACTCCAAACAGGAGGGAAGAGGAAAGGGAGGTAAATCGCTCTTGCATGGGGTCAGAAGTAACGGGGAGAACGTTTGGCACTGATGCCCTGTCCGAAATCGAATCCAATGAGGATCTCGTTGGATCCCGTAGAGTAATTGCGGATTTCACTGAGCGTAAAGTCGTGGGCGTAACCGATGCGCAATTCAGGGGTCACCTGAATTTCCATCATGGTGACCATCGCATCTCCAGAACGCCATCCAGCACCGAGCCAGATGCGCTCTTGAAACAGCGCATGCAGGTTGAGGTCCAACTGAGCAGGAGCGCCTTCAACGGCCTTCAGCAAGAAGCTGGGCTTGAGCATGACCCCATCAGAGGCCTTGATCACGATTCCGGCCGTTGTGAGCAAGTGCGGCTGCACCGTCTGGGCATTGGATCCGAGTGATGTCAATGTCGGAATGGACACCCCGAGATAGAAGCGCTGCATGTGATAGTAGGCGCCGAAACCAAACCGAGCAGACTGCGTGATTTGCTGGTTCTCGCTATAGTTCGGGTCCCCTGGATCGGTCAGCTCAGCGGCGAAAAGGTCCGCCCGGGTGTTGGCCATACCGCCCTTCAAACCGAAGGCAAGGCGTCCAGCACCCAACCGCATGCGGTAAGCGAAGTTCACAGCCACGTCTGTCTGTGTGGTGAGACCAATTTGGTCGTGTACCATCAAGACGCCGACGCCCATGCTGTTGTTTCTCAAGGCACCATCGATGGCCACCACGCTGGTGGTCGGTGCTCCGTCAAACTGGTTCCACTGGCTGCGGTGCAGCAAGCTTGAAGAGGTGTATGGGTGTGATCCAGCGTATCCGGGGTTGATCAACAACCCATTGAACAGATACTGGCTGATCATGACGTCCTGTTGACCCCATACCGGGGCAATTGCCAATAGTGGCAGGATCGTCAGGAAGAGTTTGATGTGTTTCATCGTCAATTCTTTCTTCTATTCAGAACAAGCCGTGCTTCAGTCTTTGCGGACATCCACGTACGATCCAAACTTGCGGCCATCCTCGTACCTCAACAGGACGAAGTAGGTGCCGTCTACGACTTGATTGCCCGTGAAGGAGTTCCGGCCATCCCAGTCGTTGCGGTACATCTCACCGGCGGGGGACTCATAGACGAGGCTGCCCCAGCGGTTGTACACCTGGAAATAGATGAAGGACTCATCGTCTCCCCAGTTACAAGGAGGATAGGCCGTTTCTCCTTCTCCCTCGGAACCGAGGTTCTCGATGATAAAGGTGTCGTTGTATCCGTTTCCGCCACCATCTCCAGCAGGGCTGAAGGCGTTGGGCAAGACGGGCTGTGGCTCGTTGACATCAATGAGCTGATCGTAGTTCGTGACATTGCCACAGTGGTCCACAAACGTCCATGCACGGTTCAAGGTGTAGTGCGTGGCGTCCGTGAAAATGGTGACGTCATCTTCATAGGTCGCTGTGATGGAAGATGGGTCTGCGTTGCAGGCATCAGAGATGTCCATTCCAGCGTCATCCATCCATTCTCCGACAGGGAGCGTGATGTCAAACTCAGGCACCTCCTGTGGGCACATGAGGTAAAGGTCCACCGGCTCGAGTTCGATGGTGGGACCTGTGGTGTCCTGCACCGTGATCTCGTGCACGAAGGTGGTCACATTGCCACTGCAGTCCGTGAAGGTGTATGTGTCGAAACGGGTGTAGTCGCAAGGGTTCTCCTCTGCGCCATCGTATTCCGTCGCCACATCAAAAGTCCAGGGGTTGCAGTTGTCTTCAGCGGCGAAGAAGCTGCTGTCGAGGGTGCCGATTTCATTCAAGGGGTCACAATCGATCACCGTATCGTTCGGGAACACCGCGATCACCGGCCCTTCATCATCGTAACGGAACATCGTGTGGACTTCGCTCGTGGTATTTCCACAAGCATCCATCGCAGTGAACGTACGGAGGAGGGTGTCCTCACCTGGGCATTCGCTGGGCACAATCTCATCGGACCAGGTGACCTCAACCGCACTGCAGTTGTCTTCAGCCGTCGCGAGGTATACCAGGTCATCCGTAGGCTCGGGGTAGGTGCCCGTGCACACGATAGAGTCGTTGACAGGGAAGAAGGTGAACACGGGAGCCGTGGTGTCTTGAACGGTGACCGTATGAACGAATTCGGTCGTGTTGCCGTCGCAATCCATGAACGTGTAGGTGTCCACACGGACGTATTCGGGACCGCACTCGCCAGGAATGCTGTCGGACGCCACCATAAAGCTCCAGTCGTTGCAGTTTTCCGTTACCGTGAAGGCCAAGCTGTCCAGCGGAGCAGGCACGTCGTCACAGTCCACGAGGGCATCGGCAGGGAGCAGATCCCCGTCGAGTTGTGGCGCGACATTATCGTACTGCGTGATCGTTTGAACCTGAACCGTGGCATTGCCGCAAGCGTCAGTGGCCGTGAACGTCCGGGTCAAGGTGCTGCTGCCAGGGCAGGCATTGGGCACAACTTCGTCGCTGTAGGTCACAATGGTGAGGCTGCAGTTGTCTTCAGCCGTGGCCATCCAGATGGTGGAATCTTCAGGCGCTGGGAAGGCTTCCGTGCAAGGGATAGAGTCGTTGGCCGGGAAGAAGGTGAACATGGGAGCGGTGATGTCCTCGACCTCCACAGTGTGGACAAACGACGTTGCATTGCCGTCACAGTCCGTGAAGGTGTATGTGTCCGTGCGGGTATAGGCAAATTCACAGTTGCCTTCCTCCGTCTCAGAACTGACCCCAAAGGTCCAGGTGTTGCAGTTGTCGGTCACACCGAAAGCCGTGCTGTCCAAGGTCGCAGGGACGGCGTCACAGCTCACCAACACGTTGGCCGGCAAGGTGGACTCATTGAGCACAGGGGCTTCGGTGTCCTCTTGGGTGATGGTCTGTACCTGTGACGTGGCATTGCCGCAGTCATCAGTGGCGGTGAACGTCCGGGTCAAGGTGCTGCTGCCTGGGCAGGCATTCGGCACGATCTCATCGGTCCACGTCACCGATACATCGGTGCAGGCATCCTCAGCCGTAGCCATCCACTCGCTGGATTCACCGGGCATGGGCCAAGCATCCGTGCAGGCAATCGTCACATCTTCAGGGAAGAAAGTGATGACAGGTGCCACGGTGTCGATGATGTCGATGACCTGCGTCTGCGAAGCGGTATTGCCACAGAAATCGGTCACAAATACCGTGCGCTCGAGGCGCTGGACCACTGGACATGGGTCCTGTGGTACGTAAGACATGTCATCATAAGTCGCCGCGTAGGCTGCTGCCAGCTTGAAGCGGCCCTGCTCTGGCAAGTCGGCAGGAGTGTCCACCTCGATCACCGTTGCGCCATCGATGGAGACGGAAATCTGGTCCTCCCCGATGACGAGCACAACCTCATACCAATCGCCCTGTTGCATGACAGGATCTGCAGCCGCATCCACACCGAAACCGGTCAGGACGATGCCAGGGTTGTCCGTAGCCATGGGGCGGAGGGTAAGCTGAAGGGCAGGTGCACCTTGGGCGTCGCCAGCCAACACTTCCAGCACGTTGTCGCTGATGAAGTCATCTGCACGCGCCATGACACGGTAAGTGCCGAGGCCAGCCATCACATCTTCAGGATAGAAATTGTGGGGGTCCTCACCTGCAGCGT
Organism: Flavobacteriales bacterium; assembly: GCA_022428205.1. Taxonomy (GTDB): domain Bacteria; phylum Bacteroidota; class Bacteroidia; order Flavobacteriales_D; family Sanyastnellaceae; genus UBA8752. The sequence goes on from JAKMCW010000079.1 coordinate 5,378, forward strand.
GCAGCATGCTCAGGGCGCAGGACCCATCAAATGCGTCATTGGTGATGGAAATGGTGCCGCCTTCTGCGACAAACCCATCCAGGGAGCAAGACTCGAAGCCCGTTGAGATGGCATCGCCGAAGCCCAATTCTACCGTGTCGACTTCAAAAGTCAAGGCTTCAACGCCGGCACAATCGTCCTGAGCCGTAGCCGTCAAAGAAGGCACCTGCTCACCGCAAGCAATGACCAAATCGGGAAGGGGTGAGGTGATCAGCGGAGGCGTGACATCCTCAGAAGTGATGGTCGTCGTGGCCGTGGTCGCATTGCCACAGTCATCCGTAGCGGTGAAGGTCCGCTCCAGGATGAAGGAGCCAGGGCAGTCACCAGCGAGGGTGTCGTCCATCCAAGTGATGGAAACGTCGCCACAGAGGTCTTCGGCAGTGGCCATCAAGGACACATCGTCCATGGGCTGTGGCCAGTCTTCACTGCAATCGATGGTCAAGGCCTCCGGGACAAAAGTGAACGCAGGAGGCGTCACGTCTTCCACGGTCACGGTCTGCACGTGAGACGCTGAGTTGCCACTCAAGTCGCTAAACGTATAGGTCAGGGTCACTGTGAAGTTGCCCGCACAGGATCCAGGTGTGATCGCGGTGTCGGAGGCACCCTCAGTTGGACCGGCAGGGGCGGGGTCGCAGTTGTCCGTAGCACTTGGAGGCGCCGCAGTGAATGCAGGCCAATCAGCACAGGAAACCGTCACGTCTGCAGGGAGATCGGACAGGGTAGGCGCGATGGTGTCAATGACGGTGATCGTCATCAGCTCATCCGTCTCATTGCCACAAAGGTCCACAGCCGTGTAAGTGCGCTCCAGGACAAAGTCCGTTGGGAATACACCGGACACCACCTCATCTTCAAACGACCAGGTCACACTTTCAGCTGGCGTGCAGTCGTCCTCGAAGGTGGGCTCAAAGGCAGTATAGTTATCCCAGAGGTCACACGCCAAGGTCACATCCTCCAAGGAGAAGGTGGGGCCAGTGGTGTCAATCAGGGCAACGGACTGCATGGTGTCCGTGCTGTTTCCGCAGGCATCCGTCAAGGTCCAAGTGCGATAGGCCACCTGGTTGCAGGGAGGTCCGGCCACGGAATCAACATTGCTCAAGGTCAAGGCAGATCCGCAGGCATCAAAGACTTCAAATGCTGCAATGTCTGCCGTGTCAGGCAAGTCGAGACAGCTGGCTGATTCCAGAGCCGGAAGGGAAATGAACTCAGGGGCTTCCTCATCGAGGCGCTGCAAGGTCTGCTCGTACAGGTCATGTCCGCAATCGCTCCATGCCATGGCCACGCGCTGGAGTTCCTCCACGACGGGGCATTCGACCGTTTCCACAGTCGTGTCTTCGAGGTCGGCATTCACGTCACCCGTACCGACGACATCGCTGCCGCCCATGATTCCGCGGTACCAGAACCAACCGCTGACTCCATAATTCGGGTTGCGGTTGTTGGCGCCCAGATCACCGACTTGGAATCCAAACAAACGCGACATGGGCATGTGGTCGAGGTAGAGCATGTCCCCCTCGTAATCACCGCGGCCAATCAGGTGGCTCAGGGTGTCTGCCACCTCGTAATAGGTCCACTCCTCGTAAGCACCGAGGCCCAGGTCATCCTTGGGAAGGCGCCCTTGTGCCGTCCAGCTGTCATAGTCCTGTCCGTAGCGGAGAAAGATGTTGAGTTCGAAACGCTGTTCTGGGTTTTCATCGTTGACGACTTCACCCGTGAACCGGGCGGTTCCATTGGCGTATTGCTCAAACACCACACCCTCTGCAGTGGGAACGAAGTACTCGCTGGCGCTGTAGCCCATGTCGTCAAATCCGCCAAGCCAGAGGGCCCAGTCGGCTCCGATGCCGAGAGCAGTGGCCACATTGTGATGGGTCACACTCGTGGCGTCGAGCTCCAAATGAGGGGCGTTGGCAACGGGTGAATCTTCACAACCATCAGCAGACGGCAGTTCGAAATCAGGGAAGGCGTCTTCACAGGCGATCGTCACGTCTTCAGGAACCTCCGAAAAGGCGGGAAGACAGATGGAATCACACGTCGTGTGAAGGAAGGACTGGCCCAAAAGGGGCGTCGCAGAGAGTAGGGTTCCTATAAGGAGAAGTCGTGCAGGCATCACACGGATAATTGGGGTACCAAAAGACCCGAGCCCAAAAAAGACCCGAGATTGAATGCGAACGTAGCGAATGTGCGTCATGTAACGTTTTCAGATGGATTTTGGCTCAATCACTGAAAAACGACGACGAGGTGAGGATTCAAATATACGAAACATTTTAAAAAACCGACAAAAAAATTCGCGCTAATCGAAAATTTTTGCGAATTCGCCGGAATTAGAGGCCGTTTCGTGGGGAATTTCTTCCCTCGTGTAATCTGGCCGCTTAAGGCCTCATCCCAATAACCTGTGCAGGCCGATCCCCGCAGCCACACTCACATTGAGCGAGCCCGTATTGCCCTGCATATTGATGGTGGCATGTACGTCACATTGGGCCCATGCGGCGGTAGAAATCCCCCTTTCTTCATCCCCTAAAACGAGGCAGGAGGCATCCGAACTCTCGCATTCTGCGATGTCCAGTTCGGCCTTTTCGCTAAGTCCTATCCGCTCCAGACCGCATTTTCCGAGGTAGGACAAGGCCTTTGTGATATCGGGCACCCGCGATACTGGAAGGCGCAGCAAAGAGCCTGAGCTTGTTTTGATGGCATCTTCATTGACAGGTGCGGCATGGTGGTCTTGCAACACCAGTCCGGTGGCCCCGAAACACTCTGCCGAGCGCGCGATGGCGCCGAGATTGCCCACATCGGTCACCCCGTCCAGCACGACGAGGAATACGCGTTTGCCGGACTCGAACCCCTGCTGAACCAGTTCTTCGAGGTCCATGAAAGCGATGGGGGAGGAGAAGGCGACAATGCCTTGGTGGTTCTTCTTGGTGATGCGGTCCAACCGTTCCCGTGGCACCCTTTGTATGGGGATGCGGCGCTCACGCAACGTTCTGACCAGCTGTTTTGTGCGGTCGTCTTTGGCGTCCCGTTGGAGCAACACACGAGCGAGTTCTTTGCCGGCATCCAAGGCCTCCTGTACGGGGTGCCAGCCAATGATGCGGTCGTCAGGGCGGCGCGGTGTTCTGTTCATCTCTTTCTGATTTTGCCTCTTCTCCAGCTCGATACCATGGCCTCCCAAGGGCTGCGGAACCCTGGGTAGCGTTCGAGATCGAAGACATTGTAGTCGTCCGCGGCGTTGCGGCGCGTGAACCGGAAAATGAGGGCGTTGATATCCCCTTCCTCTCCGTAAATCCAAGTTTCTCCGAAGCGGTCCATCCGCGACCGGTCTGGGTGGCCGAAAATGACGTAGACCATGCCGCGGTCAGTGCACCAACCTTCGCGCAGTCCCGAGAAGTGGACATTGGCTTCGAGCACACGCCCGTAGTATTCGCGGATCAAGGACCGCGCATCTTCTGGCTTGGTGGCAAACTGAAGCCAGAAGGCGTCAAGGGCGCGTTTGGGGTCACGCGCCTCCCGCATGGTGCGGTATTCATCGCGCGTGGCGATGTAACGCGTGGCCCGGATCATTTCTTGGACATCCCGCATCGCAGGAAAATGGGGGCGCCGTGCGGGCAAAACGATGTGCCGCTCACTGCCCGCAGGTGTCCAGCGGTGAATGCCGGGTTCTGCGTCCCACATGAGCAGCCCCCATCCACTGAAGTCGCCTGAGGGCAGCACAACATCGGCCCCTGCGGTCTGTGTGGGGCGACGCTCCATCGTGGCCGGGGGGAAGCGCATCTCCTTGGGCTTGCGGTCCAAAAAGGGCGCGCTGGGAAAGGAGTCTACAGGAGGCAGGACCGTGTAGCTCCAAAGGCCATCGCTCAGGTCGGGAGGGATGAGCAACGCTGCCGCCTTTCCGGCGTCCAGGGTTCGCTCCATGGCCGGGGTGCCCGTCGCCGGGTCAAACGCCAAACAGCGCACCGCGGCGTCGGGTGAGCGCCCATCCAAGAGGGTGGCCTTGCTGACCTTGGCGCCTCGGTGCAGGTCGGACAAACTTTGGGTGATGCGGTAACGCCCTGTGGGCAACGGAAGCCGAAACGAAGCGCTGATGTCTGTGCGTGCCGGGTCGGCATCACCCGTCCATAGATATCGCAGCGGTATGGCCTCGGCACTGCCCGCGGAGTCTGCGGTGGCCCCGTCAAGCGGTTGTAAGTAAAGGTCGAGCTGAAGGCTGAATCGGAAAGGCTGGTCCCGGTGCTCTCGCAAGTGCAAGGGCTCATGTGCGGGAAGGCTTACATATAGTGTGGCGGAGTCGGACTGGTCGCGGTGCCAGACGTACACCGGATGGTGCGAGAGGCCCTCCCATTGATAAGGCTGTTGAGCGTTGGTGCCCAACGTAGCGGTGGATTGACAGCCCGTGGCTCCCCAGCACAAGACCAATGACAATACTGTGATGAGCCACCATGCTGTGCGTCCCTGGGCGGCATGGCCGGGGTGCTTTCCCTCTGATGGGGAACCTTGATGCGTGGGGATGAATGGAACGGTGTTCAATGCGACGGCAAGTTGGCACAGCAAAACGTAACCCTGTCGGAAATCCTCACGTAAGGGAGAATGTCTTTCAAGCATTCACTTCATCTACCCATCATGAAGCACTTCAATCTCTGGGCCCTCGCCCTCCTTATCAGCATCGGATTGAGCAGCTGTGCGCTCTCCTATCAGTATTGTGACGCCTACAACGGCGTTGAATTCGAATCCGCTCCCTCTGAGGAGGTGTGCCCGGATCACGAATAACTCCTATTTCTACGCGCACCCGGGCGTTCAGGTAAATGTGATGGTCACATCCTGAGCCAGGTCTGCGTGCAACGACAGCCCTACTGGGCAGGCCAGCGCCTCAGCGCGCAGCCATTCCCTGTCGTTATCGTCTCCCCCTAACATCTCCACAGTGAGCCCCACCGAGATGCGTGCAATGCGCCTCGGATGCGGGCTCATTTGTTTTTCTACCATGGCGGTCATACCCCGGATTTCCAAGGACCTTTTTTGGGCCCTCAATCCCAAAATGGTCATGACGCAACTCGCCAAGCCCACCGCCACCAAGTCCGTGGGAGAATAGGCTTCGCCAAGGCCTCCGTTGTCCGTCGGAGCATCGGTCAACAGAATTTGGCGGTTTCCTTCGTGAACCGCTTGGGTTCTGAGGGGTTGAGGATAGGTGAGGGCGTACTTCATCGTGCGCTAATTTCGCAATATTAGATGGTGCTCAATTTCGCTTCATTCCCGCTGCGCATCGCTCGTCTCGCCAGGCACATGGCGTGGCTGTGCGTGGGCTTGATGTCGGGCCTTTGGGGCCTTGCCCAGGGCTTCGATGCCAGCGGCGAGGGGGTGGAAGATGGTCCCACGACGGTGTTTACCCATCGGTATGAAGCCGGGATTTCCCTTCATACCCGGGGTATGGGGGCCCTGCTGGCACGTGGAGCCTACCGCGGAGTAGGCAAGGTCAGCACATGGTCTGTGGAAGGCGTAAGCATGAAGCACGCCAAGGAGGTGAGAAGCTTCAATCCGGTGTACGATCAGGCCAGAGGCTATGTTTTTGGCAAGGTGAACTCCTTGTATATCATGCGGCTGGGATGGGGCCAGCGCACAGTGGCCACGCCCAAGCTGCGCAACGGAGGTGTGGCAATCGGATGGCACTATTCCATGGGTTTTGCGTTAGGGCTCACGAAGCCGGTTTACCTCGAAATTGGTTACCCCAAGATCCCATACACCTACCTGTTGGTGGAGCGATACGACCCCTCCGTGCACGGAACGGATGACATTTATGGCCGAGCGGGCGTGTTGAATGGCATCCTCGAATTGACCCCGCACCCTGGTGGCTATGCCCGGGTAGCAGCCGATTTCGAGTACGGTGGGCAGAGTGAATCGCTTCGGACATTATCTGTGGGCGTGCAGATTGACGCCTTCCCGACCCGCATCGTGATCATGGCGGATGAGTTCGGGCAGAACGACCGACTTTTCTTGACCTTGTTTGCCCATTGGACCGTTGGCCGACAGAAATTTAAGACATGACCCAGGCGACACCCAACCCCTCTGGCTCCGAGCAGCCCAAGCGCCGCACGAAACCGCCATGGCTCAAAGTCAAGCTTCCCACGGGCGAGGCCTACCGCAAGGTGCGCGGCCTCGTGAGTGAGCACAAGCTGCACACCATCTGCGAGAGCGGTAACTGTCCCAACATGGGGGAGTGTTGGGGCGAGGGCACGGCAACGTTCATGATTCTCGGCAATGTGTGCACGCGCTCCTGCGGCTTCTGCAACGTTTCTACGGGCAGGCCGGATGAGGTAGATCCCTTCGAACCAGGCCGCGTGGCCAACAGCGTCAAGTTGATGGAAGTCAAGCATGCCGTAATCACCTCTGTTGATCGGGATGACTTGAGCGACGGAGGGGCTGAGATTTGGGCCCAAACTGTCCGGGCCATCCGACAGCAGAGCCCGGGGACAACGATGGAAACCTTGATTCCGGATTTTGCGGGCAAGTGGGACAATCTGCAGAAGATCATCAATGTGGCGCCGGAAGTGGTGTCGCACAACCTGGAAACGGTGCGCAGGCTCACAAAACAGGTGCGCATTCAGGCCAAGTATGACCGCAGTTTAGAGGTGCTGATGAGGTTGCGCAAGGCCGGCATTCGCACCAAGAGCGGCGTGATGCTCGGATTGGGTGAGACGGTGCAGGAAGTTCAGGAGACCATGGAAGATTTGCGTTCAGTGGATTGCCAGGTGCTGACTCTGGGCCAGTACTTGCAGCCCACCCCTAAGCACCTCCCGGTGGCAGAGTTTGTGCACCCCGATGTTTTTGCCATGTTGAGGGAGGAAGGCCTCAAAATGGGCTTCATGTTTGTGGAGAGTGGTCCCTTGGTGCGGTCCAGTTACCACGCCGAGAAGCACGTTGTTTGAGTGTTTTTTCTGGGCTTTCATGCCCTTTTCGGCCCCGCATGGGCCCGGCTGTCGAACCCATTCGGTCCAGCTGGTGTTCCTTCCTTAAATTCCCCCTTCGTTTCAAAGCGAACTGATCCACAATGAAGAATACCGTCTTCCTGTCCACCATTGCCATCAGCCTTTGCGCCTTGGCTTTTCTGAAGAGCAACACTGCAATCAAGGCAGACTTCGCTCCCCGTTCCGTCCAATCCGAAGCTCCCGTCGCCGATGCCTCAGGCATGGAAGAAGTGATGCTGGCGTTGAGGGCCGACATTGAAACCGGCCAAATGAACCATGAAGGTTTGCGTCAAATCGGTGAACGGACACGTCAAGTGGCCGCCGCTCAAGCGGCAAACCGATCCTCATCCTCCCATTACTGGAACGCGATGGGTCCCGACAACGTGGGAGGTCGTACCCGCTGCATTCTCGCAGTCAATGAGTTCCAGCTGTTCACCGGTGGTGTCAGTGGAGGGCTTTGGCGCTCATGGAATAAAGGAGACAATTGGGAGCGCGTTTCCAGTTTCCCCGCGGCCATGATTGGTTCAATCGCCATGGCCGGTAACGGTGATTTGTATGTAGGAACCGGGACACAATTTGACGGCGTCAGCGGCGTGGGTGGTTCTGGCTTCCGTGGAGATGGAATTTACCGTTCAACGGACATGGGCGAGAGCTGGGCGCGCCTCGACGGCACCGATCCAGGTTTGTTCGATGGCGGAGATTGGAGTGCAACGGACGCCCTTGTTGCTGACCCTAACGTCCCCTCCCGCGTGTGGTATGGCGGCATTCAAGGCATCGGCTACATCGAAAACGGCGACGTCACTCCGAACGTGATCTCCGGCATCGCCGGAACAGTTTCCGTTCAAGACATTGAAATCGCAGAGGATGGCAGCTACATGTTGTTGAGCACGTCCAACGGCCGTGTCTACCGAAGTGCGGACTTCGAAACGGTCACCACGGTATCCGGCAGCCCCAATGACCCCGCCATCACGCAGGGATTCGGACGGTGCCGTGTGGCCATCAGTCCTGACGATTCGCAGCAGGCCTATGCCTTGTTGGCGACTTCCGGCAGCCAGTTCGGTGGTGTGTTCCACAGTGCCGACGGCGGCGTTACTTGGGACGAGATCTGGCCCTCAGGTGTCGAAGGCTATGACATTTGCCCCACCAACAACCAAGCGCGCTATGACCTCGCTTTGGGCGTCAAAAAAGGAGAGCCTGGATTGGCCTTCGTAGGCGGACAAGCCCTTTGGAAGTGCGGACCTTCATACCAAGCCGAGCAGGCTGCCTCCATGGGCGGCGGTGCTGCCAATCCTTTCTATGTGCACGCAGACGTGCATGAAATCATCTTCACGCCAGGTGGCACGATGTACATCGCCGGTGACGGTGGCATCTTCCGCAGTGAGAACGGTGGCACGACGTATACCGCTTGCAACCGCGGATTGCAGTTGACCCAATTCTATGGCGTGGCCCACGGGCCGACCAGTGAAGTAATCGGCGGTTCACAAGACAACGGTACGTCATTGATCCCGGGAGATGGAAGCTTCTTCAATGACATGGACGCCGCAGATGTCTACGGTGGCGACGGCTTTGATTGCGCCATGTCACAGGCGACAGGATTGCAGGAAGGCAAGCCTTTCTTCGCTACGTCGCAGAACGGTAAGCTTGGACGTGGATTCTACGTGTCAGGAGCGCCCTTCACGCAGGCTGGGTCTTTCTATGACAACTGCTTGGTCGACCTTCTTGACGACGAGGGCAGCATCGGCGGCTTCTATACGTGCATGAACCTTTATGAGGATTTCAATGACGAGAACAGCGGCATGACCGTCCCGCTCATCAATCCATTTGACGAGACCATCGAGGACAGCACATTCACGATGGAGACGGCCAACTTGAACCGCCCATTTGAATACACCCTCGAGGCACCACTGCGCTACTGGGACGTGTTGATTCGCCCGGAAATTGTGTCTGAAACCGGACCTGTCGAAAACACCGAGTACCCCTGGCTCGACGATCAGCAATTGAGCGTCCTCTTCGACTGCGACGATGTCGAGGTGATCGAAGATGGTGACACCTCCCTGGTGACGGTGTGCGACACCACATGGATGTATGCAGCTGACACCTTGTACGACGTTCACGAAGTACTTGAAGTAAAAGACCCTTATGTATCGATGACGGTCATTGGTTTCAACGGAGGCAATGGGGTGTGGATGACGCGAAACGGTTTGAATTTCAATGCCCAGCCACGTTGGTTCTTCTTGGGCAATGCCCCCGCGGGTTCAGGCACGAAGTCCATTGAATTTGCCAAGGGTGACCACCCCGAGGCCGGCAACCACATCTTCGTTTCCGGTTGGGATGCCAAAGTTTACCGTTTCAGCGGCCTCAACAATGTGTGGGAACACGATGGAACCTGTGATGTACCAGAAGGCGTAACCCGCACTCAGATTATGGCCACAGGTGCTGTGGTGACCGGCGTAGCGGTGGACCCCAATGACCCCAATCACGTGGTGGCCACCGTGGGCGGTTACGGCAACGTAAGCGGTGGTAAGGTTCAAGAGACCTTCAACGCCCTCGACGACAACCCGTCTTGGTCCAACATCTGGTTTGCCAGCAACAACGATTTGAGTAAAATGCCTGTGTATGACGCGGTCATCGACCAAAGCGACCCCACAGGAAACACCATCCTCGTAGGCACGGAGCACGGTGTGTGGCAGACCGTCGATGGCGGAGCCAACTGGACCGTGGAGAACCTCGGTATGGTGTCCACCGCCGACGGTGTGGCAAGCCCTGTGTTCTCTATGGAGCAGCAATGGCATATGCCCATGGAGTGGTCTGAAGTCACGAACAATGGCGCCATCTATGCAGGTACGCACGGCCGCGGTGTTTTCCGCAGCGATACGTACCTCGGAACGGAGGACGAGCCCTTTGCCGAAGCGGTCGACCAGCGCAACTTGCTGGTCTATCCCAACCCTGCGACGGAAGAGAGCGTGACGGTCAAACTCGGTCAAGGATGGCACCAGCCCATGCTGCGGTTGTATGACCTGAACGGTCGTCCTGTGCGCACGGTGTCTCCTCAAGCGACAGTAGGCGGTCAGGTACAAGTGTCGGTGGGTGATCTCGCCCCCGGTTTGTACATCGTCACAGCAGAAGAAGGAGGACACACGGAGAGTGTCCGCGTGATTGTCCACTGATTTTCGGTCACATTGACTGACAGCGCCGCCGCGTCCCCAGGGATTGCGGCGGCGTTGCTTTTGGGAATTACTTCCAGTAGCGGAGTTGGGGCCCGTCCTCGTCGAGTGTCACATAGCTGCGGTGGCTCAGCCAGTCGCCACAATTCAGGTAGCGTGCTGTGCGCTCGACCTCCGGCGTGGTGACTTTGAGGTCCAACGGGAGGTGGCGGTGACCAAATATGAAGCCGTCATACTCCTCTGTTGCCAGCACGGAGCGACAATGGTGCAACAGCCATTCTCCTTCAGGGCCATCGAAACGCGCTTCTGCTTCTGCACCTGCGGCGCGGCTGTCACGGCTCATTCTGGCGCCTATTTGGAAGGCGGTATTGGGGTGAATCCTCGCGAAAGCCCAACGGGCAGCAGGATGCCTGAAAAGTCGCTTGAGCGCCTTGTATTTGCGGTCACCGGGGCCGAGTCCGTCGCCATGGCCGACCAAGTAGCGTTTGCCGGCATAATGGACATCGATGGGGTCTGCGTGCACCAGGACACCCAGTTCGTCGGCGAGGTAACCCTTGGTCCACATGTCGTGGTTTCCGAGGTGCCAATGCACCTCGAGGCCACCATCCACCAGTTCTGCCACTTTACCAAGCAGCCTCACCGCTCCTTTGGGCACGACATGGCGCCACTCGAACCAGAAGTCGATGAGGTCACCGACCAAGTGAAGGGCATCTCCCTGACTGCCCACCGCTTCCAGCCACCCCAAAAAAACCTGTTCCCGTTCTCGAGAAGAGGCCGCGTCAGGGGCACCCAGATGAAGGTCGGAGGCGAAATGGAGGGCCAAGGTTTGGGGGCTCAGAGGAGCTTTTCGAGTTCGGTTTCGAGCTGGTTGCCCCTCAGGTGGGTGGCCACCACTGTGCCCTCCTGATCGATCAGGATCGCGTGGGGGATACTGCTGATGCCGTACTGGGCAGAGGCGACGCTGTTCCATCCGCGGAGGTCGCTAATGTGATAGGGCCAGATAAGCCCGTCTTGCTCGATGGCACGCTTCCATTTGGTCACATCCTTGTCCAGTGAAATGCTGAACACCTCAAACCCGCGTTCTTGGTATTCATTCCAGGCGCGCACCACATTGGGGTTCTCCCGGCGGCAAGGCCCGCACCAGCTTGCCCAGAAATCCACGAGCACGACCTTTCCCCGGAGATCGGACAGCGAGCGCGATTGGCCATCCGGGTCTTGGAGGGTGATGTCTGGCATGGCCATGCCCGGCTTGATTTGGGCATTGCGTTGGTTGGTCTGTCGCGGCTTGCGCTGCTTGGTGACGCGCTGTGACAACGTGCGGTGGGCCATGCTGTGGCCCATCAAGGTGCGGGTGCTGTCGATGACCTGCTGGGCAAGGGCGCGTTCAGCGGTCATGTTGATGTGCTCCAATGCCATCAGGCCAATGGGGTCATTCTTGTGGTCGCGAATGGTGTTGCGGACAAAGCGCGTGAGCCGCTCTTGGAGGGCTTCGTATTCCCGCTTTGCCTTGATTTTTTCTTCTGTGGTGGTGCCGGTATTGGTGAGCAATTTGGCGGCGACCATGGAGTCCTGCCTGGCGGTCATTTCCGACAGGAAGTCGGTGAAACCAGCCGTCCATTCGTCTCCCGTGACAGAAAGTGTCGTGATCAACCCGGGCTCGTCTGGCATGGAGCCTTTGACGCTCAGGGAAGACAGGGAATCCCCCAAGATGAAGAAATGGCTGGCGTCGACATTGACCTTGTAGATGTCCAGTGCAAGGTGCTGCAGGGCCGCTGCCTCAATGTGAAATGTGCCTTGCGCATCTGCGATCACGGTATCGATGTCCGCGAATCCACGCTCTCCAAAAACCGAGAGCCTGACGGATGCGTTCTCGGCACCATCAATGGTGCCGGTTACGCCCCCGGAAGGGCCGGAGCATCCGGTAGACAGCAAACAAACGAGGCACAATGCAGACAGGGGGAGCATCCATCCGGACGTGGAAAATGAGCGATAGGCCATGCTTCAAATATCCGGGTCAGGACCCGAAGCATCAACCCGCTCTCCAATGGAAGTCAACAGCCCGCGGAGGGCATCCTCATCCCACCACTTGACCTGCATGCCCAAAACCAATACCGGCAAGTTGTCCGGCAGCTCCATGGCCCGCATCCGCGCAGCGTCCTTTTCGGTGGTGATGATGGCTTCAGCACCCGCCTCTTCTTGCAGTGCTTGCTGCCATTGCAGTGCTTCCGAAGGGGTGAACGGGTGGTGGTCGGGGTAAGCGAAATGGCGCGCTACACTGCAGTTGCGGGAAAGGCTGGTCTCAAACTGACCCGGTTGGGCAATGCCCGATACGGCGATGCATTTGCGGGGCCAGGCTGAGAAACGCTTGGTGTGCAGGTTGCGGATGCCCTCTGCCATGGTGCCCGTGTGCAGTAGCATTTGTTCGGGGCGCAAATGCAGGCGGTGCCGCCACAGGCGCAGGTCCCCTTTGGTCAAGACATCTGGACAACGCGTGATGATGACAGCGTCAGCGGCAATCAACCGTTCGGGCAGGTCCCTTAGCCGCCCCCTGGGCAGAAAGTAGTCCCGATCGACAGGCTGGGTCATGTCGACCAGTACGATGGAGAAAGCCGGCTTCAGGCGCCTGTGCTGAAACCCATCGTCCAACAGCACGGCATCCGCTGTGCCTGCCGATTGTATGGCGGCAATGCCGGCGAGTCGGTCTTCACAGACCGCCACCGTGGCTTTGGGGAAGCGACGGGCGAGTTCTAGAGGCTCATCTCCAAATTCCGCGGCCGAACCTTCTCGGTCCACCGCGAGGTATCCCTTGGTCTTGCGGCCGTATCCCCTTGAGAGTATGGCCCATCGGCGGTCGGGATTGGCCGCGGACAAGGCTTGCATCAAGGACATCACGTGGGGGGTCTTTCCTGTGCCACCTACTGTGATGTTGCCGAGTACCACAGCGGGAAGGGCGCCGGGTTGTGAGCGCTTGACGCCCAGGTCAAAAGCCCGGTGCCGCAGCCGCACGGCAGCCTTGAATAAGGCCGCGGCTGGTGCCCACCACCAGCGGTCCCGCAGCGACAGGCGAACCGTATCGATGGAGGATTGTGGAGACTTGTTTGTGCGGTACGTGGCCATCGTTGGCGAAATTGCCACATTGCATTGGATTGCCCCGTCTCGGGTACAGGAAAATCACAACATGCCGCAAATTCAACACATCATCGACGCCTTGGAGCGTCTCGCACCCCCGGCATTGCAGGAGGATTACGACAACATTGGGTTGCTCGTCGGAGAACCCAACGCCGAGGTGGACAAGGTGTTGGTTTCACTGGATGTGACGGAGGAAGTCGTGAAGGAGGCCAAGGCTTGTGGAGCCGGGCTCATCGTTTCGCATCATCCCATCGTCTTCAGGCCCATGAAGCGCTTGACGGGGCGCAACCAGGTAGAGCGCACTGTGATGGCAGCCCTGCGCGCAGGCATTGGGCTCTACGCCATCCACACCAACCTCGATAACGTGGCCCATGGAGTCAACGCCATGATGTGTCGCAAGCTCGGCTTGGAGGGCATGAAGGTGTTGCGGCCTGCCAAGGGCACCCTGGCCAAGGTGGTGACGTTTGTGCCCCATGCCCACGCCGATGCGGTGCGAGCGGCCATGTTTGCGGCGGGTGGCGGCCAGATTGGTCAATATGACGAATGCAGTTTCAGCCACGATGGCCAAGGGACCTTCCGTGCGGGGGAAGGCGCCAACCCTTTTGTAGGCCGCGCCGGTGAGCAGCACCGCGAAGAGGAAACGCGGATCGAAATGGTGGCAGAGCGATGGAATGTGGGCCGGATTTTGGCGGCCATGCGCGCTGCTCACCCTTACGAGGAGGTGGCCCACGACGTGATTTTGCTCGACAACGCACACCCGACAGCCGGCAGTGGGGGCGTGGGGGTTTTTGCAGAGCCCCTCGCGTGGGATGAATTCGTGGCGCGGGTCAAATCGGCCTTTGGTGCCCCCGTGGTCCGACACACAAACCCGCCAAAAGGCCCGATTCGCAAGGTCGCATTGTGCGGAGGTACAGGTAGTTTCCTCCTTTCTGACGCCATGCGCGCAGGGGCGGATGTCTTCTTGTCATCGGACTTCAAGTACCATGAATTCTTCGGTACAGAGGGGCAAATCACCATTGCGGACATAGGTCACGCTGAGGCCGAAGGAGGGATATCTCAATGGCTTGTGGATCAATTGGCTGACCTCAAGGATGGATTCCCTAATTTCGCAGTCCTTTTGTCGGAAGTTCGAACCAACCCCATTCACGTATCCTGATGGCCAAGAAGACCAAAGCCACGAGCGCAGAGGAAAAGCTCAGGGCGCTTTACGACCTCCAATTGATCGATAGCCGCATTGACCGCTTGCGTGTGGTGCGTGGAGAGTTGCCCCTTGAAGTCGAAGATCTCGAAGATGAACTGGCTGGACTGGAGTCCCGTTTGGAACGTCTGAAGGCCGAGGCCGACGAGATCAAATCGAAGATCCACGAGCGCAAAGAATCCATCATCGATTCGGGCGCCGCAATCAAGCGCTTTGAAGAGCAGCAGAACAGCGTCCGGAACAACCGGGAGTTCGAGTCGCTCAACAAAGAGATCGAATACCAGAGCTTGGAAATCCAGCTTTCTGAGAAGCGCATCCGCGAGGCTGAGGCGCAGTCAGAGCAGAAAGCCGAAATCATCGCCGAAGTCCAGGTCAAGTTTGACACCCGCTCGGCTGATTTGGAGGCCAAGCGTGCAGAGCTCGATGAAATCATCGCCGAGACCCGTGCCGAAGAGGAGATCCTCAACAGCATGAGTGGAGAGATGGCCGAGAGCATTGACGATCGCCTGTTGCAAGCCTACCTCCGCATCCGCGGTGGCGCCAAAAACGGCATGGCCGTCGTGCCCATTGAGCGCGAGGCAAGTGCCGGTAGCTTCATCAAGATTCCACCACAGCGCATCCTCGATGTCAGCGCCCGCAAGCGCATCATCGTGGACGAGCACAGCGGACGCATCCTCGTAGACGAGGATCTCGCTTTGGAGGAAGCCGAAAAGATGGAGAAGGCTGTCCAGAAGAAGTTGAAGAAGGCCAAGGCCTGATTCACTTCACTAGCTTTAATTTCAAAGTACCGCGGTCAATACCGCGCCCCAATGGTCAGCATCAGCAGACCTAACCCTGTGCGCCCTGTGGCGACCTCCGGGCCGAGGCCATAGAGGCGGCGACCGTCTGTTGTGGAGGTATGCCGGTAGGTCGCCCCAGCGTACCAGTTGTCGACACGGTATTCTCCGCCGATTGAGGCATGCCCCATGGCACCGCTGTCTTCGATCAGCGACCCATCGGCATCGCCAAATGGGTTGGTCAGCGGTGCGGCTGTGGCAGATCGCCAGCCTCCGCCAATCCGGAAGCGCAGCTCGTCTTGCACCCTGAGCTCCAATCCAGCGCGGTACTGCCGCTCCAATTTGAAGTCGTCTTCGATGTCGTTTTGAATGCGGTCCACATCCTCCGTGCTGAAGTCTTCTGATATGAACTCCGCTTGCGCATAATTGGTCTGTCCATAGTCGACGCTGACGACCGCCACCTTGCCCAAGGTCCAGCTAAACCCAAGTTGATGGCGTCGCGGGGTCCGAATGCGGTACTCCACAAAACTGCTGGGGCTTCCCGCTTCGAAGCTGCCGCTGCCGGCGAACTGTGCCGCGGCATCCACTTGATAGAAGTCCTCGATACTCAACACCGTGCCACTGCGGTAGCTCCATCCCAGACGGATGGGCGTGGCCTTGGGCTGCAGGATCAGACCGAATGACCAGTAAGCGCCTGAACCGGAGATTTCAAGGCGGTCGTTGAGGCTGAGCTCCTGCAGTGAGGAGGGGCCCGAGATCTTGCTTTCCCGGTAGACATCCACACGGTTCATCTCGGTGGAAACAATGCCCACTGAAAGTCCGAGGTGCAGCTGGTCACGGTAACTCGTACCGAAACCGATGGTGGTTTCACCCATGCGGCCAGACCGGTCACGCCTCAACTCCTGTCTCACCTCATCGGAGGTAAATGCAGGGGCGTACTGGTTGGCCGCCCCCCCGACAGTATCAATCAGGTAGGTGTACCAGGCCAGCTCGGCATCGAAGGGGAAGTAATACCAGAGGCTGTCGAAACTGGTCCCGTTGGCCTGCTGGGCAAATTGATCAGTGATGCTTTCGCCCTCAGCCTCTCCAGACCACATGGCGCGCTGGTGAAAGTCCTTCAGCGGGGTGTACGCTATTGCAAAGGTGCTGCGCTTGAAATCCGTGCTGAGCATCGGCATGGTCAGCGCGACCCCCAATTGTCCCACAATGGCATGCGGCGCTGCTGCCACGTTACGGGTGCCGAGGTAGTCCGTGCGGGCACCACCTGCCCCAAAACCGAGGCTAAAGGAGAGGTCGCTCGAGCGGTACATGCCCAGTCCGGCAGGGTTGGACCAAATCGATCCCAAGTCAGCGCCCAGCGCCGTCATGGCACCACCCATTCCCATCGCACGGGCCGAGCCCAGCGGGTCTTGCCTGCTGTACTGCATCACATCCGCCAGCCCTTGACCGGTTGCTCCAAAGGCACACGTCACCAACAGGACCGTCAGTCCTTGTCTCACATTCATCATCATCGCAATTGAAATCAACCGCCACGGCCGCCACGGCTCGAGCCGCCACGGCTGTTGGAAGGACGAGGAGAAGTGGGCCGGCTGTTCTGGCTCGGACGCTCACGGGTGGAGTTGTTCTGACTTGGCCGCGGGATGCTGATGTTGGTGTCGCGGTTCGGTGAACTGCGCTCCTCACGTGGTGCGGTGTAACGGGGCTCACTGCCGTCAGATCCTGAGCGGGAAGGGGTCCAGCTGTTGCGGTTTTCCCGATTGGATTCACGGCGGATTTCGCGGACCTCCTGACGCTGCTGGCGCTCGCGCTCATGTGTGATGCGTTGGACATCACGGGCATCGCGCTGTCGCTGAAGGGCATCACGTTGTACAGATTCCCGCTCCTTTTGGATGCGCTGGCGTTCCGCGCGAAGCCGCTTGTTTTCAGACCGCTTGCTCTCGGCATTGGCGCGTTCTGTGATCCGGGATACCGGAGGTGCGCTTCCTGTGTTGTCCAAGTTTCCGTTTCCGGCTTGTCCGCCCTGGCCAAGGTTTGATCCTCCCGTGATACCGGTAAATTGACCCAAGCTGGGTCGAGGGCGCGGAGGACTGCTCACGATGATACCGCCAGAGGAGCTGTTGAAGCCGCCATTGCCTGCCCAAGGGTTGCCATAAGCGCCGAGGTTACCGAAATACGGATTGTATCCATAGCCATAGTTCCCACCGAAGTAACCGGGATGAGGGGTGCCCCAATAGCCTCCGCCCCACGGGTCATATCCCCAGCCGTTGCCGCCAATTCCGCCCATTCCGTATGGGTTCCCGTAGCCCCAACCGGCATTGCCGAACCCGCCGATGGGGTTGCCCCAGGCGTCAAATCCGTTCATGAAGGCCATGTTGCTATGGCCATATGTCGTGGTGCCGAAGTTGTACAAGCCACCATTACTGCCCATGCTGGCTGATCCGTATGGATTCCCGTAGCCGTATGGGTTGCCAAAGCCACTGTTGAACCCACCAGCCCATCCAGGGGTGTAGCGGTTCCAAAGCTGGCTTCGGGATGCCCCAATCATCTGTCCAGCATAGGGATCGTCGAAATCGCCGTCGCTGTACTCGTCGTATTCGTCCATCCATTGCCCATAGCGGGCTTCGTCTATGGCCTCATCTCCAATGTGCGACTCTCCGCCTGCGAGGTAGAACTCGTCGGTTTCCATGTAGCGTTCGCCCACGAGGTCAAGCCCGGTGGTGCAGGAAGCCCAGCAGAGGGGCATGGCGGCGAGGAGGGAGATGTGAAATGCTTTCATGGACAGTTGGAAATTACGTTGAATGACCGGAGTTGCAATATGTTGGGGGCACGGTTGACCACGATGGGTGGCGTATTTTCGCGCCTCTACGCCCTTCAGGAGCAAACACCGTACCAAAAGTCAAGACATGGCCAAGCTGACCTCAAGAGAACAGGATTATTCGAAGTGGTACAATGAAATCGTCGTAGAGGCGGATCTCGCCCAGCACAGCGATGTCAAGGGATGCATGGTCATCAAGCCATACGGTTTCGCCATTTGGGAGCGCATGAAGGAGGTCTTGGACGGCAAGTTCAAGGACACCGGTCATGTCAATGCGTACTTCCCACTGTTCATCCCCAAGAGCTACTTGAGCAAGGAGGCAGCGCACGTAGAAGGCTTTGCCAAAGAGTGCGCCGTGGTGACCCACTATCGCCTCAAGAATGACCCAGACGGCCAGGGTGTCGTGGTGGACCCCGACGCGAAGCTTGAAGAGGAGCTCATTGTACGGCCCACCTCGGAGACCATCATCTGGAA
>JAKMCW010000021.1 GCA_022428205.1 Flavobacteriales bacterium
AGGTACATCCAAAAACAAGGGCAGGGTCCGGACAATGGGTCAATGTGAAGACCAGGTCCGTACCCACTTGTGGACCGTTTCCATGGAAGGCTTCTCCCTCGGAATACCCGACCGCACAACCCGTTGCTGCCGCGCCCTGGATGAGGTGCATCACATAGGTTGAGCCTGCCTGCAGCCCGACGTTGGCAAAGGTGAAGGTGTGTTCCGTGTAATGCAGGAATCCGTTGACGCTCACGTAGCAATCGGCGACGGAACCTGAGGCCGGCAAGATGGCGTCGGCGGTGCCGATGATGCTCCCCTCTGCCCAGTCGCTGCCATCGCCATTGTACTGGCGGATCGCGAGTTCGCTGACCGTGCCGGAGCAAACGGTCAGTTGGATGGACGTGAGGTTCCCGTCGGATGGCACGGTAAAGGTCTGACCCTTCATCAGGCCGTAGCCGCAGGGCGCGCCGCTGTAGTCCATGAAGACCTCACCTGGACATTGCCCAGATGTGGACAAGGTCAAGCCGACCGCCCAGAGGAGGGCGGTGAAGCGGTGAAGGATGGGGTTCAAGTGGTGCATGGTGAGGGTGTTGTCCCCTCCCGCAGTGGGGAGGGGGTCACGGTCATTTGATGACACGTACGGTGCGCTGTCCTTTTGAAGTCATGGCCCGAACGAAGTAGACCCCACTTTCAATGCCGGCGGCGACCCAACGGCAGGGGCCGTTGAGCATCTGGTCGCAGTCGAGCACTTCCACGAGACGGCCGTTGGCGTCTTCGATCCGCAGGGATTGTACGGGCAGGGTGCCGTGCCAATGGATGGTCAGTTCATCGCGGAACGGATTCGGGTAAGCGATGAGGCCGCCATCCAAATCTGGTGCGCTGAGGCCCGCCTCGGAGAAGCGCAAGAGGAAGGGCGTCTGCAGATCGCCGCGCAGACCTGAAGTCTCGAAGGTGGTGCCTTCGTCGGCGACGTATTCGAGGTCGGTGAGGCCGGACTTCCAACGGAAGTGCAGGAGGTCCGATGCGCCCACTTCGCCGTAGACGGTGAGGAAGTACAGTAGGCCTGCATCGCTGTCGAGCGGGATGGCCTGTCCGACACAGCGGACAAAGCCTTGCTCGTCTTCCACGAAGGCGCCAAGCGCATCGCCGAGGCCCTGGGGCTGCGTCGGGGGCAACTCGAGGCGGACGACCATGTTCATGGTGCCTTCGAGCTTGCGCACATCCTGTTCTGGCCATGCAGCATCGGGTGCCGCTGTGCCGTCGAAGGGGTTGTCCGCGCGCCAGCCGGCATCGTAGAACGCTCCTACGACAGGCCATTCCAAAGTACCTGCGGGGGCGGCGGTGAGGGCTTCCACACTGGAGGGGTCACCCAAGCGGATGCGGTAACCGTCGCCAGGGCGCATCGTTCCCAGCGAACCAATCCACTCGCCGTCGCCGGCGTAGAGGGCAAAGCCTTCATAGCGGCTCTTGACGAGGTCGTCGAACTGCAATACCGTATCGGCGTCGGCGAGCCCCTGCATGGCTTGTTCGACAGAAAGGGCCACCTGCGGGAGGTATCCGAGCTCGTTCCATCCGACCACGAGGTTCTGAGGGTGGTCCAGCGGGTGGGCAGCCGGGCCGATGTTGCGCAGGGTCCACGTCGCATCGATGTCCGAGCGCATCTCCACTTGATAGCGCATGCCGAAGTCGACGCCGCTCGAGGCGGCAGCGGGCAGGCCGGTCGGCGTCCAGACTCCGGCAGTGCGGAAGGATCCGACCCCGTGGCCTTTGACGTTGAGCAGGTCGGCTTCGGGCAGGCTGGCAAAGGCCTTCTCGACCTCGATCATGCTGCCGTCATCCTCGGACACATTGAAGCTGACCCAATTCCAACCGGGCAACAGCTGCGTCACGGACTCCACTTTTTCGGAGGCGTTGAGCAGCAGGGGCTGGAACAGGCTGCTGTATCCATCCTCATCGGGATGGACGGTCAGCGGGTCGCTGGACAGGTGCGGCCAGTGTGCGTCGACCTCGGCGCGGATGGCTCCGGTCCGGGCATCCCAGATGCGGAACTCGATGGCTTCGGCGGCTTCGTCGTCGTTGTAGAAGACGGAGACAAACGCGAGTTGCTGGTCGGCCACGTTGAGGTCGAGCGGTGAGAAGCCGCGCAATTCGTCACCGATGTAGGCGAGGACGATGTCGCGGGGGTTGTCGCTGGCGATGCTGTTCTTGTATGCGCGGGCCACAACGGGCATCACATTGGTGAAGTTCATGGCCTCGACTGTGAATTCGGGGGCTTCGAGGTACACATCGATTTCCATCGTGGTGCGCTCTCCGTAGCAGAATCCGCCCGTGGCGTTGGTGCCACACGGGATGCCGCCTTTGAGCAGCGCGTCTACCAGGAAGGTGCCCACATCGAGCGGCCCTTCGGTGGTGAAGGTGACCTCCATTTCGCTGTCTGCAGACAATGTTCCGCTGAGCGGAGACACCTCGACCCATGAGGGGAGTCCCGCGATCTCGAAATAGCGCGACTCATTGCCCACGTTGGCGATTGTGGTGGTGATCATCAACCCATCTTCGGGCTGTCCCTCCCAAGTGAGGAAGGCGTCGCTCCACTTGAGCGGGTTGCGGTCAATGCGCATCTCGAAGGTCAGGTCGGAGGCCGTGGTGTTGCCGGCGGCATCGCGCAGTCCCGACTTGGGCAGCGTGAAGGTGACGAGTTGGTCTTCGTACTTGTACAGGGCGTCCTCGTTGAGCTCCAGGATGCACTCGTCGTGCAGGGAGTTCCAGCTTACTGAAGCCACGTCGCCGCTGGCGCCGAGGGTCGATTGCGGTTCAGCCTGCATGAGCGGGGCATCGGCGCTTTGGATGATGGAAGAGACCTCAGTGCTGCCCATGGCATTCAGCCAATCCTTGGCGAGGAAGGACTGGGGCATGGCCAGCGAGGAGGGGTCGTTGTAGTAGAAGTACCCGTCCCACGCGGTGTAGGTGTACGCCTGGTCGGCCTCTACTGCATCGCCTCCCGCGCTGCGCGCTTCGAAGGGGGCGTGGACCACAAGGTTGTCGTAGCCATACACCCCGTCGCGTTCGCGCTCTCGGAGGGTCTGCACCGGGACGGCCGTACTCCACACCCGCAACTCGTCAAACTTGCCGGTGAAAGGCATGTCATAGCTCGTGGGTCCCGCATTGAATTTGCGCGCTCCGACAAACAAGTTGAGGGGGATCATCGAGCCGTGGCTGTGCGCCGCATCGGAGTCCACGCCGTCTCCATTGAGATAGAGGTTGACAGCGCCGTTGTGGTGCCGCACCAAGGCAATGTGGTGCCACCGGTCCGTGAG
>JAKMCW010000031.1 GCA_022428205.1 Flavobacteriales bacterium
CCATCTGAGCACCCATGTTCTGGATGGGGTCCTTGAGCTCGATCTCCTTGGCGACAGAAACGCCGTCCTTGGTGACGTTCGGCGCACCGAACTTCTTGTCGATGACCACGTTGCGGCCCTTGGGACCGAGCGTGACCTTCACGGCGTTGGCCAGGGCGTCGACGCCGGCCTGCAGCTCCTTCCGGGCCGCTGTATCAAAGGTGATTTCCTTTGGCATATTGAATGATGTGTAGGGTTAATTTCAATTGAGATCAGAGCACGGCGAGAATGTCGCTCTCACGCATGATCATGTAATCCTGGTCTTCGAGAGAGAGCTCGGTACCGGAGTACTTTCCGTACAACACGGTGTCACCGACCTTGACGGTCATGGGCTCGTCTTTCTTGCCGTCACCAACGGCCACCACGGTGCCTTTCTGGGGCTTCTCCTTGGCAGTGTCAGGAATGATGATTCCGCTGGCGGTCGTTTCTTCCGCGGCGGCAGGCTCGACCACTACGCGGTCAGCCAGGGGCTTGATGTTTACAGACATATTGTGAACGGTTGGATGGTAAATGTGATAGTGTGCCTGTGGCGCAAGGCTTAAAGCCAATCCCGTGCCAACCCTGCATGAAGGTCCACCACCTGACAAAACTGCACGGGAGAACGCCGAATGGCAGAACAGGCCAAAAAAAATGTCAGCCCGACTGACAGGCTGACATTTTCCGAAAGGCCCGAGGCCTTTGCTCAGTTGGCTGGCGTGCCCTCCTGAAGAGGGGCCGGCGCTTCTGTTGGCGCAGGCGCCACAAACTCTTCTTCTTCAAAGCCACCAGTGTTGGTAGCACCGCCGGAGAAAGCACCGGTTGCGCCAATGCACAATACGAACAGGGCCACCGTCAGGTACCACGTGGACTTTTCGAGGAAATCCGTGGTGCGCTGAACGCCACCAATCTTTCCGGCAGACTCAAATCCAGAGGCCAAACCGGTGCCCTTTGGGTTCTGAACGAGGATCACAGCGCCCAACAAAATGGCGATAATCAGGATGAGGACGAGAAGAATGTAGCCCATAATGTCGTAGTCAATTGAAATCCAAAACCAGTGTAAGCTGAGGAATGACAGGGTTTTTCAGTCATCCGCGGCCTTGCGGCCAAGCTTCTTGGATTGGGCGGCAAAATAAACGCTTTTCTCCGGGTATTTCAAGGCTAAAAGCTTGTAAGCACGTCGGGCACGTCCAATTTGCCCTTGTCCGGCGTAAATCCGCGCCATCGTTTCGGTGATCAAAGAAGCGTCTTCAACGAGGCTTTCCTTGGCCAATTCCTTGACGCCTTGGTGTTCCGCCTCCTGGCGTATAGGCCCGATGGTGGGCTCGTTTCGGATAAACAAATCGATCAGAGCGGCCTGCTGTTCAAGGCCTCCTGGGACGGACTCAACATCCGCAGACGCGGCTTCTGAACTGGCATCCATCACCGCCTCAATTTGCTCGGCCGCCGTCCGCAAATTTTCAGAGGAACGCTGAGCGGCCACTCCTTCGACAAAACCCGTTTCTCGGCCCCGCTCAAACGCCCATCGGGCCAGCGGTGAAAGGCCGGAAACATCCACTGCATCCGCCGGGGTTTCCTCTACGATTTCGCCAGCGAGACCAAATGCAAACCCGCCGCCTGTTCGCTCCCCCTCGGAAGCCGCCTCTTCGGACACTTCCTCGGTTGACTCTGTATCGTCCGCAGCCAAGTCGCTGATCTCCTTCTCGATGCTGCGTTCAATGGCGCCCAGCACCACCTCGCGGGCCAAGGTGCCCGGTTCCGGGATGACCACCTCAGCGGCATGCTCTTCAGGTTCTTGCGCTTCCTCAACTTCAGCCTCGTCAAAGTCTGACAAAGGCGTGACACGCTCCTCCCCACCCGCTTCAGGTCCTGTGACCAAGGGCTCCTCTGCCCCTTGGACAGCTGTCGACTTCTCCTCTTCCCCAACAGGGTGCCACCGCAGGCGCACCGCTTCCTCCACTTCCGGCTCGAGGGCCTCTACTGCCCGCGCAAACGAAGCAATTTCCCCTTCGATTCCGGCGCGAAACAACAAATCAAACAAACGGCCAGGCTCAGAGGAAAACACCGCCGCCTCCGTCAACCGGTCTGCTGCCGAAAGGGCACGCGTCTCCCGCGCCGTCTTGGCACGCAACATGCGGCCCGCGCCAAATGCGGGATAGGCCTCCACCCAGCGGTCCAAGGTGCCCGCCCATTCTTCCCAAGAGACGGCCTGCTCGGCACCATCGCCACCGCGCACGGCATCCAGCAGTGCGCCCAACCTCTTCGTTTCCGTTGATTCGTTCATCCGTGCCGCAATATGCGAAGTCCGCTCACCAATTTCCGAGGCTCGCGTTGAACACTTCTTGGGTCAGTTGTTCGTTGATCTCCTCCACCAATTCAGTTTCCACATCAAACAGGTCGCTCGTGGCCGGGAAATCAGCAAAACGACTGAATGTCCGCTCAAAACCAAGGTCATCCTCCACGACATGGACATACTGGACTTGGACCTGCATGGTGAGGCGGTTTTGTGAAGCCACTTCCTGACCGCCGGCCACGGCGCTCGTCGACACATCGTAGCCAACGATGCGCCCATTGTATTGAATATCGCCGCCCTCGGCCACCCACTGGAGGGTACTCTGGCGTTGGATCAAATCCTTCAAGGCCTCGGTAAACTGCTGTCCGACTTCAGGGCCTGCCAGCGGCGCCATGGGCGTGAAATAGCCCACCGAAAAAGTGCGTGCTCCTGCTGTTTGCGCGCCATATGGTGTGTAGACACCGCAACCCGCCTCTGCCAACACCACCACCAATACAGCGGCCAGGCACATGTGATGCAGCACCTGCTTCATTTGAGGCCGAATTCTTTGATTTTGCGGTACAATGTCCGTTCGGAAATACCCAACTCCGCAGCGGCCTGCTTGCGGCGGTGACCGTGCTTGACCAAAGCCCGCTGAATCAACTCCCGCTCGCTGTCCAACAAAGACAGAGATTCCTCCACCTCTGTAGAATCCGCAAAAGTGTCGGGGTCCTGCGCCTCTGAGGCAGCAGGCGCCCATGCAGGTTCTGCACCCGCACGTTCTGGCAGCCGCAACAAATCCGTGCCTTCTTGTTCGCCGAACACCCTGTTGACCAAAGACTGGTCTTCACTGGATCCCGCGTCGATCTTGCCCTCCTGTATCATCTTGAGCACAAGCGACTTCAGGTCATGCAGGTCCGACTTCATCTCGAACAGCAGCTTGTAGAGGATCTCACGCTCGTTCAACCCCGGACCTGCGCCATCCTGCCCGTCCGCCGGAATTTTGGCCAGGTCTCGGCGCGGCAACTCTGGGAGGTAATCCAAGAGCCGGTCTGCATCCACAGCGCGCTCTGTTTCGATCGCGCTGATTTGCTCAGCAATGTTCTTGAGCTGGCGCACATTGCCCGGCCACGGATAACGCTGCAGCAACTCCACTGCCTCAGGCCCCAATCGGATGGGCGGCATGTGGTGGCGCTCGCTGAAGTCCCCGGTAAACTTGCGGAACAACAGGTGGATGTCCATACCCCGGTCTCGCAAGGGCGGCAACATGAGCGGCACCTGGTTCAAACGGTAATAGAGGTCTTCGCGGAACTTGCCGTCCACCATCGCCTGATCGAAATCGAGGTTGGTGGCCGCTACCACACGGACATCGGTCTTGCGGACTTTCGAGGAGCCCACGCGCAGGTATTCGCCCGTCTCCAATATCCGGAGGAGGCGCGCTTGCGTGGCCAAAGGCAATTCGCCCACCTCATCGAGAAAGACTGTACCGCCGTCCGCTTCCTCGAAATACCCCTTGCGCGCTTCATGGGCCCCAGTGAAGCTGCCCTTTTCGTGACCGAACAGTTCTGAGTCAATCGTGCCCTCTGGAATCGCTCCGCAGTTCACCGCGATGTACGGGCCGTGCTTGCGCGCACTGTTGTGGTGAATGATCCTGGGTAGGGCCTCCTTTCCGGTGCCGGATTCGCCCCGCACCAGCACCGTGATGTCGGCCGGCGCCACACGAACAGCCGTCGCCAGCGCACGCTCGAGCGCCGGGCTGGTGCCCACGATGCCGAAACGGGTTTTGACGCTCTGAAGGTTCATGCGATGTATCCCACCTGTTGGGCTTCTTGTTCTGTAATCAACTCCCCGCGCAAGGTCACCGCCATGCATTCGGTCGTCCTCACATAGACATACTGGCCCACTTCAGCATCGCCCTTCGGGAACACCACAACGCCATTGTATGTGTTGCGGCCCTGGAATTCCTCACTGTTCTTCTTTGACGGTCCCTCGACAAGCACCCGGTATACTGGGCCGCACTGGGCTGCCATGCGTTCACGGCTGTGCACACGCTGTAAATCGATGATTTCTGCCAACCGACGTCCCTTTTCATCCTCGGGGACATCGTCTTCAAACTTCCGTTCGGCCAAGGTGCGGGGCCGCTCACTGTATTTGAACATGTACGCCATTTCGTAGCGGACTTCACGCATCAACGAAAGGGTGGCCTGGTGCTGGGCCTCCGTCTCTCCGCAGAAGCCTGCAATCACGTCCGTACTGATGGCACAATCGGGCATGATCCGGCGAATAGCAGCGATCCGATCGAGGTACCACTCACGGGTATAGCCCCGGTTCATCCGTTTCAAAACATCGCTGTCCCCGGACTGTACCGGGAGGTGGATGTACTTGCACAGGTTGTCCTTGCGCGCCATGACTTCCAACACTTCATCCGTCATGTCTTTGGGGTGGGAAGTCGAAAAGCGCACCCGCAAATCGGGGTTGACATCGGACACCAAGTCCATCAATTGGGCAAAACGCACCACGGGCTGCGTTTCATCCTTGACCTGTCCCTTGGCATCCACATTCCACTTGTACGAGTCCACATTTTGCCCAAGCAGGGTGACTTCGCGGTACCCCCTGTCAAACAGATCCTGAGCCTCCGCCACGATACTCTTGGGGTCCCTGCTGCGCTCCCTTCCGCGGGTAAAGGGAACCACACAGAAACTGCACATGTTGTCGCAACCACGCATGATGGAAATAAACGCCGTCACGCCTTTGTCGTCCAGGCGCACAGGCTGAATTTCAGCGTAGGTCTCCTCCCGGCTGAGCAGGGTGTTGACGGCCTTTTGTCCTCCTTCTACTTCGTCGACAAGCCGAGGCAAATCCCGATAGGCATCCGGCCCGACCACCAAGTCCACCAGCTTTTCTTCCTCCAACAACTGGTCGCGCAGGCGCTCCGCCATGCAGCCCAAGATGCCCACCTTCAACCTCGGATTGGCGCGCTTACCTCCCTTGAGGTGCTGCAAACGGTGTCGGATCCGTTGTTCTGCATTGTCCCGAATAGAGCACGTGTTGAGCAGAATCAAATCCGCTTCGGCCTCCTGTTGCGTCGTAGAGTACCCGGCTTCGGCCAAAATGCTCGCGACGATTTCGCTGTCGCTGAAGTTCATCTGACAACCGTAGCTCTCCAAGTACAGCTTGCGCCCACCTTCGCCACCGGGGCGAGGACCAACGGCCTCACCCTGTCGCTGTTCATCAATCGTATGGTTGCCAGGTCTCATCGTGAAAAATCAATGCAGTGGGAGACAAAACTACCCCAAACCTGACAACGTGTCAGTTCAGGCCTCGCCAAATTTCCCTGCGCCTACGGCGGTAGCGGCTGAAACTTTTCTGACAAATGACAAGTACACCCCTGCCGCATTGGAAATCAGAGTTTGTCGCTTCCTTTGCCAATTCGAATCCACTCAATAATGAGCAAGAACCTCGTCATAGTAGAGTCGCCGGCCAAGGCCAAGACCATTGAAGGATACCTCGGTGGTGATTACGTAGTGCGCTCTAGCTACGGACACATCCGGGATTTGCCCGGTGGACAGCTGGCCGTCGATGTAGAGAATGGGTTCATGCCTACCTACGAGCTCACCGCCGACAAAGGCCGGTTCTCCGAACTCAAGAAACTCGCCAAGGCTGCACAGACCGTCTGGCTCGCGACGGATGAGGACCGCGAAGGAGAGGCCATCAGCTGGCACTTGCAGGAGGCCCTTCAACTCCCCGAGCAGAAGACCAAGCGCATCGTTTTTTCGGAGATCACCAAAAACGCGATCCTGAAAGCCATCGAGAATCCCAGAGAGGTCAACATGCCCTTGGTCATGGCCCAGCAGGCCCGACGGGTCCTCGACCGCCTTGTGGGCTACGAGCTTTCTCCGGTCTTATGGAAGAAGGTCCGTCCCTCGCTTTCTGCTGGACGGGTGCAGAGCGTCACCGTCCGACTCATTGTGGACCGGGAGCGTGAAATCCTCTCCTTCCAACCTGAGGGTTACTATAAGGTGTCTGCCCAACTCGAAACGGCCGGCCAAGGATTCAAAGCGGACCTCAACAAGCGCATTGGCGATCCGGAAACAACCGAGGCCATCTTGAAGTCAGCACATGGTGCGAACCTCAAAGCTGACCGTGTAGAACGAAAGCCCACCAAGCGGAAGCCCGCTGCCCCCTTCACCACCTCTACACTCCAACAGGAAGCTGCAAGGAAGTTGGGATTCACGGTGTCCCGCACCATGCAAGTGGCTCAGCGCCTCTACGAAAGCGGTCGCATCACCTACATGCGTACCGACTCAACAAACTTGTCGGACGTCGCCCTTGATGGCGCCAAAGCCCATATCCTCGGCACTTATGGTGAGGAATACCACATGCTCCGCACCTTCAAGACGAAGAACGCCGGTGCACAAGAGGCACACGAAGCGATTCGCCCCACCGATCTCGGGCGCACTGAGGTGTCCGGAGAGTCCGATGAGCAGCGCTTGTACCAGTTGATTTTCAAGCGCACCCTCGCCAGCCAGATGGCGGAGGCCATCATCGAAAAAACCACGGTGGACATCCACCTGCCCGGCCGTGAAGAGATGCTCGTCGCCCGCGGCGAAGCCATTCAGTTCGACGGTTTCATGAAGGTTTACCTCGAAGGCACCGACGAAGAAAAGGAAGAACGGGGCATGCTACCGCGCATGGACCAAGGCGCCGCTCTCAACCTAAAGGAGATGAAGGCCACCGAGCGGTTTACGAAGGCCACAGCCCGTTTCAGCGAGGCTGCACTGGTCAAGAAGCTCGAAGAACTCCAAATCGGACGTCCCTCTACCTACGCCAGCACCATCGCCACCATCCAGAAACGCGGATATGTGGTCAAAGAAGACCGCGAAGGCAAGGAGCGGGAATTCAACTCCATGACCCTTCAGGCCGACGGCTCTGTGCTCTCCGAGAAAGAGAAGGAAATGGCTGGGTCTGAGCGCAACAAGATGTTCCCTACGGACATCGGCAATGTGGTCACCGACTTCCTCCAGGAACACTTCGCGTCCATCATGGACTTCCAGTTCACCGCCAAGGTCGAACAGGAGTTTGACGACATCGCCGCCGGAAAAGACGATTGGCAGCGGATGGTGAAGGCCTTTTACACGCCCTTCAACACCCAGATTCAAGAGACCACGGAGAACGCAGAACGCGCCAGTGGTGAGCGCGAACTGGGCGTCGACCCTGCATCGGGCAAGATGGTCCTGGTCCGCATCGGCCGTTATGGCCCCTTGGCACAGATTGGGGCACCCGACGATGAGGAAAAGCAATTTGCTTCCTTGCTCAAGGGACAGACCCTCGAAGGCATCACGCTGGAGGAAGCGCTCAAGCTCTTCGAACTTCCGCGCGACCTGGGCACCTTCGAAGACAAGAAGGTTGTGGCGGCGATCGGCCGTTTCGGCCCCTATGTGCGCCACGACGGAAAGTTCGTCAGCATCCCCAAAGACAGCGAATACACGCCGTACGATATCCCCTTGGACTACGCCATTGAAATGGTCAAGGCGAAGCGGGAGGCCGATGCCAAAGCGCTGCTCAAGACCTTTGACGAGGATCCCGATACCCGCATCATCATGGGCCGCTGGGGACCGTACATCAAGGCGGGCAAGGACAACGTCAAGATTCCGAAAGGCGAAGACGTCGACAGCATCGACTGGGCGCGTGTCGAACAATTGAAGGCAGGTGTGATCAAGGCGTTTGCCGAAGACGACAAGTGGACCATCCGCTTGAAGGGCCGCCAGTACTACCTCGTAGCCGAGAAAAAGTCCGTCCGCATCCCTGTCGGAGAGAAGATCTTGGAGATGGACTGGGCCCGCGCTCAGGAAATCATCAAGGGAACGGCGAAAAAGTCTCCCAAGGCCAAGAAAAAGTCCTGACGGCGGCGATTAGCTTGCCGTTCTATGGAGTCCATCTTTGATTGGGTTGAACCCACCGAAGCCGGCCTGTTCGACATTTCGGACGGCGTCGACCGCATGCGGGATGTCTTGCGCATCCACCGCGCAGGAGAACGTCCTGACCTAGACGGTTGCGTTGCCGCCCTCGTGGGGGTGATGGACCGGCGCGGAAGCGCTGACGGCGCGCAGACCGACCGTGCGGCCGAATGGGTAAGGGGCAAATTTTACGGCCTCACCGCGATGGACCGCTGGGCCTCAGTAGCCGACCTTGGCAACATCACCGCAGGACAGACGCCAGAGGACACCATGGCCGCCTTGGATGTGGTGTGTCAAGAGCTCATGATGCGTGGCATCATCCCTGTGGTCATCGGAGGATCACAAGTCCAGACCATCCCTATGTACAAGGCCTTTGCTGGTCAAGACCGCCCCATCAATGTGGCAGTGGTCGACGCTTCGGTGGACTTTGGGGGCGACCCTCAAGTCGTGGACGGACGCAACTGGTTGAACCAGCTGATCCTGCCCGAAGGGGGGCACCTGTTTGACCTCAATACCCTCGGTCACCAGCGCTACCTCGTGGACGGAGACAGCCTTCAGCTGATGAACCGAATGCACTTCGACAACATCCGCCTCGGCCAACTCCGCGCAGAGCTTGCCATCGCAGAACCCGTGCTGCGGGACGCAGACCTCGTCTCTTTCGACGCCAGCGCAGTGCGCGCAGCCGACCACCCTGCTACCCACCAAGCCCGACCCAATGGCCTCATCGGTGAGGAGTTCTGTCAACTGGCGCGCTATGCCGGGTACAGCGACCGGTTGTCTGCCGTCGGATTTTTCGAACACGACCCCTCTAAGGACGGAGATGGCCGCGGTGGACAATTGATGGCCGAAGCCGTTTGGTGCTTTCTGGAGGGGGTGATGCACCGCATGGGTGATCACCCGAGAGGCACGACCGATGACTATGTGCAGTATCGGGTCATGCTCGAGGACCAAGACCACGAGGTCGTCTTTTACAAGAGCCCGCGCAGTGACCGTTGGTGGATGGACATTCCCACGCCTGGATCGGGCAACCGAAAAGGCCGCGTGCTGCTGGTCCCCTGCACATATGCCGATTACCAATTGGCTGCAGAAGGTCAGCTTCCGGACCGCTGGTGGCGCACCCAGCAAAAGCTATCCTGAACGAAGCCAGCTTAAAGCGCCCACTCCTCAGCAGTGAGCGGGCATTGCACGCGCCATCCTTCATTGTCATCCGTTGGAAATCAACGATGAGGCAGGGATAATGCAGTTTGCAGGCGTAATCCTTGGTCATTTTCGGTATATTAGCCGACCACCCTCGGGTGACTTTAGCAAGGAACCGTTTGAAAATCAGCTGATTGGAATGAATCGCCAACTGCTCGCACTGTCTGTAGTCCTCTTCAGCCTCACGGCTGCGGCCCAACAGGACCCACAACTCACCCAATTCTACCAGGACAGGCTGTCCTTCAACCCCGCGTTTGCGGGTGCGGAGCGCTTACAGTACGTCAGTGCCTTTTATCGGGACCAGTGGAATGGGCTTGAGACCAACCCTCAGACGACCCTCGTCCAATACAACGGTAAGCCCGGGTTCATCCCCGGAGGCATCGGCTTGAGCTTCTTCCAAGACAAGCTGGGCCAAGAAGAGAACACCGTGGTCAAGTTGGCTTACGCCTACCACATGGAGCCCGATGCCAATGGCGGCATCTTGAGCCTCGGTCTCGCCGCTAACTACATGGGCAAGACCCTCGGCAACGAGTGGGTCTACATCGATGAAGGCGATGCCGTCATCCCACAAAGCTCCAAGAGCGGAACGACCGTTGACGCCGACTTGGGCGTGATGTACCGGGTGCCCGGCAGCTATTACGCCGGCATCAGCACCACGCGCATCGCCGCCACCGACCTCAAGGACCTCAACATTTCAAGTGTACGCCACCTCTACCTACAAGCCGGCTATGAGCAAGGCTTGGGAGATGGATCCCTGCGCTTGCGCTCACACCTCCTCGCCAAGACGGACCTGAATGCCACCACAGTGGACATTCACGCCAACGTGTTGTGGAACGACCTCCTTTACGGTGGTGTTTCCTTCCGCCCAGGCGATGCCGTGGCCCCCGTGCTCGGATTTGAGTACGGCACCACCAAAAACGAAAAGCTGACCCGTTCTGAGCAGATTTTCCGCTTCGGATACAGCTATGACGCTACAGTAAGTGAGTTGACCAACTACAGCAGTGGGTCACACGAATTATTCGTCTCGTATATGTTCAACTTCGAACGCATTCCGATGCAGACCCGTCACGTAAATCCGCGCTTCCTGTAAGCCGAATGCACGAAATGACGAAACCTGCACGTTAATTCCTGCGTATCCCCGGGACCTGCAACCCGTGAATACCGATCGGAATCACGTTCGACAAAGGATAGAAACCATGAGAAACGCTGCGTTTATCGCCTTTTGTGCCTTCGCATTGGCCGGCTGCTACGGTGGCCCTGCTGGTGAGCTGGTGGGCGTGTACCCGCGAGAAGATTGGGTGCAAGTCAATCCCTATGGGATGAACTACATCCACTACGGCTCCTTCACAATGGGTCCCAGTGATCAGGACGTACCCTACGCCCTGACCGCCCGGTCCAAGACGGTGACCATTCCCGCCTTTTACATCGACATCCACGAGATCTCGAACAACGAGTACCGTCAATTCGTGAATTACGTCCGGGACAGCTTGTTCCGCGATGTGCTCCAGGAAAACGACTTCGAAGAGTACTTCACGACGGAGGACGCCCAAGGCCGAGAGCTCGACCGGTTTGTCAACAAAGGATATATCCTGAATTGGGAGGAGCCCATCGATTGGGAAAACGAAGACATTTTCGACGCGCTCTACGACGAGTTCTACTACCAGGGATCTGACCGTTTCTATGATGAGAAACAGCTAGACACTCGGAAGCTCAACTTCAAGTATTTCTGGATCAACCTCCAAGCTGCGGCCAACAAAGGCGGTCTTGACTTCGAAATCAACGAGCCCAACCAATTGGGTCAGTTGCACAGTGTTCGGGGCCACAGTGATCGGTCACAGTTCGTGATCGAGGAGAACACCAATGTGTATCCCGACACCCTGTGCTGGATCCGCGACTTCACATACGGCTATAATGAGCCCATGACGGAGACGTACTTCTGGCACCCCGCATATGATGACTACCCTGTGGTAGGTGTCACTTGGGGCCAGGCCCGCGCCTTCAACGCTTGGAGGACGCAATTGCTCGCTACTTGGAAAAAGACCAACGGTGAAACCATGGTACAGAAGTTCCGCTTGCCTTCAGAGGCGGAGTGGGAGTTTGCGGCCCGTGGTGGTTTAGACCTCGCCCCTTTCCCATGGGGTGGTCCGTACATCCGGAACATCTACGGATGCCCATTGGCCAACTTCAAGCCCATGCGTGGTGACTACGTGGAAGACGCCGGTTGCCAAACCGTGCCCATCGAAAGCTACAGCCCCAACGACTATGGCTTGTACCAAATGGCTGGAAACGTAGCCGAGTGGACGAACACTGCATTTGACGAAACGGTTTATGACTTCAGTCATGACATGAGTCCCGAATACGAATACCATGCAGCTGCCGACGACCCCCCGAGCTTGAAGCGGAAGGTCATTCGCGGCGGAAGCTGGAAAGACATCGGATACTTCTGCCAGACAGGTACGCGTTCTTTCGAGTACCAAGACACGGCAAAGGCCTACATCGGTTTCCGCAGCGCCATGAGTTACCTCGGGCGTGGAAAGAACGTAGACCCCGAAGACTTTAATTAATCCCTCATCCTTGGTGGATGCCTGAGCGCATGAAACCCGCTCCCACCAATCAGATCAAAACCTGCATTACCATGGCAAAGAAGACGAACAAGAAGAAGAAAAAGAACGGTGGAATTGGCGGTAAAGCCTGGAAGTCGTTCATGTCCAAACTCTATGGATGGGGTGCTGCGATCGTCATCGTAGGTGCTCTGTTCAAGATTGAGCACTGGGAAGGCGCTTCCGAAATGCTCATCATCGGATTGGGTACCGAGGCATTCATCTTCTTCATGTCGGCTTTTGAACCCCCCCACAAAGATCCAAAGTGGGAATTGGTCTATCCCGAACTCGCGGATGAGGACGGTGAAGCAGGTCCCAAAAAGCCCGTCGACCAATTGGACGACATGCTCAAGGATGTGGGCATCGACAACGCAGTGCTTTCGAGACTGGGAGACGGTATGCGTCACCTGGGCGATCAAGCCAATTCACTGAGTGAAGTCACCGACGCTGCTGCTGCCACCTCAGAATATGGAGGTGCGCTCCGCACTGCGACTGAAAAGGTCAACGGACTCACCGACACCTATTCACAGGTCAGTGAATCCCTCACCGGACTCTCCGACAACAAGGAAATGAGTGTTGCAGCTGGTGAGCAGTTGCAAAAGATGAACGAAAACCTCGGCAGCCTCAACGGCATGTACGAGGCCCAACTGCAACAAATGGAAACCAGCCGTCAATTGTTTGAAGGCATGGGTTCACTCGTTCAGAACCTCAACGACAGCGTTGAAGACACGAAGAAATACAAGGAGAACATCGCTGAGCTCTCTTCCAACCTGGAAGCCCTCAACACGGTGTATGCGAACATGTTGAACGCTATGGGCAGCTCACGCAGCTGATCCTCCCCTGACCCTCTCACAATAGATCATGGCAGGAGCGAAGGAAACGCCGCGTCAGAAGATGATCGGGATGATGTACCTCGTCCTGACGGCCCTTTTGGCACTCAACATCTCCAAGGAGATTCTAAATGGATTTGTCAAGGTGGAGAAAGGTCTGAGAAAGACCGATCAAACCATCCAAAGCAAGTCCAAGGAGACCATGTTGGAATTCGAGGCTAAATACCTCCAAGACCAGCAAAAGGTCAAGCCTTACTACGATGCCGCCAAGGACATCGACCAGAAAGCCAACGAACTTTACGACCACATCACCCAGCTCAAGGCCAACATTCTGGCTGTAGCAAGCGGTGAACGTGAAGTGGTAGAGTCTGGCGGTGATTTGTCCAAGTACATCGCACAAGACAAGCTCTCACGGCGCGATACCGTTCTCAGCATTGCGCATTTCGAGAAGAAAGACGAGTACCAAGAGATCACCTCCTATCTCGTAGGTGGTGAACCTGGCGATCCTAAATCCGGTGAGTTCACTGCCAAAGAGTTGAGGGAAAAACTCGAAGGCTTCAAGGATGAACTCAAAAACCTTCAATTCACCGACTTCGTTGGCAATGAATTCAAGGTGTCTCCCGGCCTCAAGGCGTCCTTTGACCAAACCTTCGTTTACGAGAAGGAGATGGAAGACGGCAAAGAAGTACTGTGGGAAGCCGCGAATTTCTTTGATGTTCCCCTCGCTGCGGTCATCCCCATCTTGTCCAAGCTGCAGATTGATGTAGAGAACGCGAAGTCTAACCTCATGACCGAACTCATGTCCGGCATCGAAGGGAAGAGCTACAAGTTCACCAACCTCATGCCACTGGTTGTGCCTGAGAGCAACTACATCTTGCGTGGAGACAGCTTCCGTGCGGACATCCTCTTGGCGGCCTTCGACGC
The DNA here is from genome assembly GCA_022428205.1 of Flavobacteriales bacterium. Classification (GTDB taxonomy): domain Bacteria; phylum Bacteroidota; class Bacteroidia; order Flavobacteriales_D; family Sanyastnellaceae; genus UBA8752. The sequence goes on from JAKMCW010000031.1 coordinate 13,796, forward strand.
CACCAACAGTCCAAACATCTATGTCGATGAACGCGAGTTCAACGGCCGCGACAGCACCCTGCTCGCATACGACGGCAAGGATCCGCTTTCTATCGAAGGCGGTTTGGGCAAGCTGCGCATCTCCACCAAAGGCATGTCCTTGGGAGAGCGCAACTACAAGGGTCTGATTCGATTCCAAGGTCCCGATGGAAACGTTGGAGACTACCCGTTCTACACGCCAGAATTTACGGTGGCCGAGCCCGCTCTCGTTGTGAGCCCGACCAAGATGAACGTATTCTACCGTGGCGTACCCAACCCCGTGGAGATTTCCGTTCCTGGTGTCAGCAGTGACAAGTTGGACGTCCGCATCACAGGCGGACACAAGATCAAGCCCGACGGAGAGACCTATATCGTCGAGCCTGGTGCGGGCGTAGATGCTGAAATCGTCGTGTCTGCTACGCTTCCCGACGGCAGCAAGAAGACCTTGCCTGGCCGTGAATTCCGCGTAAAGCGGATTCCAGACCCTTCTCCCCGATTTGCGGGAAAAAGCCCTTCTGACAAGACCATTACGAAGGTGTTGCTCGAGAACGCCCCTTCCGTGGGTGCTCTCATGGAGAACTTCGACTTCGACGTTGAAGTCAGGGTGAAGCGGTTCAATGTGACCGTCACCAAAGGCGGCACCTTTGTAGAGCAGAGCAGCAGTTCCAACATGGTGACTTCCAACATGAAAGAGCTATTCCGCTCAGTTGGCCGTGGCTCAGTTGTGTATATTGAGGACATCGTCGTTTCCATGCCTGACGGCACGGAGCGTGCGTTGCCCACCATGAAACTCAAAGTGATTTGATCATGATGAAGACCGTTCGACATCTCATGCTCGTGGCACTGACCGCTTTGGTCTGTACCCCGACCGACGCCCAGGTCCAAACCGTCCTGGACGGTGCCTACGTCAAGGAAACCAACTTGACCAAGCGCGTCATTCCCTACCCTCACCTTCGGGAGGCTGATGTGATGTACGTGCGGCGCATCTGGCAAGACATTGACCTTCGTCAGAAGATCAATCAAATGTTCTACTTCCCGGTGGACCCCATCGAGGACCGCAAGAACCTCTTTGATGTGATCCGCTACGCATTGGAAGTGGAGGGGTCGCTCACCGCCTATGGCACAGGACCCGCGGGTAAGGACGATGAGTTCCGCTTCCCGTTGAGCCCAAGCCAAGTGGACTCCATGCTCAACCCGACCGTCATCATTCCTCAGTTTGATCCGGTCACGGGTGAAGTCATTGGCTCTATGGAGGCAAAGACGAGCATCAACAGTCAAGACATTGTCCGCTACCGCGTCAAAGAAGATTGGGTTTGGGACCGCCAACGCAGCACCCGCCACATCCGCATCATCGGTTTGGCCCCCATCATCGAGAAGAAAGACGATGAGGGCAACTCCCAAGGTTTGGCACCGCTGTTTTGGTTGTATTACCCCGAGTGCCGCTACGTGTTTGCCAACGCGGAGTGCTACAATTATGAGAACGACGCCCAGCGCCGCACGTTTGAGGAAATCTTCCAGAAGCGTTACTTCTCGAGCTACATCATCAAAGAGACCAACGTCTTTGACCGTTCAATCACGGATTACGCCCAAGGACTCGATGCACTGCTCGAATCTGAGCGCATCAAGGACGAGCTCTTCACGATTGAGCACGACCTCTGGCATTACTGATCCTCAAAGGACAATCCCACCTCGAAAACGCCCACCTTTGTGGGCGTTTTTGCTACCCCCTATTTCGCCATGCTCAATCTCAGTCAAATCGGTGTCCACTTCGGAGAGCGCACCCTTTTCGAGAACATCTCCCTTGCTGTAGGCGGAAAGGACCGCATTGGCCTCGTCGGAAGAAACGGCGCTGGAAAATCTACCCTACTCAAGATCATTGCTGCCGAACAGAATCCAAGCGAAGGACAGGTCAGCACCCCTAAGGACTACAGGATTGGTTACCTCCCCCAGGAGATGGAACACAACGAGGACGCCACCGTGCTCGAAGAGGCCCAGAGTGCCTTTGCTGTGTACCAAGAATTAGAGGCTGAAGTTGAGCGGATCTCCCATGAAATTGCTGAACGCACGGACTATGAAAGCGATGCCTATGCGCAGCTCATAGACCGGCTGAGCGAAGCCAATGATCAGCTCGCACTCATGGGCACTGGCGCCAAGGAAGAGCAAACACAGCGCGTCCTTCAAGGTCTGGGTTTCCGCCCCAGTGACATGGACCGCAAAATGAATGAGTTCAGTGGTGGTTGGAAGATGCGGGTCGAGCTGGGCAAGCTGTTGCTCGTCTCCCCTGACTTGCTGCTGCTCGACGAGCCCACCAACCACCTCGACATCGAATCCATTGAATGGCTGGAAGGCTTTCTGAAGTTCTATCCTGGCGCCATGGTGCTGATTTCGCACGACCGGACCTTCCTCGACAATGTCACCGACCGCACCGTCGAGATCACATCGACCCGGGTGCACGACCACAAAGCGTCTTACAGCAAATACATGGCTTGGCGCGAAGAGGAGTTTGCCCGTCAAGAGCAGGCCGCGAAGCAACAACAGAAAGACATCGCCCACACCGAGGAGCTCATCAACAAGTTTCGCGCAAAGAAGAACAAGGCCGCCTTTGCACAGAGCCTCATCAAGAAGCTCGACAAGATGGAACGCATCGAAGTGGACCAGTTCGAAAACGCCGAAATGCGCTTTCGCTTCCCCCCCGCCCCGCGGGCTGGCAAAGTGGTGGTCGAAGCAGAAGGGTTGACCAAAAGGTTCGACGCCCTCGAGGTGTTTCGCGCTGTTGATTTGATGATCGCGCGTCAAGACAAAGTGGCGCTCGTTGGCAAGAACGGTGCGGGAAAAACGACCCTAACACGCATTTTGCTGGGCGAGCTCGAAGCAGAAGGCACCTGTCAACTCGGCCACAACGTGGACGTGGGCTATTACGCCCAGAACCAAAGCGACGAGCTCGATGGCGATTTGACCGTTTTTGAGACCATCGACAACGAAGCCACAGGTGACGTGCGCAAAAGGGTGAGGGCCCTGCTCGGCTCTTTCCTCTTCAGCGGCGAGGATGTCGACAAGAAAGTCAAGGTGCTGTCCGGAGGTGAAAAGGCCCGCCTCGCTCTGTGCAAATTGCTCCTGCACCCCTACAACCTCTTGGTCCTCGACGAGCCCACCAACCACCTCGACATGAAAGCCAAAGACGTGTTGAAGCAGGCGCTGATGCACTACGATGGCACCTTGATTGTCGTCTCTCACGACCGTGACTTTCTCACGGGACTCACCGAACTCGTCTACGAAGTCACGCCAACAGGACTGCGTCAATACATCGGCGACATCCAGCAATTCCTCATAGAAAAGCGATCAGACACCATCGCAGCGTACGAAGCTGGCCGCGGCGATGGTCCTTCCGGCAACCCCGGCGGAAAAGACACCCAAGGAAAGAGCAAGGCCAAAGCCAAGGCTGAGTCTAAAGAGGACGGCAAGCAGGCTTATGAAGACCAGAAGGCCATGCGCAAGCTCAACAACCGCATCAGCAAACTGGAAAAGCAAATCGCCGAGCTTGAAGGGCAGGAAGCCAAACTCAATGAGGACATGGCTGCACTCGATCCAGATGACCGTATGGCCAGTGTCGACATGGCATACCAATTTGAAAAAGTCCAAACGGCCCTCCAAGAAGCCCTCAACGACTGGGAGACGACCACCAATAAATTGGAGACGCTACAAGCAAGAAACTGACGCAATGGTTGCATGAAAACGACCCATTAAATTTGCGGAAATGATGCGTAACCTGACTTACTTTTTCGCGTTCATCGGGCTCATTGGCCCCCTTGAACTGGACGCCCAGCGCGACTTGCCCATCATTCTCAGCACTCAGACCTCCACAACCTATTACACAGACGGATCGGCCCGATCCAACAGCCGGATGTTCTTCCAATTGGCTGGAGGCACGGAACAGCGCATGGGCTTCCTAGGGCGCCGCATGGGCAAGCACCTCAGCGAAGTCGATGCCGTGCAAAAAGAGTTCAAGTCCTTCCAAACCTTGGGGGCCATCAGTCAGGCGCTCGCATTCGCGACCTCGGTGACGCTTATTTCAGCAGTTTTTAGCGACGCGGTGGACGAGGTGACCGGCGAAGAACTTGGGTGGTTCCAAGTCTACCAATGGCCGATTTACTGTGGTGTTGGATACTTGGCAACGGGCTTCATCGCCAACAACAAACTCACCAAAACAGTGGAGCTCCACAATGGGCTCATCGGGGACGCTACCCACCCCACTTACATTGACATCCAACCCTTGACCTTCAACCCATCGGCCATCGGCCCTGGATTGCGTATCCGGTTTTGATCATGAACGCGCGACTCATTCTATCCACACTCATCCTTGCAAGTTTCAGCGCCACGGCACAACGCCAAGTGGCCAGCTTTGACGACGGCTCCGAAATCGAATATGAGGTTGTTTCCGACAGTTCCGAGGACATCAAATCCCTGTGGATGTCCTGGGGCGGCACCCTCAACGGAAGCATGCACGGCCTCGGTTTCGACTACTGGATTCCCGGCAAGGCCAAAATAGACCTGTCGACCAGCATTCTCGGAACGGCGCTGCTCGCTCCCGAAGAGGACAGCCTCTATGTAAATGGCACCAAGCCCGCTTCTCGTCCGTGGCGACTGCGCGGCCATTATGTACTGAGCAGCAAGGTCAAGTCCAAGGAAAACAAGATCAGCCTGAAAAGCGTGGCGAGCGGTGCCAATGAACGCACAGTATACGTAACCAATTACGACCTTCCCCGGACAACCTACTTCTGCCTCCATGGCGGTGTAGGCTACCAAAACCGTCCCGAAATTAACGGCGGAGTGAGCTATGGTGAGATCGCCATCGGAGCCAGTATGATGCGCGCACGAAACTTGGACCTACAGCTTTATACCGGCGGCAAAAACGGCGCAAAGCAACAGCGTGGTAGTTCCTTTATGGAAGTGTATGCCGACATCTTGATCTTCACCAATGCCGGCCCCTACCTTCAGGAATACGCCACGGAACTCTCTGAAGAGGGCTCAGACGCGCGGCCCATCGGACTGGAGGTGGCATGGCGCGGCATGACCACCTTGGGCGCCGGTGCTGGATTTGGACTGTTTACCAAGCTCGGCGGCGGCGTCGGTCCATACGCCGCCTACGTCGTCGGCGGATTCGGATTCATGTTCGGTCTCGCTGAATGAGTCAGGTCCAAGTGCGCCTCACCCCCATTCTGCTCGTCCTCTTGCTCGCTGCCGGAGGAAGCGGCTGTTCCGTGCTGAATTTCACTACAGAGATGGATGTGATGGCCACGTCGACCTTGGACAGCGTGCGCGTTTACCAAGATGCCGGCTTGACCAGCGACGGCGTCAATTGGGGCGAACGGGGCATAGATTCGGTCCAATTGGAACTGGCCAATGTGGAGCCTTACCACCTGGTCCGCTTTGAATGTGACGGCCATTTGCCTGACGTCGTGCCGGTACTGCCTTCGCGACGCAACCCCCTAAAATGGGTGGATGCTGGGTTGACTGTAGCCGGCATCGCAGCCATCGCCGTGGGCATCCCTGGAGACCAGACAGGCCTTATTGTCGGTGGATTTTTCACCGCTTTCTACAACGCCCTCGGACTGCTTTTCCCTCCCAAAAAGGTGTACGCAAAGACCTTGGAAGGACCCGCACTGCGTGCCATTCCAACCCGCAGGGAAGATCAACCTTTGGTGGACATGCATACCGTGGACCTCGCCATTGATTCTGGGCATTATGAGTGGACCTACTACGAGGACTATTCCGCCTATTTGGAAGGCCGCGACAACTACTTGAGCGGCGATGAGGACGCGATCAAACTCACAGACAGCAACCTCGATGCCGCGCCGCGGCAACTGCTCATCGACCATGGCTTCCTGCCCGAATCCAACACCCTCTTTTCCGATGTAGAGAAAGGAGAGCTTTCCTGTGCCATCGAGCACGTCATGGAACACCGTGCTGGCGGCATGCTCCGCTATGACGTCAAAACCGCCTGGGCCATACACAATCCATACGCCATGGCGACTGACACGGTCAGGATAACGTCGTCTTCCACTTGGAGCGGTTTCGTCATCGGAGAAGGCTTGAGGCGCGATTTGCTCAACGACTGTCTGCTCGACGCCCTGGTCACCGTAATCGATGGAGAGACAGGGCTCAATTGGGAGGCAGAAACCAGCCGAGATGTGGAGGCCGAATGGAAAGCCGACTGGGACACATTGAGTCTGGCAGCCCAATTTGGTGGCGAGCGTCGCATCAGCGAGACCCTCGACGCGGTGGTCACCGTCACTTCCGAAGGGGGACATGGCAGCGGCTGCATCCTCGCTTCCGAGGGCTGGATTGTGACCAATCACCACGTTGTAGACGACACCACAGCCCAGTATGAAGTGCACTTTGCGGACGGCACCTCCTTGCCCGCCAACATCGTTCGCTGGGATCCCGTGGTCGATGTGGCTTTGCTCAAAGTCGACACCACCGGACTGTCCGCGTTGGCCTTGCGACCGACAAATGACCCGGTCGACATTGGCGATGCGGTGTATGCTGTGGGCACACCCTACGACCAAGGCCTCGACGCCACGGTGACGCGGGGCATCATTTCCAGTCGCCGTGGCAAAGGGATGGAGCAACGCCTTCAAACGGATGTCTCCATCTCTCCCGGAAACAGTGGCGGGGCGCTCCTTGATGAACAAGGACGTTGGTTGGGCGTCGTCAACGCAAAGCTCGTGGCCATGGAAGTGGACGGCATCGGGTTTGCCATCCCGGTGGAAGCCTTGCCGCGCGCGCTGCGCTTGAAACTCGACTGATTCAGGGCGCTGCAGTGGCCCCGAGGTAGCGGCGCCAACGCGCCAATACCGTCGTCATGTCCTCCGGGAGTTCGCTCTCGAATTGCATGAATTCTCCTGTTCCTGGGTGGGTAAAACCGAGGGACTTCGCATGGAGCGCCTGCCGGGGCAGAATGTCGAAGCTGTTTTGGACAAACTGGTTGTACTTGCCGCTGGGGAGGCCCTTGACAATTTGTGCGCCCCCATAGGTCTTGTCTCCGAAGAGCGGATGTCCGATGTGTTGCATGTGCACCCGAATCTGGTGGGTGCGGCCCGTCTCGAGTTTGCACTCCACGAGGGTGACCGGGCCGAGGCGTTCCAACACACGGTAATGCGTGACGGCATGCTTGCCTTCTGCTCCGTCAGGAAACACCGCCTGCACCTTGCGGTCTTTGTAAGACCGGCCAATGTGTCCTTCTACCTTGCCATCCCCGTCCACATCGCCCCACACCAAGGCATGGTAACGGCGCTCTGTGGTGCGCTCAAAGAACTGCTCGCTCAAACTCACCATGGCGTTTTCTGTCTTGCCAATCACCATCAAGCCTGTGGTGTCCTTGTCTAGGCGGTGCACCAACCCTGGACGCGGGGCAGGCTGACCCTCTGCCGTGGGCAACTGGGCAAAGTGGTGCAGCAGGCCATTGACCAAAGTGCCCGTGTAATTGCCCACGCCGGGGTGAACGACGAGGCCAGCTGGCTTGTGGATGAGGGCCACCTCTGTGTCCTCGTAACGGATGTCCAGCGGAATGTCCTCGGCCAGCAGTTCAAACTCGTGCACCGGCTGTGGCAACTCCAAGGTCACAACGTCCGCGGGGCGCACCTTGTAGTTGGACTTGACGGCGGCACCATTGACCCGCACATACCCGCTTTTGGCGGCCATCTGCAGGCGGCTTCGGGAAGTGTTGGGCAACAGGTTGGTCAGGAATTTGTCGACGCGCAAGAGCGCCTGGCCTTTATCGGCCACGATCCTGTGGTGCTCGAACAACTCATCGCCGTCCTGTTGGGCGGCAGAG